>DATMMV010000047.1:0-22905 GCA_035569635.1 Bacteroidia bacterium | reverse complement strand
ATTTTTCGAGATGATTTATAAGAATTGTTCTTGCCATTAACGTAAATCTTTCTTAGATAAATGCACCCTGAAATTAAACCAGCGTATGTTATTATGGATAATATTAGTATCATTATTCTTTCCGTCGCGGCCATCGTGGCAACATATTATTATAGTCAAGAAATATGTAAACCTTAAAAAAAACGCACAAAATTACAAGCAGAATGTTTAATGAAGCGGCCACGATTATTACCCAACACAACACTAAAATTACATCCATAAACTATTTGGTTTTATCCTTGTCCCTATTGGCTGAGGGCGGCTATCGTCAAATGTATTTGGATAGAGTTTCTGAGCGTCAGAGAATTTTAACCCTCGAGAACGCCCAAAAATATACCGATGAGAAGATTGTGTGGCTAACTCGTATAATCGCTGTTGGGACGACGATAGCCGCTTACTATTACTCAATCGAGATATGGAAGTTTTACAATCCTTGGTATCATAATTAACCTTTGGCACAAACTCATCATTATCCAAATTATCTTTTTTCTTCGTCGCTTCGGAAGCGACACCACCGTGTGAATTTCCCATCCCACTTCCTAAGCTACTTAGACATAATCTTTCGCGCATTATAGGAAAAATGAATAACACTAAATTCAAGCTTATAACATTAATACTATTGCTAATTATGCTGTTTATAGCGTTCCAGCAGTCGGCGTTTTCCCAACCCTTCAAACACGCCCAAAAGTTCACCCGCTACGATACCCTACGCGGTAGCCTTGGTCCCGGCCGTACCTGGTGGGATGTTTTAAAATATGATATTTACTTTACACCCAATCCGGTCGACAGCACCATTTCGGGTTGCAATTACATTACCTATAAAGTTGTTGGTCCGCAAAATTTCATGCAGATCGATTTACAGAAGCCTTTGTTTGTCGACAGCGCCGCATTTATAAACTCAAAAGGCCAAAGACAACAAATTCATTTAATAACCGCCAAGCGAGATAGCAATTGTCTTTTTTTTTATAAACTCCCTGAACAAACATTAAATTCAATCAATACGTTCGTCGTTTATTATCATGGTCGTTCGCGTATTGCTCGGCTTCCGCCATGGGACGGCGGTTTAATCTGGAGAAAAGATTCAAAAGGAAACCCCTGGATAAGCATTGCTTGTCAGAGCCTGGGCGCAAGCGTTTGGTATCCCTGCAAAGACCATCAAAGTGATGAACCCGACAGCGCCGCGCTTCATATAACCTGTGCGGATACTTTAGTGGGCGTTGGTAACGGAAGATTAAAAGGAAAAACTCAAAATCCTGATAAAACAACAACCTGGCATTGGGCAGTCTCATCGCCTATCAACAGTTATTGCATCATTCCTTACATTGGTAAATACGTTCATTTCGGAGAAGTTTACCAGGGAGAAAATGGCCCTTTAGATATGGACTATTGGGTTTTGGAAGAAAATTTAGAAAAAGCAAAGAAGCAATTTGCCGATGCGCCCAAAATGATGAAAGCCTTTGAACATTGGTTCGGCCCTTACCCTTTTTACAAAGACAGTTATAAATTGGTTGATGCTCCATACTTAGGAATGGAACATCAGAGTGCAACAGCTTATGGTAACGGTTATTTAAATGGTTATTACGGAAGAGATTTATCAGGCAGCGGATGGGGAATGAAATGGGATTTTATTATTGTACATGAAAGCGGCCACGAATGGTTTGCCAATAATATTACCACAAAAGATATTGCCGATATGTGGGTGCACGAAGGCTTTACCAATTACTCGGAAACACTTTTTACCGATTATTATTTCGGAAAACAAGCGGGCAATGAATATTGCCGGGGATTACGCCACTCGATAGCAAATGACAAACCTATCATCGGCCCTTACGGAGTAAATCAGGAAGGCAGCGGCGATATGTATTACAAAGCGGCAAATATGATTCATATTATTCGCCAGTTAATTGACGATGATGAAAAATTCCGAATGATTTTGCGTGGATTGAATAAAGATTTCTGGCATCAAACAGTTACCACGCAACAGGTGGAAGAATACATCAGTAAACAAGCCGGCAAAGATTTCACCATGATATTTAATCAATATTTACGCACAGCAAAAATTCCAATACTGCAATACAAAATAAAAAAAGGTATTCTCACCTTCCGGTGGACAAATTGCATTGAAGGTTTTAATATGCCGGTAAAAGTGATGTTGGAGAAAGATAAATACGCGCTTATTTATCCAACAACAGCTCCGCAAAAAATAAAAATAGCGTTAACGGCAGAAGAGTTTAAAGTTGACCCGAACTTTTACGTTTTCTGCGAAAAGTTAAAGTAATCCTGCTTTAACACTTAATAAATGTTAATTATAGCCACTTATTAGGAAAAGTTAACCACTTACAAAACGCCTCGGTCACTTTCGGCATTAGATTTGTATCTTAGTAGTCGTGAAAAATCTTATCCTTTTCATATTCGTTTCGACAAGCTTTTTAATGAGCGCGCAGAACTTATCGGTTAAAAGAGAAAGTGGGAAATTTTACTCAGACGCGTTTGTACACGAAGCTTCTGAATTGTATGATTGGAACGAAATTGAAACCGTTTTTTCAAAAAACGTAAACGCCACTCCTTACAAATGCAACGACTTCTTTAATTTCATTTTTAAAAGCGGACTTGTTTCCATGAACGAATATCTTGAACAGGTATCATCAGGAAAAATCACCAAAGCAAACGCGCAGCAATATTGGATGGATAAATTGCCTCTGTTTGAAAAATTATATTTAGAAAAATATGTTCTGTTAACAGTCCACCCCAATATTACAAACGCGAAACAAGGAAATAACTCCACTCAAACCGGTGGCGCTAACTGCAATAATTTAGATTTTTCGAACGGAACAACAGGCGGTTGGGCCGGCCAATGGAATAATCAAAACAATGCCGCCGGCGCAAATGTGTATGGCGGTTTAACTGTAAACGGATTTAATTCATCACTTACAAACCGATGGGGTTATGTGCATGAACTTTGTACGGGCGGAATGGATCGTAATGTTCCCATCAGTACTGTTCCTCCCGGGCACAGCTATTCTTTGCGTTTGGGTAACGATAGCGCTTACCAAATTTTACAAAGAACGAACAACAATCCCGTTAATTTGCCTTACAACCACCAAATAATTTCAAACACCTTTATGGTGACTCAGCAAAACAAATCTATTTCTTATTGGTACGCAGTGGTTTTGTGCCAGTATAATCCGAACAATCACGCTTCAAATATTCAACCTTACTTTAAAATTCGTTTGTATGACGCAAACGGGAATGAAATTATGTGCGCGCATTACGATGTTGATGCTTTAACCGCTCCGAATATCGGCGGATTTTCGACCAGCAGTTACAGTGTCTGGGACCCGAACCAGGGAACTTATATTCCTTATGATTTTTTTTACAAGCCCTGGAGCCAGGTAATGATTCCATTGGCAAATTACGTTGGACAAAACGTTACGCTTACTTTTGAAACATCTGATTGCGCAGGTGGCGGCCATCCCGGTTATGCTTATATAGAAGCCGATTGTTCACCAATGGCAAATATCAACATCACTCCTTTTGCTTGCGGAAGCCCCGGTTCCACCGCTACACTTACCGCGCCTTCGGGGGCAGGTTCTTACTCGTGGGCAGGACCGGGAATTGTTGGTTCAAACGGTAATCAGACAGTAACGGTAAATACAGCCGGTAGTTATACGGTTACAATGACCACGCTTGGCAACAGTGGTTTTAATTGCACTTTTACCGCTGATACAGTTATCGGCCCCCCGCCTCCTGCTCCTGTAGCTTCTTTCAGCGCAACTTCTGCCTGTGTTACCGATCCTGTTCAGTTTACAGATTTATCAAGCGTGAGTACCGGAAGTATAACAGGATGGAATTGGAATTTTGGTGACGGGCATTCTTCTACTTCTTATAATCCGACACATATTTACGGGATGGGCTCAGGAAATTCTTACGTAGTAAATTATACCATCACCACTTCGGCAGGATGCACCGCAAGTTACAGTGCAACTGTAAATTTATTCCAACCACCTCTTCCTAACTTTACAAGTAATACCGTTTGTTTGGGAAGTCCTACCAGTTTTACAAATACCAGTATGGGCTCTGTTAATTATACCTGGAATTTTGGCGATGGTTCTCCCCTTTCAAATGCAACAAATCCTATGCATACATATACAAGTCCCGGTACTTATTCGGTAACTCTGAATAATACTTCGGTTAATTCATGTACCTCTGCGGTAACTATACCTGTTATGGTAAAACCACAGCCGGTTGCTTCTTTTAACGCACAAACAACTTGTTTAGGAAATAACACAAATTTTAATAATACCTCAGTTTATTCAGGCACCGGAAGTTTTTATTGGAATTTTGGAGATGCCACAACATTAGCTGATACTTCAGGTTTAAAAAACCCTACATATACTTATCCTGCCGCCGGAGTTTACACAGTTACGATGGCCCTTAATTCCGGAACAGGTTGCAACGCAAATACAACTTATACGGTTTTAGTTTCTCCGTTACCATCAATTTCTGTTGTGCAGCCTCTGCCCTATTGCCCGGGTTCAACAGTTCCGTCTCCGGTAATTACAAATACCCCGAATGTGGGAATAACTTATAATTGGACAAATAACAATACGCAAATCGGATTAGGCGCAAGCGGAAACGGCGTTCCTCCTTTGTTTACCGCGGCACAAAATTCATCTTTCTCCAATCTTAACGGTGTTATAACAATTACCCCGTATTTAAACGGATGCGTAGGCACGCCTGTTACCGATACAATTAAAATTCAAACAGCACCCTTGGTTGTACAGCCAAGTATTGATTTATGCCCCAACATGCAAAGCAACCCGGTTAATTTTACAACGATTCCCAATGGAATTCCCGCAACATTTAACTGGACTAACACTACTCCCGGAAATTATATCGGGTTAAATCCGACGAGCGGTACAGGAAGTATTCCTTCTTTCACAACCATAAATCCCGGTGCAAACGCGCAAAGTATTTCCGTTTCGGTTTTTGCTTCTTATAATGGATGTGACGGCCCCCCTGCAACATTTTCAATCACCGATAATCCTTATCCTCATGCTTCGTTTACACACTCACGCGCCTGCGACGGGAATCAAACACAATTTGCCGATGGTTCAACCGTAAACAACGGCGGCATTACTCAATGGAACTGGGACATGAACAATGACGGAATTTTTAATGATGCCAGCGGACCTTCTCCGTTTTATGTTTTTACTCCCGCGGGCACTCATACTGTAAGTCTCGAAGTTGTTTCAAACAAAGGTTGTAAAAATGATACTTCGGAAATTATTTTTGTAAATAGCAGTCCGCAGGTAAATATTTTTGGCGATGTTTTAAGCGGATGTCCTGTTCATACGGTAAATTTTACTGACAGCGCAACGGTGCAGGCTCCGCAACATATTATAAGTTACAATTGGTATTTTGGCAATGGTACTTCGTGGCACGGGCCGGGGCCGATTGCTTCTTCATTCACAAATATTACGCATAATGCAAATGCATATTACACAATTTCATTGCAGGTTGTGAGTGACAGTGGTTGCATAGGAAGTGTACAAAAAACAAATTATGTAACCGTTTATCCGATTCCAAAAGCTGCTTTTGCGTGGGGACCAACAGATGCGGATGTGCTTGATCCGACGATACATTTTACAGATCAATCCATCGGAGCTTCAGGGCCAAAAGCTATTACCTGGTATCTGGGAGATAATTTTGCCGCAAACGATTCGGATAATTATACTCATGTGCAAAACCCTGTACACAAATACAGCGAATTACAACCGGGCACGTATCATGTTACGCAATGGGTGGAAAATATTTATGGCTGTAAAGATTCAACGAGTGATAATGTGGTAATTCATCCCGCGTTTACTTTTTACGCGCCCAATGCCTTTACGCCAGACGGAGATAATCTCAATGAAGGCTTTAAAGGAACCGGAATAGGAATTGATAATTCAACCTACAAAATGTGGATATACGACCGCTGGGGAAATTTAATTTTTGAATCCCGCGATTTGGAAAAAGAATGGGACGGAAAAGTAAAAGGGCAACCGGCACAACAGGATACTTATGCGTGGAAAGTTAATTTCGACGATACCACCGGAAGAGCGCACGAATACAAAGGAGTTGTTTCCTTAATCAGGTAATTAAGTTTTCTTTTAATTACCTTTGCAAACCTATGACAAGAAAAGAACTTCTCTTACTTTTTACTTTAGCCTTAGTGCAATTTACGCACATACTCGATAATATGATTATGATGCCTATGGCCCCAAATTTAAAAAGGACCATGGATATTACCACTCAAGGATTTGGTTTTTTGGTGGCCTCTTACGGTATTGCCGCATTTGTATCAGCTATTGCCGCCACTTTTTACATTGACAGATTTGACCGCAAGAAATCTTTATTGGTTCTGTATATTGGGTTTTTAATAGGGACATTCTGCTGCGCTTTAGCTCCCGATTATAATTCGCTGATGGCAGCACGCATCTTTACCGGCTTATTCGGCGGGGTTGCGGGCTCAGTAATTCTTTCTATTATAGGAGATACTATCCCGTTTGAAAAACGCGCAAGAGGTATGGGTATTTTAATGAGCGGTTTTGCCCTCGCGTCTGTGGCGGGCGTTCCATTAGGAATTTATCTTTCTGAAAACTATTCATGGCATACTCCTTTTTTCCTGGTAGCGTTTATCGGATTATTTGTATTGTTTGCCGCATATATTTTTGTGCCTAATGTTACTAATCATTTAAAAGGCCCGAAGAATACAGATCCTTTTAATGTATATAAGCAAGTGTTAGGCGACCGTAATTTGGTTTGGGGATTATTATTCTCTATGTGCATTGTTTACACACACTTTTCAATCATTCCTTATATAAGTGATTACCTCGTATATAATCAGGGCTTTTCCATGAAGGGGGATCTTGTATATATGTATATGATAGGCGGAGTTCTTTCATCTGTTTGCGCCCCTTTAATTGGTAAGATTGCGGATAAACGAGGACGCTATAAGGTCTTGGTGGTTTTAAGTTTATTGGCTTGCTATCCGCTTTACGCTATTAGTAATTTTTCGTCTACTGCTTTCTGGCCCATGATTGGCGTTGCAGCAACATTTTTTGTTTTTTCGGGCGGAAGGATGGTACCCGCGCAAGCCATGATAACTTCAGTTATTACGCCACATTTACGGGGAGCCTACATGAGCCTTAATTCGGCGGCACAGCAATTAACTATCGGACTTTCTACCATGATAGGCGGACTTATCATTTATAACGATGAAGCGAAAAAAATATACAATTATCCTTACGTAGGATACATTGGTATTGGATTTGGATTATTAGCGTTGCTTGCGGGAAATTTTGTAAAGCCTGCCAAACAACCTGCACATTCTGTTAATAAAGAAATTAAGCAAGAAGCTTAAAAATATTTATTATTGTATAAAGCAATATGAAAAAGTTTTTTTCTTTATTCCTTCTTTTTCTTTCCTCCGTGGCATTTGCGCAGGATAATAATTCCACGTTTTATTATAAAGCAAAATTTGAGGGAGTAAATACATCTGAAAAAGCTACTGAAGTGATGAGTATTATGAAAACGGTTTTTAAAACCAATTCAACTTATAACGAATCTACCGGGGATATCGAGTTTAGTTCAAAGATGAGCATTAATCAAACCGGGTTCAGCAGATTGATGTCGGGCGAAGGTTACCAGGTAGAATCATTTGAGAAAACAGAAGTTAAAGAGGAAATTAAAACTGCCACCACCCCGCCTCTTGTAAAAAAAGATTCTGTTGTGACTACGACGGGCGCGCAAAAAAAATCAGGGAAGTAAATCAGAGAATATTACAGGAACTTCGACAAGCTCAGTCTGACGGCATTTAGGTTTTAAAAAGAAAGTATTGTTTCTTTAATTATCCGCACGCAATCCATCAATTGTTCTTCAGTCATAACCAACGGAGGTGCAAAACGAATAATATTACCATGAGTTGGTTTTGCAAGCAGGCCTTTTTCGGCCATGCGTAAACAAATTTCCCAGGCGGTTTTACCGGGCTGTTCTTCTATTTCAATGGCTACGAACAATCCTTTGCCGCGTACAATTTTTACCAGTGGAGATTTAATTTCCTTTAGTTCCTGGCGAAGAATTTTTCCTAAATATTCCGAATGCTCCGCTAATTTTTCTTCTTTCAAAACTTCTAAAGCTGCAATTGCAACTTTACACGCAATAGAATTTCCGCCATAAGTAGAACCGTGTTGCCCGGGTTTTATCAGCATCATGATTTCATCATCGGCCAATACAGCCGAAACAGGATACATCCCGCCCGAAAGCGCTTTTCCTAAAATTAAAATATCGGCGTGTACATTTTCCCAATCGCAGGCAAGCATTTTACCTGTACGGCCTAACCCGCTCTGAATTTCATCCGCGATAAAAAGTACATTATTTTTTTTACATAACCCGTAGCAAGCTTTTAAATAACCTTCATCCGGCACAATTACTCCTGCTTCGCCCTGAACAGGCTCAACCAAAAAACCGATTACGTTTTTATCTTTTATAGCTTCTTCCAAAGCTTTTACATTGTTATAAGGAATTACTTCGTAACCGGGATTAAAAGGGCCGAAACTTTTTTTAGAATCAGCATCCGTACTGAAAGAAATAATATTTACGGTGCGACCGTGAAAATTACTTTCACACACAATAATTTTTGCCTGTCCTTCGGCAACACCTTTTTTCTCATAACCCCATTTGCGTGCCAGTTTGATAGCGGTTTCAACGCCCTCGGCACCGGTATTCATGGGCAACACTTTATCGTAACCAAAATAATTCGTAAGGTATTTTTCGAATTCGCCCAAAGAACTGTTATAAAAAGCACGTGATGTAAGGGCCAGTTTTTGCGCCTGGTTTACCAATGCGGAAACAATTTTAGGATGACAATGCCCCTGGTTAACCGCCGAATATGCAGAAAGAAAATCGTAATATTTTTTTCCGTCTACGTCCCAAACAAAAACACCTTCTCCCCTATCCAAAACTACAGGCAGCGGATGATAGTTATGCGCCCCGTAAGTATCTTCAAGATGCATTAATTGCTGCGCTATTGATTTTGTTTTTTCCATAACCTGCATAGTATGAGATTTTATGTTGCAAAGATACAAAATTAAGGCGTATTTTACAGGTAAATTCAAGTGAAAACAGCGATTTTGTGCCTATTTTTGCAGGAGAGCGATTATGAAATTAATTCAAACTATCCTTTTTATTTTTTTACTGAAAACGGTGTTCGGTCAATCAACACCCGTTATAGAAATTTTAAAAGACACCGTATTTTTAAACGAACCTTTTAAAGTAGCCTATGTTATGGATACAGTAGATACATACACCTTTAAAAACAAACTCAGGCATAATTTTACAGTTATTGGGAAACCACATCGCATTTCCTATTTTAATCACAGCGACAATCATAATTTTGCGAGGGTAATTTTTGTTTTAACGGCGAACAAGCCGGGAAAACAAAAAATACCCCGAGGTATTTTTAAAATCAGGGGCAAGAGATACATTACAACGACTAAAAGTGTTTTTGTTTTGAAAGAGAAAATTCCCACATCCGATAGCCTCAGAATTCTCATGAAAATTCAAAAATCAATGGACGTCTTCAGCATTGAACAAGAATCCCTTGCTGAATTTGATTCTGCAAAAACTGAAATTAAAGCTGAACGTAAAAACATCCTTGTTAAAGAGGGAGAAAAATTTATTATAAAATACAAGACAAATAATATTTTAGACAACTGGAGTACTCCCGATTTAAAAGATTTTGATAGTGCCGTAGGGCCAACTACAAACACAAGCACAGCTATTAAAAGTGGTAAAGTAACCAAATACATGGCGAAGGAATATACCATGGTGGCCCGTAAAAAAGGAGTTTACATCATTAAGCCGATAACTGCAGTTTTTAACGGAAACACAATTTCTTCCGAAGAAATTAAAATTACTGTAGAATAAGCTGTATCTTTTCGCTGTTTTTTACATTACATAATTAACCCAAAAATCTATTCTTATGAAAACTTCAATTTTTATCGCAGCCATTACTTTATTTTTTGCAAGTTGTTCTCTTGAAAAGCCGAATACCGAAAAAGCCAAACAGGTGGTTGAAAATTGCCTGAAAGCCATCGATAAGGGCGATGTTAAAACAGTGCGCGAGGAATATTACACTTCTGAATTCGTACGCGCAGAGACGGAAGAACAGCTTGCTGAAAAATTTAAAAAACTGAAAGAAGTAACCGGCGCTATGAAATCGTTTGAGATGGTGCAAAATGCCGTGCAGGAAGAAACCGGTGAGGAAGCCAGTGTATTACTTACCTATCTCGTAAAGCACGACCGTGTTACAACGCGTGAGGAATTTGTGGTAGTGGTCGAGTCAGGCAAGCACAAAATCAGTTCGCATTTAATCAGTAACGAGTAATTTTGTCAGGCTGGGGCCAAAAAGCACGATATTTGACTAAAGCTCTTCGTGAATCCGCAAAAAAACACCTTTTTACAAAGTATGCTGTTTCCTTTACTGTTTGTATTGGGAATGTGGGTAGTTTTTTATTACGACAATCATTATTTGTTAAACTTAAATGAATTTGGCTTAAGGCCAAGGAGTTTTGAGGGTTTATTGGGAATTCTTACCACTCCCCTACTGCATGGCGATTTGGCACATATTGTTTCAAACACATTTCCCTTACTTATACTCGGCACTTTTCTTTTTTATTACTATCCGGAGATTTCTAAAAAAATATTTTTCCTCTCGTATTTTGCCGGAAACACTCTTACGTGGGTTTTTGCACGCAACGAAACGGTGCACATCGGCGCCAGCGGAATAATTTACGCATTAGCGGGATTTCTTTTTTTCTCTGGGATTTTACGAAAGAACAAAACGCTTTTCGGCATTACATTATTAATTACTTTTTTGTACGGCACAATTGTTTGGGGCGTTTTACCTGTTGAGTTTCAACAAGCCATACATTACATTCCGACGAAAACAAATGTCAGTTGGGAAGGGCACCTGTTCGGCCTTGTTAGCGGAGTTGCGCTGGCATTTATATACAGGAGCGAGGGTTTACAGGAACCACAATATTCGTGGGAAGTAAATAACGACGAAGACATTGACGAAAGCAATCCATATTGGATGGTAAATGAAAACGGAGAAGCTCCCGCAGAAGAACCAAAGGAAGACGTATTAAAAAATACCAGCGATAATCCGTATACGGTGAATTATACTTTTGTGCCAAAGAAGGAAGATGAGGATACTTAGCTGACTCACCCTCCTATCCCTCTCTACCGGTAGAGAGGGACGATTAATTTTGCAAAACTAAACGTTACCCTGTCTATTTGTTTTCTGTATTTCCCATATCTACCGCCTTAATCACTCAAATCTCAATTAAGTGTAAACTTTATTTCTCTCTGTAAATAAGTATATCGATAACAGAATTAGAAGCCCCGCCGTTATCAGTTATAGTAATTGTAAAATTTCTTTTTTTACTATCGAAACAGTTAAAGACGAAATAGCCTTTATCCATAATGGGCGCGGTATATTTTTTGCCGTAGAAATTTTTAAAATCGTTTAAGATTTTATCCCCCTCGTCCCTGCTTGCACAATTAATCATCAATTCCATCTCACTTATGGTATCGTTTTCAAAAGTGTAAGTGATATTATATTTTGTAAGCGAGTCGATTTTTTGTTCGTACACCAGTCCGTCTTTGTCTTTATCAACAGCATTTTTTTGTTGCCCGGATAAAATCATTTTTCGGTTTTGCCCTAATTCTACTCCCGCAACAATTCCTTCGTTGGTTTTAATGATTGAATCAAGCGCGTAATGATACTCCGGAAAAACGCGTTTTGTTTCCGATTTTACCTCAGGCATACAAGATGCAAAAGCAAAAATTATTGCGACACAAAAACCTATTTTCAGAGTTAATTTCATTTTACGCACTTGCTTCTTCACTTACAGTTTTTGTTTCAGGTCTCATCTGAGGAAAAAACAAAACATCCTGAATCGACGGCTGATTAGTCAGCAACATACAAAGCCTGTCAATACCAATACCAATTCCCGCAGTAGGCGGCATCCCATATTCAAGCGCACGTAAAAAATCGTAATCAATAAACATTGCCTCATCATCGCCCCGCGCTTGTAGTTTCACTTGTTCTTCAAAACGTTCGCGTTGGTCAATCGGGTCGTTTAACTCGCTGTAGGCGTTAGCAATTTCTTTTCCGTTAATCATTAATTCAAATCGTTCAACTAATCCTGCTTCACTACGGTGTTTTTTTGTTAACGGACTCATCTCAACCGGATAATCAATAATGAATGTTGGCTGAATGTAATTCCCCTCGCATTTTTCTCCGAATAAAGCATCTACCAATTTTCCTTTCCCCATACTGGTATCCACTTCTATGTGGAGTTTTTTGCAGGTATTACGCAATTCATCTTCGTTCATTTTGCTTACATCAATACCGGTATGCTCTTTTATCGCGCCAAAAATAGAAATACGTTTAAAGGGCGCGGCAAAGCTGATGGTTTTGTCACCAACCTGCACATCGCTTGTGCCGTGTAATTCAATCGCTATTTTTTCGAGCAATTTCTCCGTGGTTTCCATCATCCAGAAATAATCGCGGTAAGCCACATAAAATTCTAAAATGGTGAACTCCGGGTTGTGTGTTCGGTCCATCCCTTCATTACGGAAATTACGACTGAATTCATACACCCAGTCAAAACCACCCACTATCAATCTTTTTAAATAAAGTTCATTGGCAATGCGCAAATAAAGAGGCATATCAAGCGCGTTGTGATGTGTGATAAAAGGCCTTGCCGTTGCTCCGCCGGGAATGGATTGCAATACAGGTGTATCAACTTCTAACGCGCCGTGCTCATTTAAGAAATTACGAATGGTATTTATAATTTTAGTCCGTTGCTCAAATGTTTTTTTAACTTTTGGATTAATAATTAGATCCACATAGCGTTGACGGTAACGAAACTCCGGGTCAGAAACTTCATCATGCGCGTTTCCGTCTTCATCCGTTTTTACAACCGGCAAAGGCTTCAAAGATTTTGAAAGTAATTTTACTGAAGTGGCATGAATAGAAATTTCTCCCATTTTAGTGGTAAAAACAAAACCCTTAATCCCGATGAAATCTCCCAGGTCAAGCATTTTTTTCCAAAGGTTATCATAGAGAGATTTATCTTCACCCGGGCAAATATCATCACGGCGTACATATATCTGGATTCTTCCGGTTGCATCCTGTAACCCGGCAAAAGCGGCCTTGCCCATATCGCGCACGCTCATTAAACGACCTGCTATACTGATATCTTTATAATTTAATTTATCGCGTTCGTAATTTTCCTTTATATCCACCGCGTTGGCGTTTACCAAAAATTCCTCTGCGGGATAGGCTTCTATACCCATTTTTTTTATTTCTTCCAGTTTACCGCGTCGGGTTATTTCCTGTTCACTAAGGTGCTGTTCCATCTAAAAATTGTTTAGGCAAAAATACACAGATTTTGGTATGTTAAAGGGTCTGTTAATTAATGTTAATTGTTGATTATTCACATTTTTTACCGTACAAACTTGGCGTGACATGCTTAATTTTACGGTCGGAATGAAAAACAACCATCTCAAACATATTCCGATTGTTTTGTTAGCCATATTCCTGTGCGCTATTTCAATCCAGAATATTTCTGCTTTATCAAAAAATTCACATTCCGCTGTTCCTAAGATTTTCACTGCAAAAAAACGTGTAAAATCAATTCATGTCCCCGTTAAGGAACATACATTTAGCGGAGAAAACCTGTTTGAAAATGAAACAGAAAATGAATTCAGGGCCCAATCAGACGGGTCTTTGCCCGTTAGTTTTTCACAAAATTCTATTACCCCGTACTTTCCTGCAAAACCCATTGCAGTTATCTTTTCTGATAAGAGTTTAAAGGATATACAGCCTCAGCTGTACCTTAGTATTTGCTTATTCAGAATTTGATTTTAGTTTTTTAACTAAATCAATATTCAATTAATTTAATTTTAGTGAAATTGTATTTAAATGAAAACAGATTCTTCCTTTATTGAGCATGAAATATCACACTTCTCTCATTTTAATGAGCATGATGTGCTTCATGAGTTGAAACATTATTTACCGGCACAGGCTCCTTTAAAAGATTTCATACATCATAATTCATTACATGCATTTCAAAATTTAAAATTTCATGACGCGCTTCGTAACGCTTCTGAAATATTTGGTTATAAAGTTTCTTTGACCTTAGATGAATACAGGGCTCTCTACAAATCAAAACGAATAGATCATTCCCTTCTTGAAAAAATAATTACAGAAAAAAAAGGCGCCGGGCATGCAAAAGAGTGGAAAGAAAAAATGATTTCCAAGAAGTACGAGACCCCGGCTTCTCCCAGGGTGGGAACATTGCGTTCTAATTGGAAAAGAAAATTTCATATCGACCTGGATTCTATGGTACACCCTATTCTTTTCAGGGTGCTTTGCAGTTATTTAGACCAGGGAATTTCCATGCGGCATTTTCCAGTATGGAATAAAGGTTTTTTGGCTTCAATAAAAGAAATAGAACAAAATTCTTATATCAGTTTTTTCAAAACCAAAAGGGCAAGAAATCTTTTACTGGAAGGAAACCCGGAAATTGTTGACCTGTTAAAAATAGTTGTGGGAAAAGGTTCTTTATTTAAACAATATCTTTTCGATCAGCAATTTGCGCACCAGGGTTGGTCGGGTATGGTCGCTACTCTTGAAACACAACCGGAATCTCTTTTAGATCCGAGAAAAATTACTCTGCATGATGTAATTATTTTTGAACTCCTTCTTGAAATTGATGCCCTTGATAATCTTTACGGGGAAATATGGGCTCCGATAGGAACTAATTTAGAAAAGCCGCTTGATATTTTTGCTGAGGTACCCGAAACAGAATTGCACGAGGTTTTTACTTTGTGGCAGGAAGCTTATGAATGGAGTTATTATGATGAGGTACTGGCCGGTATAAAATTACACAAGGACTCTGATAAGGATCTTACAAATAAAAGTTTCCAGGCTATGTTCTGTATTGACGATCGCGAGATATCCATAAGACGTTACCTCGAAAACTTCGATCCTCAATGTGAAACATTTGGTACACCGGGTTTTTTCGGCGTTGAGTTTTATTACCAACCCGAGCATGGAAAATTTTACACGAAACTTTGCCCTGCACCTGTAACGCCCAAATATCTGATAAAAGAATTTGAGGCAAAAGAAAAAAGAAAAAAGGATATTCATTTTTCACATCATACTCATTCTCTTTTAAGAGGATGGTTAATCTCTCAAACTATCGGTTTCTGGTCAGCGGTACGTTTATTTCTTAATATTTTCAAACCATCCATGAGCCCCGCTACAGCTTCTTCGTTTAAACATATGGATAAGTTTTCTAAACTCACCATTGAGAATAAAGACAAAACACATAGGGAAAACGAATTGCAAATTGGGTTTACCGTAGAAGAAATGGCTCAGCGCGTGGAAGGAGTTTTAATGAGCATAGGCATGAAAAAAGATTTTGCTCCTATAGTTTACGTAGTTGGTCACGGGGCAAGCAGTGTAAATAATACGTATTACGCCGGTTATGATTGCGGAGCTTGTTCAGGAAGGCCCGGCTCGGTAAATTCAAGGGTTATGAGTTTCATGGCGAACCATGCGGGTGTCAGAAAAATTCTTGCGGAAAAAGGAATTGTAATACCTGACGAAACACAATTTGTTGGTGGATTACATGATACTACTTGTGATGAGGTCGCATTTTTTGATACAGATTCACTTTCGGTGTCAAACAAAGAAAACCACAAAAAAAACGAGAAAACTTTTGCCAAAGCCTTAGATAATAACGCGAAGGAAAGATCAAGAAGATTTAAATCAATTGATACCAAACAGGGTTTGGAAAAAATTCACGAAAAAATCAGAAACAGGTCGGTTGCTTTATTTCAACCGCGTCCCGAATATAATCACGCAACCAATGCACTTTGTATTGTTGGAGGAAGGAACCTTACAAAGAATTTATTTTTAGACCGCCGCTCCTTTTTGAACTCTTACGATTACAGAATTGACCCGGAAGGAAAATACCTCCTTAATATAATGAAACCTTTAGGCCCCGTTTGCGGAGGTATAAATCTTGAATATTTTTTCTCAAGAGTAGACAATCAGAAATTGGGAGCCGGATCGAAACTTCCGCACAACGTTATGGGGCTTTTTGGTGTTGCTAACGGGGCAGATGGTGACCTGAGGCCGGGCTTACCCAGCCAGATGATCGAGATACACGACCCTGTTCGTCTTATGATTATTGTTGAGCACTTTCCGGAAGTTTTATTAAAAACAATTCAAAAATTACCGGAAGTGTACGAGTGGTATATTAATGAATGGATCCGTTTGGTTGCGGTAAACCCCGAAACAAAAGAGCTCTATCTGTTTAAAGATGGGGCATTCACAATATACGAGCCTCATCAAAAACACATTGAAACCGTTTCGGATCTGACACCCATCATTGAATCTGATGAAGATAACATGCCTGTTTTATTACTAAAGAATTAAGAAATTATGATAGATATTTTGCCCTTTTTTATTTTTGGCCCTTTAATAGGATTTGTCCTCAGTCTTTTTCTGCCTAAAAAGAAAGAAGGTTTAATTTCCGGATTTGCTTTTACCTCTGTTGGATTGCACTTTGTCTGTTCATTCATATTTATCGCGTATTGGTTATTTCACGGACACGCTCCGATTGAAGTAAGAGGGCTTGTGTTATTTCCCGGCACCGCTCATGAATTTTTTATCGATTTTTATTTCGATAAGATTACGGCAGTTTATCTGGCAGTTGGTTCGTTCCTTACTTTTTTGATAACCGTATACAGCAGGTATTATATGCACCGCGAAAATGGATTTAAACGTTTTTTCACCACTATTCTTTTTTTCTATTTAGGCAACAACATAATTATTTTTTCGGGCAATCTTGAAACACTTTGTGTTGGTTGGGAAATAATGGGCTTATCTTCTTTCTTACTTATCGCGTTTTATCGCGACAGGTATTTACCGGTGAAGAATGCTGTTAAAGTTTTTTCTATTTATCGTATCGGAGACATCGGGTTACTTTTAGCCATGTGGATGAGCCATCATTTATGGCACGAAAACATTACATTCTCAAAATTAAATAACGGATTAGAGCATGCTGAATTAATGAATCATAGTTTAATCGGTGTATTTATTTCGTTAATGATTTTAATGACTGCCGCGGCTAAATCTGCGCAATTACCTTTTTCATCGTGGTTGCCAAAAGCAATGGAAGGCCCAACCCCGTCAAGTGCTATTTTTTATGGTTCACTTGCGGTTCACCTCGGCGTATTTATTCTTTTGCGTACTTTTCATTTATGGGAAAATCAAATTTCCGTAAGGATATTTATCGCAGTACTTGGTTTGGCCACAAGTATTGTAGCAACCGGTATAGCCAGGGTGCAGTCTTCTGTAAAAAGTAAGATCGCTTATTCATCTATTACACAAATAGGCTTAATTTTTGCAGAACTTGCCGCGGGTTGGGAAAATCTTGCCTTATTCCATTTTGCCGGAAATGCTTTTTTAAGAACTTATCAACTCCTGGTTTCTCCGTCGGTAGTAACGTATTTAATCCGGGAACAGTTCTATAATTTTGTAGCGCCCGACCATTCAAAAATACGTTTTGTTTCTAAAAAAATTCAGTATTCGTTTTATCTTTTATGTTTAAAGGAATTTTATTTAGAGCGATTCATGTATCACTTTTATTGGAATCCTTTTAAATGGGCAGGTAATAAGCTTAATTTTCTTACCATTAATCGCTTATTATTATTCTTTATCCCGATGTATATTATCGGCCTTGTCAGTTTGTATACAAAAGCCTCGATTCCGGAAGAAATAAAAGAATATTTGCCAACTGTAATTTCTTTAATCGGGCTCATGATGGTTCTTAAATCATTTACTGAAAGAAAAAACGCTTTTATGAGTTGGCTTTTAATACTTATGAATCACTTTTGGGTTGCGTTGGCAATTTCGTTCAACGAAAAATTTGAGACGGAGCAAATAGTTATTTACCTGAGCGGAGTCGTGGTTTCTTCTATTGTAGGCTATTTCTGCCTTCGCCGGTTAAAGTCTGTTGAAAAAAGTGTGGAGTTAAATCGTTTCCTCGGGCATTCTTACGAACATCCGAAAATCGGCGTAGTTTTCCTGCTTGCTTGTTTAGGTATTATGGGCTTTCCGATAACCCCTTCGTTCATCGGAGAAGATGTGATTTTCAGCCACATTCACGAAGATCAGTTAATTCTGGCATTTTTTACTTCTTTAGGTTTTATCCTTAACGGGCTTTCGGTTATAAGAATATATGCCCGTATTTTCCTTGGCCCGCATATAAAAACCTATCACGACATTGCTTATCGTTCTTCATAAAAAAACACACGTTAACTTATAAATTGTTCGAACTAAAAATAAAAAATCATGTCAACAAAAAATGAACCCACTTTAACTTCTGAGAAAATTAAAGACCACAATCAAAAAAATAAACCAATGAAAAAACTGATTCCGAAAGACGGATGGGAAGGGCTGAGAGAAAATTTTACTACGGATGCGCTCAGCGGATTCCTGGTGTTTTTATTAGCATTACCACTTAGCCTGGGGATTGCAAAAGCATCTTTGTATCCCACATTATTTGGCCTGGTAACGGCTATTGTAGGCGGTGTTATCGTAAGCTTCTTTATGGGCTCGCGGTTATCCATCAAAGGCCCTGCCGCCGGAATGATTGTTATAGCAAGCGGTTCGGTAAGTGCATTTGAAGCACACCATCCGGGAATGGGATGGCAATTGGCTTTAGGCGCTGTTGTTGTTGCAGGGCTTATACAAATTGCATTTGGTGTTCTTAAACTTGGTAATTTTGCGGATTTTTTTCCGGGCGCTGCTATACACGGCATGCTCGCGGCA
The DNA here is from genome assembly GCA_035569635.1 of Bacteroidia bacterium. Taxonomy (GTDB): domain Bacteria; phylum Bacteroidota; class Bacteroidia; order B-17B0; family Aurantibacillaceae; genus PALSA-968. Next base: position 3,899 of record DATMMV010000047.1, on the reverse strand, counting down.
ATCGGCGTAATTATTATGGCCAAGCAATTGCATTTATTAATGGGAATTAATCCTGCCGAGTTAAAAGGAAAAGAGCCTCTTGAATTATTAGCCATGTTACCGGCAAGTGTAATGCACGAAAATGCCCACATGACGGAAATAGGAATTGCCTGCCTTTTAATATTAGTAATTATGGGCTTTGTAAAAAATCAACACATCAAAAAAATCCCTGCACCGCTTATTGTACTTGCTGTTTCAATCCCTTTGGGATTTGCACTTCATATTAAAACAGACGGCGCTATCGCCAACTTTGCTTTAGTAAAAGTGGGAAGTATTTTTGATGCATTTAAAAACGGTATTATAAATGCGGATTTCTCCGGATTAAGTACTGACACAGGTATCTTTATTCAATACGTTGTTCTTTACGCTTTAATTGGCAGCATCGAATCTTTACTTACAGCCAAAGCAGTTGACGGAATGGATCCTTACAAACGTAAAACAAATTTCAATAAGGACCTTTGGGCCGTTGGTTTAGGAAATACAATATCCGGTTTATTGGGAGGTTTACCTATGATCAGTGAAGTTGCGCGTAGTTCGGCAAACGTTTCTTACGGCGCAAAAACACGTTGGGCAAATTTCTTTCACGGGTTATTCTTATTACTTGCTGTGTTATTTGCAGTTCCGTTAATTGAGATGATTCCGAATGTGGCGTTGGCCGCAATGCTTGTATTTGTCGGTTTCAGGTTAGCGCATCCGCGTGAGTTTAAACACATGTGGCACATTGGTATGGACCAGTTTTTCATTTTTGTTACTACTTTGATTATTACTCTTGCTACCGACCTCCTTATCGGAGTAGGAAGTGGAATCGTATTAGAAATTCTTGTTAACCTGATTCACGGCGCTAAATTAGGCAACCTTTTTAAATCAAAAACAGAAGTACAGGAACAGGGAAATCAAATTCAGATGAATGTAAAAGGCGATGCTGTTTTCTCTAACTTCCTTGGCTTAAAGAAAAAAATTTATGCTTTACCTCATGGAAAACACGTTAGTATTAATTTATCCAATTGCGGAGTAATCGATCATACAACCTTACATTCTCTCAACGATTTTAAAAATGACTACCAGGCAGAGGGTGGCATGGTAATTATAAGCGGTCACGAGCATCATTCGCATAAAGGCCATGATACTACGTCTACAAGAGTAAAAAAACATTAAAATATTCTGTGCAAACCCCACCCGGGCGTGTTTCAAGTTGTTGTTTGTTTTACACATTCGGCGGGGAGCACAGATATCTGTTCTATCAATTAAATTTAAAAAAATGAAAAAAATCATCGCATCAATAGTCCTGATCACATCAGCATCTGCCTTTGCACAGGTTGACAGTAGTAAAAAAGAAACCCCTGCTCCGCATGCTGAAAAATCTTTCTCCGATAAAATGCACGAGCGCTATGTAAAAGAAGGGTTAAAAATTTATCTCTCTAATGACAGCTCACAATGGCTGAAAGCCACCACCGTTGCGCAAGTTTGGGTGCGTAACGACTGGAACAACCCCGGAAGTACAGTAGCCGGGTACGCGCAAGGCCAAACTCAGGATATAGGAATTCGACGTCTACGTTTTCAATTATTCGGATATGTTGCAAAGCGTGTTTTTGTTTACGCGCAATTCGGTATGAATAATTTTAACTACCTCGCTCCTCGTAAACAGGGAGCTTTCTTTCATGACGTAGTGGGCGAATATGTGGTTTGTAAAAAATATCTTTCATTGGGTGCCGGCTTAAGCACTTTTGGCGGCCCGCTGAGATATTCTGCTCCCGGTGTAGGAAGTATCATGATGGCAGACGCGCCGATTTATCAGCAAACAACAAATGACCAAACCGACCAGTTTACACGTAAACTCGGAATGTATGCAAAAGGGCAAATAGGAAGATTTGATTACAGGATTGCAGTATCGAAACCATTTGCAATTCAAACAATGGTACCTTCTCTGGGTACACCGGGTGCTGCTACATTTGATACTACAATGTCGGTCAATGCAAAATTCACGCCACAACCACCCGAGCTACAATACCAAGGTTATTTTAAATGGCATTTTTTGGATAAAGAATCTAATGATCTTCCTTATAATACCGGTAGTTACAACGGAAAAAAACATGTTCTGACTTTAGGAGCCGGTTTTCAATGGCAAAAAAATGCAATGAGGTTCTGGGATTCTACTTCCGCTTCTGCACCAACCACTGTTGCTACTACCACAGCTCAGTTAGACGCGCTTAATAAGCACACCGTTTACCACGATTTACTGATTGTTGGTGTAGATTTATTTTACGACACCTATCTCAATAAAGAAAAAGGAAATGCTATCAGCGCTTACGGTGCTTGGTCATATGCCGATTACGGACAAAATTACTTGCGTTACAATGGTGTTATGAATATGAACACAGGTAATAACAACGTTCCGCTAAACAATAAAAGCAGTTATGGAAATGCTTTCCCAATGATGGGAAGCGGGAATACCGAGTTTTTACAAGTTGGTTACAAATTTAAAAACAATCTTCTTAAAGACAGGGGCACTTTACAGCCTTATATTGGTGTTCAGGCAAGTCAATACCAGGCCCTGCAATACAACAATATGGTTATGGCCGAAATGGGTGTAAACTGGCTTATTTCCGGGAATCACCGTATCAGCCTTAATTATCAAAGCCGTCCTGTTTTCCAACAGGATCCTGTTTCCAAGAATTATGTAGAAATTCAATCAGCCAGGAGAGGTATGCTTTATTTGCAATATCAAATATCTCTATAACTCCTGTTTTTCAAGCTTTTAAACCCCGTAAAAACTCCTTTGCGGGGTTTTTTATATCGGTAAAAAGATGTATTTTTGCAAGCTTAATTTAATTTTATGTCTGAAGTAAAAGAGAAAAAAGAACCCGCTATTGATATTGAAGGCCAGATTGACCGTGCCGAGTTATTTTTTCATAAATATAAAAAACAAATGGGTATCGCCGCTGCTGCCATTATCGGTGTGGTTGGTATTATTGTAGCCTATAAAATGTGGTACCTGCCCACCAAAGATGCCGAAGCACAAAGCGAAATGTTTTATGCAGAGGGGTATTTTGAAAAAGACTCTTTCAACGTTGCCATTAATGGAGGTAGAATTATTAAGCTTGCTGATGGTACAGATAAAACCGTTATGGGTTTTGAAGAAATTGCGGATCAGTATGGTTTAACACCTTCGGGTAATTTGGCCCAATATTATTTAGGTATATCATATCTGCGTACCGGTAAATTTGAAGATGCCATTGCTCATTTGGAAAAATTCAGCACTAACGATGTTATTTTAAATTCGGTTGCAGTTGGCGCTATGGGCGATGCACACATGGAGCTTAACAAAGCCGATGAAGCGATTAAATATTATTTAAAAGCAGCCGATCAGAACTCGAATACATTTACCTCTCCTATTTACTTAAAGAAAGCGGCTACCGCTTACGAAACAAAAGGTAATTATGCCGAGGCGGTAAAATTATACGAGCGTATACAAAAAGAATATAACAAAAGCACCGAAGCCCGCGATATGGATAAGTTTATTACCAGGGCTAAGATTTTGGGGAATCTGTAAGCGATCACTCCTTTAAAATTTAAACCCCGGCCTTGGTCGGGGTTTTTTATTGTAATGGGGTTTATTTAATTTTATAAATTTACCAAAATGGTAAATTATTTACCAAATTGGTAATTTTTTTGTACATTTGTAAAAGAAATAAACCAGGGATGAATGTTTATAATAAGAGTTCGGTTACAGAGGCATGCAGGAAATACCGGAATTCTAAATTAGCTTTAGAAATATGGTACGAAGAGATAGAATCAAAAAACTGGAAAACACCAAACCAGCTTAAGCAAGAGTATAGAGGTAATATAAGTATCTTAAAAAA
>DATMMV010000046.1:0-6047 GCA_035569635.1 Bacteroidia bacterium | reverse complement strand
GAATAAAAAATGAAGCGATCAGGCAAAGAAGAATGGAGTACCAAAAAATTAAATTAATGCGAAATAAAAATTTTAACTTACATTTGAATTAACAAGAAACACTATCTAACAATAAGTCCATATTACTTTGAAGACATACAATCAGAGCCAAACCACATAAAACCTTTAGAATCCTGGAATGCGCAATAAACTTCCGAACTGGGTAATCCGTCTTTTACTTTGTAATTTTTAAGAATTAATTGTTGGGCAGATAAATGCGCCGAAAAAAATACAAGTAAAAAAATAATCTTAAAATGCAGGTTCTTATTCAGGAATTTTAAGATTAAAAGCATACCATAAATGAAATCAGGGTAAAAATAGAGCTATTTTAATGATTTTCATAAGTTTTAATTTCTTAAAAGAGCAGGAATGAGTGGTGCAACTTTTATAACCTGATGTAATCGCAAATTTCTTTTCTTTATAAATAATCCGGAAAATGTTCCTTTAAGATTTCCAGAAGGATAATTTTGGTAAGAGGCTTTCTTTTAAAAGCGATAATTTTATTTATTGATTTTGCCCTTTGCTCATCATCCGGGTTGGGTGAAGTTGTAAGCATCACTATTTTTGGAACCTTTATGTGTTTTTTATTTAATTTTTCAAACTCCGCAAGAAATTCCCAACCATTCATTCCCGGCATATTAATGTCGAGAAAGATTATATCAGGCTCAGGATGTTTGGTTTCATTTGCCGGTAGTTTACCATTACCAAGAAAATCTAAAGCTTCTTCGGCGCTTTCGGCAACACAGATATGGTCAGTTATGTTCTGGTTTTTTATAAGTTTTTGATTGAAAATATTTGTGAGCTCGTTATCTTCAATAAGCAGAATGCAATTCAATTTTTTCTTCATATGCCCTATTAGTTTTCTTTTAATGTAAAATGAAACTTACTTCCGTTTCCTGATTGAGATTCAACCCAGATTTTCCCATTATGAAGTTCAACAATTTTTTTGCAATGCGCAAGCCCTATTCCCGTCCCCTCATACTCGCGGGAGTTGTTTAAACGCTGAAAAATAATAAAAATTTTATCGTTGTATTTTTCGTCTATACCAATACCATTATCCGTAACACTAAAACAAAAATATTCATTTTCCTTACTCGCGTCAATTTCTATAACCGGTACCTTGTTTTTTTTGCGGAACTTTATCGCGTTACTTATCAGATTCTGAAAAAGCAACCTTAGCTCAACAGGATACCCTTTAAGAGTCGGAAGATTAGTGTATTTTATTTCTGCTTTTGCCTCAGCGATGGTGGCTTTCATATCGCCCAGAACGTCTTCAACAATTTTATTACAATCAACTGTTTCAAGCTGGCTTTTCCTGCCAATACGTGAATATTCCAGTATGTCGGTTATAAGTTCGGTCATTCGGTTTGCCGATTCCTTTAAATAACCAATATACGTTTTTCCGTCTGCATCCAGGTTGTTTTTATTTTCCTCTTCAATCAGCGATATAAAACTGGTTATGGTATTTAAAGGTTCCTGTAAATCATGTGATGCAATGTATGCGAATTGTTCAAGTTCTTTGTTTTTACTTTCTAATTCTTTAATATGCTTTCGTTCCGAAATATCCCGGATTGCAGCCGAAATCAATAAACCGTCTTCGGTTTGTAAAGGGCTCAGATTAATTTCAACCGGAAATTCATGCCCGTTTTTTTTCCTGCCATAAGCGTCAAGTGCTGTACTATGGCTGTGCCCTTTAAGTAATTCGTGCCATTGTTTACTTTTTTCAATCGATGCATTTTTGTTCTGGCTGGTAACCAGTATTTCAACTTGTTTTGATGATAGATCATTTTTACTATAACCGAATAATTTTTCAGCCTGATTGTTCACAAGCTTTATAATACCTTCTTTATCCATAATTACTATGGCATCGGGTGCTGATTCGAGAAGGCCTTTGAATTTTTTTTGCGCTTGGTCCAACTCGGTAATACTTTGCTCAAGCTTGTCAGACATATTATTAAACGAGTTTGCCAGCATTCCGATTTCATCGTGCGAAAAAACTTTTGCCCTTATTTTCAAATTCCCTTTTGCAAAAGTATCTGCGGCAAAAATTATTTCGGAAAGCCCTTTTTGAATTCCTCTGCTTACCGAAATCGCAAGTAACAAACCGGATATTTCAACGGTAAGGGCAATAATGAATAATAATTTTAAAACCAATCTCTCAAGCCAGCGTGAGCCTTCAGCTAAGGAAAAAGAAAAATTATCTTCAGAAACTGTGATTTTCTCTGTAATAGGGTCTATTTCGTCCAGTAAACTATCTATTTTTTCCTGTGATGGGAAAGCCTTATTAATTTCTTTATGCAGGCTATCCCCAATCGGTATAAGTTTAAGTGCAATAGGCTCCGCTTCGCTCCAGTAATAAATAGCTTTGTTTATATAAGAGATGTCGCTGAACCGCCTGAAGAGTTTCAGCATACCATCTACATCGTCCGGATGATTCCGGCCTTCAATGAAACCCTGTCGGGCTATATCCCAGTCGGGATTTTTTTTCATCAGTTCCTTACGCGTTTTACCATCGCCTAAAGGAACCTTCATAAAATCTTTAAATTCTTTATAGTCTTTCTCCTTCCATGCAATTCCATATTTTAATAAATGATAAACAGCGTCTTTTTGTGCTTTAGACCAAAGGCTTTCCCCTTCCACGTAAGCTCTTACCGAAGAAAGTGTGTGAATGGAAAAAAAGAGGGCAAATAATTCAACACCTATAAGCAAAGCCATAACGCCCACTGTAAAGTAAAGTTTCTTCGCAATAGACACATGCCTGAACCACTTAAATAAGAAAAACTTTCTCATCTTCTGCATAAACCAAGCATAAATGCTAAAGCTAATTTACAAATAAAAAAGTAGACCCCCGATGGGATTTTACATTCTTTAACCTATAAATCAACTCACCCTTAATTCTTTGCAATCCACCTTTGTTTACCTCATTTTTACTCCGTTCAACAGTATAAATAGTATCAAGCCGCGTTTATAAGCGTAGGTTTATATCCTTTCAATATCTTTTATTATGCGTGCTATTACTAAACCGCTGAAAAAAAACCACAGGAACCGGGGGGCGGTTACTGAGGTTAAAAAAATTGAAGTAAGGCATCTTAAGCTCGATGATTATTTGGGATTGAGCGATTCAATGACGGAGGCATATAAAAACTGGCACGGATCGATCTGGACTGAAGATCATATTAAGAAGCTGCTTGAAATTTTTCCCGAGGGTCAGATAGTTGTTTTGTTTAATGAGAAAGTGGTTGGCGTTGCGCTTTCCATTATTGTAAATTACGATACGTTCGGTGATGACCACACTTATCAACAAATTACAGGTAACTATACATTTAATTCACATAATCCGGGCGGTGATGTGCTTTATGGTATTGAAGTTTTTGTGCATCCCGATTACAGGGGCTTGCGATTGGCCCGTCGCCTTTACGATGCGAGAAAAGAACTTTGCGAAAAAATGAATCTTAAATCTATTATTTTTGGTGGAAGGATTCCGAATTACGCAAAACACGCTAAAGAATTTACACCTAAAGAATATATCAACAAGGTAAAGATGAAGGAAATTCACGACCAGGTTCTTTCTTTTCAACTGGCAAATGAATTTCACGTAAAAAAATTGCTTACCAATTATATGCCCGGTGATATAGAATCGAAAGAACATGCAACATTAATGGAATGGAATAATGTGTTGTTTTCAAAGCCCACTAAATCTTTAAACAGAAGAAAAAGTAATGCGCGCATCGGCCTGGTACAATGGGGTATGCGGTCTTTCAGTAATTTTGAAGCCCTGTGCGAGCAGATAGAATTTTTTGTTGATACGGTAGCGGGATATAATTCTGACTTTGTATTATTTCCCGAATTATTTATGGCGCCGCTTATGGCTGATTTTAATCACCAGGGCGAAGCCGAAGCTATACGCAGCCTGGCGCAATACACAGAACCATTAAGAGATAAATTTATTGATTTTGCTATTGCCTATAACGTAAATATTATTACCGGCAGTATGCCTTTTATAAAAGGCGGACAATTATATAATGTGGGTTATTTATGCCGCAGAGACGGATCATTGGAACGTTACAATAAAATACATGTAACGCCAACCGAAGTAAGCTCATGGGGAATAGTAGGAGGAAACAAATTAAAAGTTTATGACACAGATGCCGGAAAAATAGGAATATTGGTTTGTTACGATGTTGAATTTCCGGAATTATCCAGGTTATTGGCTATGCAGGGCATGGAAATACTTTTTGTCCCCTTTTTAACAGATACACAAAATGCTTTTACAAGAGTAAAGGCATGTGCAATGGCAAGGGCTATAGAAAATGAATGCTTTGTTGCAATTGCTGGAGGAGTAGGAAATTTACCCAAAGTGCACAATATGGACATACAATATGCGCAATCCGCAGTTTTTACCCCGGCAGATTTTGCTTTTCCAACCAACGGAATAAAAGCGGAAGCTACGCCTAATACAGAAACTGTTTTAATAGTTGATGTGGAACTTGACCTGTTAAAAAAATTGCGCCTTCACGGAAGCGTGCATAATTTATTAGACAGGCGAACAGACCTTTATGAATTAAAACAGCTTAAGCCCAACGGAAGATTGGGAGTATTGAAACAACATGCGCAGGAGAATTATGTTTTTAATTTTTTAAACCCTGATATTTTAAAATAGACTCATTGAGCCGGCTTTCCTTTTTATTATTTAAAAGGTAAATTTTAATCCAAGCCCGGGATCCAGGGCCAAAAATATATTCGGCGAATTATTTATTTCAACAAAGGGTTTAAGATCGAAACTGATAGCGAAAGGAACTTTAGCAATTTTATATTCAACTCCCACTATTCCATCAATTCCAACTCCGACGCCCGGGTAATTATACCTGTAAACATAATACCTGTTATCATTATAATAAGTATAATAAACCCTCCTGTTGATACCGGTATTTACATGCCCTCCCGCTCCGTAATACCAACTTAATCCTTTAACATCAGTTGAAACATATTGTTCATACAAAGCGGTAATCCCGACGGAGTAGGGCGTTATACCGATAATACCTTCAATAGCATGCGATGAACCATTCATAAAGTGTTTAATGCTAAGGCCTGATGTTTCCCCGACTCTGAGGCCGATAGCGTTATTGTAATTACTGTTTCCGGCCAAAACCGTATTCTGAGTTTGGGCCTTCATTCTGTTTGCCTGTAATCCTGCAACAAGAAACAGAATCAATATGCTGATTTTTTTTAAAGTTTTCATTTTACCCTCCTTTTTTATAATTTATTAATGAATATTTCAACCATTACCCTTACCATTTCCCTTGAATAATTATCTTTTAAAATATGCCCGCTTAACTGATAGGATTTCTGCTTGCCCATGTGTTCAATAATTTCATAAACCGAATTGCTTGCTTCATCCGGTATAAGCATTACAAGGTGGCAATTCATATTTATTTTTTTGAACTCATCGACTTTTGCTTTGTCTTTTTCGGTAAAAAAAGCGGAATCAATAAAAGCCAGGTCAATCTTATCCGATTCAAAAACTAATTTTATTTCTTCTACCGAAGCCGGGCACATTACATTAAAATTATAAAAGGTGTTATGTATTTCCACCTCATATAAAATTTCTTTGAGCTTGTTCCTGAATAAATCATCTGTATCAGCTATCAGGATATTTAATGTTTTGCCACCCATTTTCCAATAATATCATCTTTTACAAATACATAATTAAGCTATATACCCGGGTTCATTCTTTCATTTATGATATGCTCAACGATATAACAGCTGCGGGTAAGGGCAAAGCGGTCTTTGCAAATAAAATCAGACGCTCCTTCTTTAATAGTTTGAAGCGAAGTTTTTATATTTTTAACCTGTGAAATAACAATTACTTTACAATGGTCACATTTTTGCTTTATTTTCTTTAAAATATCCAAGGCATTCTTGCTGTCGCTTAAATAATAATCCACAAAAGCAATATCGGTATCCGAATTTAAATTGCGCATACAATCATTTACGTTAGTGTATGATTG
>DATMMV010000045.1:0-37771 GCA_035569635.1 Bacteroidia bacterium | reverse complement strand
GGAACCAGCAATACATCATCATAAGTAAGGCCTTCGTTTACAAATTTGTTGGCGTAAGGGGCGTTCATACAGAAAAAATTTTTCAAAGATACGGAATTAATGCCTTACGGTATTGGAGAAACTCCAAACTTTAACGAAAATTTATCAGCGGATAAGCATTACCGTACCTTTTTGCTCGCGGTATTCACCGATGGAAGTCTTGTATTGAATTAAATAGGCATAAATTCCTTCTTCATCTTTGCCTCCGTCCCATCCCTGAGTTTGGTCTTCCGTTTCAAAAATCTTGCTGCCCCAACGGTCAAAAATGCTCAACTTATAATCGGTTTTCTCAATATAATCGGCTACCGGAATGAATATTTTGTTGTAGCCTTTCGGACAAAAAGCGTTTGGCACAAAAAGGTTGGCATCTATGTAAACATTTGCATAATTACTTTCGCTTGTTGCGGCAATGCCATAAGGATTACCGGGGCCTTCAAGAGCTTCAACATAATAAATAAACTTACCGCTGTAAGTCGTATAATTTGATACATCATCCACATATGTATTTGTTCCGGCACTTACAGTAGCAACAGGCCCGGAGGAAAAAACCCCGTCGAGGCTACGGTAAATATTGTAACCACTAATACCGCCTAACCATTTACCGTAAGAGTTCCAGTTTAAAGTAGTTGTTAAACTTCCGCCGGCAAATGCTGTTAAGTGAATGGTATTGCTTGTATCCGTCTTCATGATTGGATTCATGCATGTATCCAACACTTGTATTTTATAGTAATACGAACGAACAGCATCATCCACATTATTGTCGGTAAAAGAATAATTGGCGCTGCCGGTACTTGTTACAACTCCTGCAGCTGAATAAGGCCCCGCGTAATTTGCTGAACGATAAATTTCAAAACCGCCCAGTTTTACACTGTTATCAACTAACCACTCCACGTCCGTTTTTTCGGCCGCATTGATAACGCTTACTTTCTTTAAATAAACATAATTAGGCAATACGGATGGCGCAGGTACAATACAAAATTTATTGGAAGAAGAAGTTACGGTATTAGTCGGATTATGTGCACGAATAATGTAGCAATACGTGTTTCCGTTGGTAAGTTTTTTATGTTTATAATTCATCGCTATGGTATCTCCCAAATGAATCCATCCGCCGCCGTTTACCGAATACAAAATTTCATATTTGGCAACACCGCCTTTCATATTTTGATATTGGTTCCAACTAAGGTTTGCTGTTCTGCTGCAAATATCATAAGTAACCTTCAGGTACATGGTGTTTTGCGGGTTCAGAGCTATCTGACTGATGTTTCCGCAACTGTCAATGGCAGCTACCGAATATTCTTCAGAAGAACTGCCTGCCGAGGATGCAAGATAAGTATAAACCACATTAACATTGTTTGTATAAATCGTATCAACCGCCACGTAAGTTCCGCCCACGTACTTATAAATTACAAAAGCCTTTACATCCCCCGAGTAAGAAGAACTTATTCCCAATACAGCCTGTCCGTTACTGTTAACACTAACCGAATCTAACGAAGGAGGAGACGGTGGATTTTTATCCATAAACCAACTCCCTTTTATGTTGGACATGGAGTTACACTGAATAACAGGGTCAAACAATTCAACCCGGTAATTAATTGAATCACGGCAAATACTAATTGTATCCGTAAAATAATAGTTAGCAATAGTATTGGTAGTATTTATAGGAACGCTTCCTATCAAATTCCATTGTGTCATCGGGTACTCGCGCCATACTTTGTAAGCAGAACCGATTCCGGCAGGCAGCGGAAATTTAAAATCGTTCCACTGCAATTTTGCATATTGCGATAAAGGTGGTGAGTTAAGGGTAAGTAAAATACTCTTTACCGTATCAAGCGCGGGATGTGTCACATTCGACAAATCTTTTACCTGGACATAAAAATAATACGATTGGTTGTTGGCATTACAGGTAAAACAAGTGGAACTGTTTGTAGTATAAGAAGAGATGCTTGCCATATTGGTATAGGGCCCTGCCAGCGTTGGAGAATAAAATACTTCGTAACTTTTAAATTCGTTCAGCGGGTCGGAAGGAATTGCCCAGGATACAGTAACATTCCCGTTAGAGAGTACCAAAACACAACGCACTTCAGGCGAAGTAATGGCATGCGCGCTGAAGCACATGGCTAAACAAAAGGTAATATTTTTTAACAGACTTTTCAAGTCAGATTATCAGAATACAAAAATATAATAAAATAACGTGAAAATGAAAGAGTTATTGTGCCTTTTTGAGGTTTTGGATGTTAATTAGTTGAGTGGTAAATAGCATCCAAAAGCGGGCAGGAAAAATGACCTGCTTAAAAACCCTTACAAACTCTTTAAACATTTTTCAAGCACTGTCATCATATCGTCAGTAAAATCCATGTGGGTTACCATACGTATTGTGTGCTTGCCGAATGCCGCCACTTTAATGTTATGTTTGGCGAGGTTTTCTATAAAATCAACAGCTAAGGTTTTACCTGCTAAATTAAAGATTAAAATATTGGTATCCACAGGTAAAATGCTTTCTGTATAAGGTAAGCCTTTAAGTATTTTTTCAATGGCTCTTGCCCGGGAATGATCTTCTTTTAATCGTTTTAAATTATTATCCAAAGCATAAATTCCGGCAGCAGCCAAAAAGCCCACTTGTCGCATTCCACCGCCAAAAGTTTTACGAACTCTTCGCGCCTCTTTTATAAAATTTTCAGAGCCCAATAGTACCGAGCCGGCCGGCGTTCCTAATCCTTTGGAAAGACAAATTGAAATGCTATCGAACAGCTTACCTGATTGCCCGGGGGCTTCTTTAGTTTCTTCCAAAGCGTTAAAAATCCTGGCACCGTCAAGATGAAAGCCCAGTTTCTTTTCTTTACAAAGTTTTGCAATGGGTTCAATCTGGTTAAAAGTATAGTAACTTCCCCCTGCCCTGTTTACCGTGTTTTCCAATTCTACTAAACTTGTTCTGGTAAGCCAATCATACTCTCCGTTAATATTTTCCGCAATTTGTTCCGCAGTTAATCTCCCCCTGTCGCCGGTAAGCAATCTTGCCTGCACGCCCGAGTTACGCGCAATTCCGCCACCCTCATAATTATAAATATGCGAGTTTATATCACAAATAACTTCATCACCGGGTTGTGTATGCACTTTTATGGCAATTTGATTGGTCATGGTGCCGCTCGGACAAAACAATCCGCTTTCTTTACCGAACATCGTGGCAAGTTCTTCTTCGAGCTTAATTACGGTGGGGTCTTCATTAAAAACATCATCCCCAACCGGAGCACTCATCATGGCATCAAGCATGCCTTTTGTTGGTTTTGTAACTGTATCGCTGCGTAAATCAATAATCATGACAAATATTTTGTACAAGATTACTTAAGTTAGCTGTTTTATCAAACTTTTTTATAAGAATAGTTTATGCTTTCTTTGCGTAAAGCAATGGTTAAATTATAATGTTTATATTTATTTTCTGAGAAAAACGGATTTCATATTAGTCGGGCAGGGAATTGCCGGAAGCATTCTTGCACTTGAGTTAATGAACGAAGGCAAAAGCGTGGTGGTTATTGATAAGCCGGATTTAAGCAATTGCTCGAAAGTAGCGGGCGGCATTTACAATCCTATTGTTTTTAAACGGCTTACCCAAAGCTGGATGGCTGATATGGTTTTGCCGGTGATGCTTGATTTTTATGAAGGACTCGAAGAAAAATTTCAATCGCAATTACTGCACCCCGTAAAAATTGCCCGTGTTTTCAGCAATGAAGAAGAAGAAAATCTCTGGCAAAAAAAATCTTTAAATGAATTGAATGAATTTATTGACAGCGAAATTTATTCTTCCGAAAATGAATACAGTTTTTTAAAAGACTCTTATGCTTTTGTAAAACAGGCAGGCTATGTGGATGTTTTAAAATTTTTAGAACTCACCCGTAATTTTTTAGAGCTGAGAAATTCTTGCGTGAACGAACATTTTGATTATTCCTTATTACATTTTGAGGGAGAAAACGTAGTGTACAATAATATTTCGGGCAGTAAAATTATTTTTTGCGAAGGGCATTTATATCATAAAAACCCCTGGTTTAAGCACTTAAAATTTAAACCCGCCAAAGGAGAAATGCTGACTATTTTTTGTGAAGAGCTAAAAGCAAACTCTATTATCAATAAAGAAATTTTTATTTTGCCTTTGCCGCAGAAAAATCATTTTAAGGTGGGCGCCACTTATGATTGGGAAGATTTAACCGATGAAACTTCTAAAGAAGCAAAAAGTTTTTTAGAGGAAAAACTCAAAAAAATAATTCCTTACAAATACAAAGTGTTAAAACATGAAGCGGGTGTCCGCCCCTCTACCACCGACCGCCGGCCGGTTATGGGTTTTCATTTGGAAAACAGGAATTTGGGAATTTTTAACGGATTCGGCACCAAAGCAATTATGCTGGCGCCTTATTTTGCAAAACATTTTTGTAGCTTTATGGAAAATAAAACCGCGCTTTGGCAGGAAGTTGACGTAAAACGTTTTTACCCGGCAGAAGTAAAGTAAGCACATGCAAAAACAACAAAAATTAAAACTCATTGGCCGCCGCGAATTTGTTGATTTTCCGGAACTGAATTTATTTGCCCTCGAGGGAAAAATTGATACGGGAGCTTACACTTCCGCACTACACTGCCATGATATTGAAGTACGCAAAATAAACGGCAAACAAACTTTGTGTTTCTTTTTGTTAGACCCCCTGCATCCCGAATACAATGAACAGGAACATCAATTTACAGAGTTTACACAAAAAGTAATTAAAAGTTCTTCAGGTGATACCGAAGAGCGCTATATTATAAAAACGCTGATTTTTTTGGGCGGAAAAAAAATACGTACTTCTATTTCTTTAACCGACCGCGCAAGTATGCGTTACCCGGTTTTAATTGGTCGCAAAATGATAAAAAACAAGTTTATCATTGATGTAAAAGAATTACACACCAAAGGTTTTGCATTATCAAAAGCTTTTCCATACCTTAGAGATACAAAATAATACCCCCTTTTATGAAACTCGCAATCCTCTCCCGCGGAAAAAATATTTACTCAACACAGCGTTTGGCAGAAGCCGCCGAAAAACGCGGACACGAAGTACTGGTGCTCGACCACATGAAGTGTGTATTGGGCATTGAAAAAAACCGGCCACACATCTATTATGGTGGAAAAGAAATTATTGGCATAAACGCCGTTATTCCACGCATTGGCGCATCGGTTACATTTTATGGCGCGGCGGTTGTACGCCAGTTTGAAATGATGAAAATTTTCACGGCAGTCGAATCACAGGCGCTTGTGCGTTCGCGCGATAAACTTCGCAGCTTACAAATATTGGCCCGTGCCGGATTAGGAATGCCCAAAACCGCTTTTGCCGCCGAGCCTAAAGACATTGATAATATTATTGAAGTCGTTGGTGGCGCTCCTTGCGTTATAAAATTACTGGAGGGAACACAGGGCATAGGAGTTATTCTTGCTGAGAATCATAAAGCGGCAAAATCGGTAATAGAAGCATTTTTGAAATTAAACGCGGCCATGCTGGTGCAGGAATTTATTAAGGAAGCAAAAGGCGCGGATATAAGAGTATTTGTGGTTGACGGGCAAATTGTGGGCGCTATGAAACGCCAGGCACGTGAAGGAGAATTCAGAAGCAATTTACACAGGGGCGGAACGGCTACTTTAATAAAATTAAGTTCCGAAGAACGCGCTACTGCTTTAAAAGCCGTAAAAAAATTAGGGCTTGGCATTGCAGGTGTCGATTTATTGCAAAGCGATCGCGGGCCGCTGATCATGGAAGTAAACTCTTCCCCCGGCCTTGAAGGAATAGAAAAAGCGACCAGCGTTGATATTGCCGGAAAAATTATTGAATACGTTGAGCGCAATGAGTTTAATGGAAGTGAAGGGTAATTTTTACCACAAAAACACTAAGGTTTTTTTGGTGTGTTTTTTCAGGGAAGCACGTTTTATAAAATTATCCCTAAAAAATTCCTACTTTAGTCCTTTAACTATTCCTGGTGTCTTAGCACCTTTGTGGTGAATATATGAGCGACATAAAAATAAACGGAAACATTATAAAGCCGGGAGAGAATAAAATAGTTTCTCTTAATACTTACGAACTTCCCACCAAAACAAAAGTAGAAATTCCAATTCACATTTTTCGCTCGGAAAAGCCGGGGCCTGTGGTGATGCTGAGCGCAGGGATGCACGGAGATGAAATTAACGGTATAGAAGTCGTTCGCAAAATTATTACAAGGAAGGAAACTCAGAATCTTTTGCGTGGCACCGTTATCGCGATTCCTATTATGAACACGGTTTCTTTTTTGTTCCGCTCGCGCGATTTACCCGACGGGCGTGATATGAACCGATGTTTTCCCGGAACTAAAAACGGCTCTATCGGCAGCCGCATTGCCTATGATTTAGCCAGGGAAATCATTCCGATTATTGATGTGGGCATAGATTTTCATACCGGCGGCGCCAAAATAAACAACTACCCGCAATTGCGTTGCGTATTTGATTTCAAAGAAAGTTTAAAAATTGCCGAGATATTTTCTCCCCCACTAATCATTAACAGCGTTTATCGCGACGGAACCATGCGTAAAGAAGCTGCTAAAAAAAACAAACCCGTTTTGGTGTTTGAAGGCGGAGAAAGTTTGCGTTTCGATTATCAATCTATCAACGAAGGAATAAACGGTTGTTTGCGCTTACTTAAGCATTATAAAATGATGGATTCGGAAATTCCTGCCAACCCCTTTGTAAAACTTGATAAAAGTGTTTGGGTAAGGGCAAAACATTCCGGTTTGTTTCACGCGGCCAAAGCAAACGGTGCTTTTGTAAATAAAGATGAAACTTTGGGCGCTATCTGTAATCCTTACGGACAAATTGAGGCGAGAATAATTTCTCCGATTGACGGTTATATTATCGGCATTAACAATCAACCTGTGGTTAGCCAGGGCGACGCGTTAATTCATATTGGAAGCGAGGATTAATTTTCTTCACCCTGAACTTGTCTCACGGTGACTATTTGTACAAAACAATTTGTAATTAAGAAGCCCTCTTAAGGCTTACAACGCCTTTCCCTTCAGAAATTTTCACTTTAAAAAGCCCTTTGACGTATTCTTCATTTTCAGGCCCTATACGAAAAGCATAATTTAAAACAGCGGAATTATTTCGGTTAAGGTTTACCATTTTTCCGTTTAATGTTCCGTTAGCGAGATAAAAAGTCACGCCCGATAAATTTCCTGCAGCCCTTTTAAAATCTATATGAAAAGAAACAGGTGATATTACAGGATTTGATACATATTGGATAAGCTCCGTCTGCAACATTTCCACTAATTTGTCGTATATGTACAAGATACAGCTTTCGGATTTAATTAAATCAGTCATAATGGCAAGATTACGGGCGTAAAAATACAATATAGTTATAACGCAAATACACGTTTCACCGCAGGAAAAAAAGCTTTTACCGCAAAATTTCACTTCTAAGAGCCTTTGCCCTACATTTGTGGTAATGTGGAGTAAGAAACGACAAGCATTTATTTTTGTGGCGGGCAGTGTTCTTTTCTTATCGCTTCCGGTTGTTTTCTCTTCTTACTTAATGCAGCCTTTGGGGTTTTTGTTTAAAATGCCTGTTTTCCAAAAACATTTTACGGGTTATTGTTTGATGCTGAGTTTTTTTTACCTGAATTATTTAGTATTGATTCCTGAATTATATTTTAAAAACAAGCAGTTTATTTACTCTGTACTTGTGTTGTTTATTTTTTTTGTTTTTTCACTGTTACCGGGATTAATTATTACAGATGCGACGGAATTAACCGCGCCCAAAGACGAAAATGCTTTTTTGTTTTATTACTTTAACGAAGCGGGAAATTATGTGTACCTGTTTTTAATTGCTTTGTTGTGTTCATTCAGTTTAAAATTATATTTTAACTGGAAACAAAACGAGCGGGAAAGGATGAATGCCGAAATTCTTTATTTAAAGGCTAAAATCGACCCGCACTTTTTATTCAATACCCTTAACAGTATTTACGCGCTTGCACTTGAGAAATCGGATGATACTCCGACCGCGCTTGTAAAACTTTCGGGTATGATGCGTTATGTATTTAATGAAGCTAAGGATACGTTTGTGTGGATGGACAAAGAGATAAATTATATTTCGGATTATATCGCTATGCAGAATATCCGCCTGGGAAATACGGTGGATTTAACTTATAACGTAACAGGAATAAGCGCAGGGAAAAAAATCGCTCCGCTGGTATTAATACCTTTTGTTGAAAATGCATTTAAATACGGAGTAAACCCTGAGGAAGAATCAAAAATACAGATTGATATTGCCATTACCACTACTCGACTTACCATGATGGTGGTAAATAAAAAAGTGAAAATCCGTAAAGGCTCTATTGCTAAAAGCGGGCACGGAGTAACCACTACCCGCGAAAGGCTTGAATTGTTGTATCCTAAACGACATAATTTAACAATTAGTGATAATGAGAAGGAATTTACTGTTTCTTTGCAAATAGATTTTGTATGATAAAAGCAATAGCCATAGATGATGAACCACCCGCGCTGAAAGTTGTAGAAAACTTTTGCGGCACAGTTGATTTTATTGATCTTCAGAAAACTTTTACCAAACCAACCGAAGCATTGAAGTATTTAGAAAGATATCCCGTTGATTTGCTTTTTCTCGATATCAATATGCCTTCGCTGAGCGGGATTGAATTTTACAAACAGCTGAAACAACAAACGATGGTTATTTTTACTACGGCGCATATTGAGTACGCGGTAGAAGGGTTTAACCTTAACGCGGTAGATTATTTACTGAAACCTTATACACCCGAACGCTTTTTACAGGCTGCAAACAAAGCAAAAGAATTCTTCAGTTATCAGCACCAGGCAGAAACGGGCGGGCAACCTTTCTTCTTTATCCGTGCCGATTACTCTCTTATAAAAGTAAATTTTGCCGATATACTTTATATTGAAGGCCTGGATGATTATTTAAAAATTCACCTGCAAAATCAAAAAGCTGTTGTGGCACGTATGACGATGAAAGCAATACAGGAAAAATTACCGGTTAAAGATTTCATTCGCGTGCACCGTTCTTATATAGTGCCTTTTGCCCGAATCGAAAGTGTACGCAATAAAACCATTTACCTGGAAGGCAAGGAATTCTCTATTGGCGCCAGCTACGAAGAAAATTTTTTCAAACTATTCAAATTATAGAGTTAGTCCGGAATTCACTTAATATAAGGTAATTTTCTGCCTTTTTCTGTAATCTTAATTTTCAGAAGTCCGCGCGCGGCCGCATCTTCTTCGGGCCCGATTCTTAAGGCGTAATTAAATACTGATGAATTATTGCGGTTTAAGTTCACCAGGCGGCTACCCATTGTACCATTACTTAAAACACATGAAACTTCTTCCGAACCGGTTATTTCCTTCTTAAAATCCATATGAAACGCTATTGGTACTATTTCCGGGTCGGAAAGGTATTTACTTAATTCTACATTCAAAGATCCGATAATATTTTCATAGATGTAAATAATTGACTTTTCATATTTTCTGAAATTCTCCTTAACATTAGTACCCATATCAAAATTCAATAGAATTATTTACAATCTCTTTTTTGAAGAAACGAAAAAAATACGGGAAAGGTTGCATGGAGAAAAAACATGCAAGGATTTTCGGTCTATTTAAATTATGGCCTGTATATAAGTCCCGCGGTTAATGAGATACTTTCGTTATAGGTATTATTAAGCTCTTTAGGCAGATATTCGCTTCCTGCATAAATGTTTTTGAGTCCGAAATTACCTCTGACTCCGAATGAAATCATAAAGTGTTTTTTATACTTAACATTATAGGAAGCCCCGATCAGCATCCCCACATTTGATTTAAAATATTCATTACGTATGCTATGCTTTGTTTCACGGTCATCTGTTTGCTTTGCCGAATACAGGTACCCGAAATTAAGGCCTGTAAGCAAAGAGAAAGATGTCCTTATGTTCGGATTCTTTTGCTTTTCCTTTGTATTAAAAGACATAAACAAATTCGAATGTATATAATTTAAAGAGGTTTGCTGGAATGAAGAATATCCCTCGTTAAAAGTATAATACTTTTGCTCAAACCGGTTATTTCCTAATTCAAGGAACAACGTTTTCTTTTCTGTAAGGTTGTAGCCCATCAAAAAATATCCCGAAAATGAGTAGCAGGGAAGTAAATAACTCATCGAGTTAATGTTTAAAGCTTCATGAAAATTAGAATTAACTATCCATCCATTTGTACATGCGGAAGTAACTCCGTATAAAAACCTGTTCTTTTTACTTTGTACTTTTACCGAATCAAATGAAACCGGAGATAAAGAAGCCGTTATTGTACCGGGGTTCCTCTTCTCAGTACCGAGTATATTTGAAAAAGAAAAATACAGTTTGGTAAAACTACTTTTCTGCGCCATCCCGTTTTCTTCTTCTTTTGCCGGGAGTTTTTGATTACCGACAGAAGCCGGGATAATTATTTCACCTCGCTTTTGTTTCAAATTAATAAAGGCAGTTTTTACTTTGCTCGTTCCCGTTTTGCCCGAAATTAAAGTTTGAATTTCCTTCTTTACACTTATTTTTCCTGAACCTTCCCTGCCGGAAAACAAAATACTTTTTTCGCTGAAGCCCTGTTTTGCACCTTTATCTTCTGAATTTTTAATCCAATTTAAAGACAAAAATATACTGCTGAAAAAGACACCTGAAAATAATACAATCCATATAAGGGCCCGTTTTCGTCCTTTTTCGTCCTGCTTTTCCTGTAGTTTAGCCACAATAGCTTCCCAAGCCTCCTCCGGAGGCTGTTCTTCCATTTTGTTGAACCGGCTTTTATACCACTTTAAGAAATTTCTGTCCATTATTTATTGCATTCGGTATTTCATCAGCAAGAATTTTGTCATTGTATAACTCATTAATTCTTTCTCTTAACATTTTTTTTGCGTGAAAAAACTGCGACTTGGAAGTACCCTCTGATATATCGAGCATTTCACTTATCTCCTTATGGCTATATCCCTCAACCACATACAGGTTAAAGACCATTTTATAGCCTTCGGGCAATCCTTTTATGGTTTCCAACAGTTGCTTTTCGTTTATTTTTGAATACACATCTTCCACTTCTGAAGGAATAATGTCTTCAATATATTCATATTTTACCCATACCATTTTAACACTCTTGCGGTATGCATCGATTGCCGTATTGACAATTATTTTTCTTATCCATCTTTCAAGCGGAAAATCCCTTGAATAAAACTTCAGGTTATCAAATATTTTAATAAACCCGTCCTGTAAAATATCTTTTGCGGCATCCGCATTTTTTGAATAACTCAAACAAATAGGAAACATTTTCCCGGAAAATGTTTTAAATAATAAAGCCTGCGCATTTCTGTCCCCTTTAATGCAATTTTCAATTAATTTTACTTCATCAAAAGCGCCAATCATAATCAATTTACAGTTACAGTGGGTGGGATATTTAAACGGTTTATGATCGCCTGGTAAATAAGTGCGTTCTTTTCTTTACTGACAATAATTGTTCCGACTCCGTTCCAAGATTCGATGTCAGCTTCTTCAAATAAACTGTCATTTAATGTTTGCAGCCAATAATTAATGTTGTAAACAACATTTACACTTACCTGTTTTGATTTTGTTACCATAATTTCATTACCACCATTCCCGTTTTTTGCAATTGAACTTGTAAATACGGAACTGCTGATTAAAACAACTACCATACTGCTGACATTATTTGTATCAACAAATACTCCTGTTATAGTTATAAAAGGCATTGTATCTGTACGGGCGCAGGTAAAATCAAAAATCATCGAGGTATAATCGCCCTGCGGGATTTCAAAATTCATTTGTTGAGAGGCAGCTGTGCTTATATTAAATCCTTTTTGAGAATTATTCTCAAACTGAACATCCCCCCCTTGTTTTCGCTTCCCCGAAAATTTAAAATGATTCACATTTATGTTTGCTGAGTTAATCGAGAATCCGGAAGGCAAACTAAGCGGGTTATAATTAAAAGAAAGATTCATTCCGGTAGTTTCTTTCCATTTCTTTTTACACGAAGTAAATGATATGGATGCAAGCAATAATACCGCCAAACATAAAATCTGATTTCTTGTATGCATTATATAAATATAAAGCTATAAACCCTCTAAGTACTTGTTGTAAAGATATTTAAAAGACATGCTTATTCCAAATATAATCCGGTATTTATTTTTGATTGTTCATACAACCTTTCAAAGTCTTTATGCGTTGAAAAACCTGACAAGTATTTTTTGCCTGTCCCGCCCGGGCGATAAAGTCGGTATTTCGGGTAAAATTTATGCAAAGGACTTCAACACACCTTCTTGGCCCGCACATTTCTGAATATTACAGTCCGGAGAAATAGTTTACATATACGATGGAACCCGTATATAGTTGGTAATAATATCAGGAAAAGAATTTATCCAATCTCGTTATTGCAAAAGTAAAATAGGGAAAAGGAAATCTTTTCCGTTTTTAAAAATAACGAAGCAATTTCTTATTCAGTAAGGGTTAATAAGTAAATACTATTAAGGGTATATTGCATTCATTTTCTGGAAAGAAGTAAAAAAAATAACTTTAAGGCAAAAATTGCTAAATTTAAAGCATATAATTTATGATGATATCATTATTGCAATCGGTGAATGAGGTGACTGCCACAGTCCAGGGTATGACAGAACTTACAAAAATGATTAGCAAATTCGGATGGAGGCTTGCCATTGATTTTGCCTCGGTAGTTGTACTAATCAGATTCATTTATTACCCCCTGTATAAACATCGCGAATTATTTTTTACATTTTTTATTTTCAATCTGATCATATTTCTCATTTCATTCCTTTTAAATAAAGTAGAACTCTCTATGGGCGCGGCTTTCGGTTTGTTTGCTGTTTTTTCCATGCTGCGTTACCGTACAGAAGATATTTCTATTAAAGACATGACTTATTTATTCTTAACTATCGCGATCGGGTTGGTTTCAGCAGTAACAAAAATAAAAGACACGCCAGATTACCTTGAAAATATTTTTCTGGGAATAATTAACTCAACCGTACTTTTAATTACCTGGTTGCTGGAAAGCCGCGTGTTAATGAAAAAAGAAATGGTTAAAATTATTATGTACGAAAATATTGAGTTAATAAAAGCGGAGAGGAAAGAAGAAATGCTGAATGATATACGTAACCGTACCGGGATTAATGTTCATCGTTTCTACATACAAAAAATAGATTTCTTAAAATCCGCAGCACAAATAAAAGTGTATTTCTACGAGTAATTTTTAATACAAAAAAACAAACGGATAGTGGATTCTTATTATTCAGTTATGACACATTCTTAGATTTTCTTCCGGTTAATTTACAATTTGGTAATATTAGTATAATGTTCTGTAAACACTAATGCACGTATTTCGCAATGTGAAAAATACATTATTATCCCTATTTCTTTGCTTCATTTTCTCAACCGGAGTTATTGCCGGTGATAACGAACCTTCCAATAAAAATAAGTCTGCAAATACAAAACTCATTAGTGGAAAAGTATCAGACAAACAAACCGGCGAAGCATTAGCAGCGGTTAAAGTACAGGTAAACGGAACTAATGTTTGTTGTTATACCGACATTAACGGAAATTATATTTTAAGCGTTAACCCTAAAATTGCTATCGAAATATCGGTTTCTCTTGTAGGTTATACACCCATAACACTCAAAACCAGTGAACTAGGCATGGAAAAGGATTTGTTTTTAAGTCCACGCTAAGTATTTATCTCTTCTTAGCTTTTTTAGTTCAAATCTACCAATGTAAATAAATTATTACTTAATTTAACTTATATGTAAAACTTAAGTTAAATTTTACTCGTAATTAGTAAACTTAACATCAAATTTTAGTTATCATTTCTGTATTTGCTTAACTTTATATTAAGCAATTTTGCTTTTTACAATTTAATACAGTAAGTTATGAAAAATTTAAGCTTAATTTTGGGGGTTTTAATCCTTTTAGCGATTGGCGCTAAAGCCCAGGTGACTTTAAATGAAAAAGGCCTTTATCAGGATAAAGACGGAGCTCTTTATACAGGAGTGTTAGAAACGACGGAAAACAATCAAAAATGCGTTATCGAAGTAAGAGATGGGTATGCTAACGGTGAAGCTAAATACTATTACGCTTCGGGCAAATTAATGGAAATTGGTTTTTTTGAAAACGGGTTGAAGAACGGCAAATGGTTGCGCTATAATGAAAGTGGAATAGCTGTTGGGCTGGCTCTTTTTACTGCCGGCAAAAAAAACGGGACCTGCTTAGTTTGGGATGATAAAGGGAGAAAACTTTTTGAAATGCATTATGCCAATGGCGAAAAAACGGGTACCTGGTTTAATTGGGATGATAAAGGTGTTTTAATCGGTTCTAAAGATTTCGGTAACGCCAACTAATCAGCCGTTTACTTTGTTCAGGCCATAGCCAAAGCCTTTTACGGTTTTAATTAATTCCTTGCCCAGTATTTTACGGATATTGCGTATATGTACATCAATAGTTCGTTGGCGGGCAATGCTTTCATCTTTCCACAACAAAATAGCGATTTCTTCCCTGGTAAAAATTTTATTTGGTACAGAGAAAAAAAGGTTAAGCAAATCAAATTCCTTTTTCGGAAGATCAAACTCGTTACTATCTATTAAAACAACATGCCTTTCCATGTCAATATTAAAACCAGTTTCATGCCCGTTATTTTTTTCAAGGCCAATATTTTTTCTGCGGCATAAAGCCTCTATACGTTTTAAAAATAACTGGAGTTTAACAGGCTTCATTACATAATCATCGGCGCCTAAATCGAGTGCAGTTACGTGTGTGTAGTCTTCTAATTTGTCTCCTATTATAATTATAAAAGGTGTATTTGCTTCTTTTTTCTGCTTTATTTCATGGCATAACAAAATAGCGTCTGTTTCTTTAAGATTTAAATCAATTACCAGTATGGAAGATGTATGTATAAGTTCATCGAACTGTTTCCTGTCATGGCAAGCCGCGCAACTAAACCCGTTTTTCTGAAGATATTCGGTTAGTAAACGTTCCTCGTTCCTGTCCTCAAACCATACTACTATAGAATTCGATGTCTTCAATTAGCATTCAAAAAAGCCTTTAAAGTTTAAGTAATTGCAAACCGTGCTTTATTAGTATACAAAAAAAGAATAAACATTTAAACGCAACGTTTAGTTAATGTTATCTGTACTTTATGAATATACTATATACATAACATTAATTTCATATAGTAATTGCCGCATTTTCTTTATAAAACGATAAAATAACCATTTGTTTTTTAATTTATATATTTGAATAAACACCTCGGGCAGGGATTTGCTGATTTCTGCTTAACAATTAAAATACTATGAAAAAAAATAAACAAGCCAGAAACGAAATTAAATGGCTTAAAAAACCGGAGCCACATAACTATCCCGCTGCACACTCCTATTTAAGCCTTATTTATCCCGAGGCAATTGCAAGCACTTTTGTGGCAAAATTAAAAAAGGCCCCTGTTACTAATTTTAAAGCCAAAGATATCTTCAGGGCATCCAGACTTTCTCTGCTTGGTGTCAGTAATGCACATGTAGAAAAAGATCGCAAAAAAATCAAAAAGGGTATTGCCCTCTCTCCGATCCTGTTGGTCAGAGATACAGCTGAAGGTACAGTAATTATCGCCGATGGCTATCACCGTATGTGTGGCGTTTATGCCTTTGATGAAGATGCGGTTATGCCCTGTAAAATTGTTTAAATTCTTACTGTAAGCTTCCCTAAAAAACAAACCTCCTTTTATTTCAAACAAATAAAAATACTTGCTTCGGTTAGAGGGAATAGAAATTGTTGCCTGGGGTAAAAAAATAAACAGCCTGAAAATTTTCAGGCTGCTTATGTTAAACCAAACAGAAATTTAACTCAACTCCACAATACACAATCAAAATATATAGCGCAAACCAATTTGTCCTTGCCAACGTGATGCTAATGAATTGATGGAGTACGGCGTAGTAGTAGGTAATGAGAAATTATAATTCGGATTGTTGTTGGTTGTTGAACCGGTTGGCGTTAAACCAATAGGAACCGTTCCGTTAATAGTATTAGGTACATAATACTGCTTACCTGAAGCGGGGTCAATCAAATTAGTTAAGTTAATAATATCAAAAGTGATCTGAACTGTTTGCTTACGTTCTTTTCCTTCTGCTCCGGTATAAAAATTAATATCCTGCATAAAGCGCAGATCTAACTGATTAATCCAAGGTGTACGTGCTCCGTTACGCTCAGTATACTGCCCGCGACGTGAATTCAGATAAGGGTCATTGCTGATATAATTGTTCAAATCATTCCACTGTTGCTGTGGAGTGTGAACTACTCCGTTAGCATCGGTGTATTGTGTTAAATTAATATCACTTTGACTGTTTGGAACATAAAATAAATCAACTTGCTGGCCGGTGTTTGATAATTTGTTGTTGGTAGTTATACCCCAGGTATACGGGGAACCTGATTGGCCGGTAAATACAAGAGTTAAATAGGTTGTAGCCTTTTTACCCCATGATTTTTTATATCCTGCGGTAGAAACAATACGATGGCGCACATCAAAATTAGAATAAGCTAACCCGGGATTGTTCGGATTTAAGGATTGGTTTACCTGCCAGTTAGATTCAAACGAGTTACGGATACCATTGCTGATGTCTTTTGATTGGCCGTATGTATAAGCAGCAGAAAAATTAAATCCGAATTTATATTGTTTGGATAACATAGCTGTTAATTGGTAACGGTATCCCTGGTTAGTATTGGTTAACATATAAGCCGAAGAAAAACTATTATCTATCCGCTGTCCGTTAGGTCCTCCGCTTAGGTATACGGGTTGTACGTGGTTAACGTCCTGCGCATAATATTTAACAGAGTCTTTCAGGTTTACTTGCTGGAACTTTACATCATAAATTACCTGTGTATACATTCCTTCTAAGGTAAGTTTGTACCCGTTGAATAAATTCATATCCACAGCCAGGTTACTTTTCCATGCCTGCGGCATGTGGAAGTTATTGTCAATTAAATCTACTTCTACACGCTTAGGTTGGCCCAAGCTGGTATTTAAAGCTGCAAATTGAGTAGGATCGGTTGGTAAATGCTGAACAGATGGAACCCCTCCTGAACCCGGTTTAACATCTAATGCACCATAATTTACACCATTGTTATAATAAGCATAACCTAACCAGGCAAGTGGAATACGGCCTGTAAATAAACCGCTTCCGCCACGTATAATCAGTTTTTTATTCTTTAACACATCCCAATTAAAGCCAACTCTTGGCGCAGGCATTGGCTGGCCGAATAATTTATTGTTTAATTGACTTAATGAAGTGTGCGTATAAGTAGTACCATAATTAGGATCATCCGGTGCGCTTGTTGTTAAAGGGCTTTGAGCCGGGGCGTTAGGCGCTAAAGCCACATCTACACGTATACCCACAGAAACCTTTAAAAAATTAGTAATAGCGATTTCATCCTGCGCATAAGCACTTAACAGCATAACTTTAAAGTGTTCGGAAGGATTGTTAAGGTTGTTATCACGTCCGTCATCTCCCAAATTATAAATTGCACGCATACGACTTGGCTTATTAGCAAAGAAATTACTCAAGCTGCTGTAATCAATACGTCCGTTATATGAGTTAATAAAACCGTATTGAATATCGTAAATCTCGTTGTGTGTACCAAAAGTGAAGGTATTCTTTCCTTTAAACCAGGTAAAGTTGTCGGTAAATTCGTACGTATTTTGTTTCATATTAAAAATGCTTGCCTCACGGTTGCTTCCAAGCAAAATGGTACCTGTACCGTTAACGCCGTTAATTTGTACCTGAGGAAAAATACTTCCGGTTGGGTCGCGATAATCGTGTACAAAAGTGGCTCCGGCTATTAAGCTATTCGACAGGTTATTATTAATTCGTGTTTTTAACTCTGCAACGGTAGCGTTATTTACATTGGTTTGAATAAAATCATAGTTACCAAACTGGAATTGCGTATTGGATTGTTCAAGATTTGAAGCCGAAGATGTAACATAATTGTTGCGGATACTAAACTGGTTTTTTTCATTTATATTCCAATCTACACGGGCAAATAATTTATTGCTTTTTGAAAAAATAGCGTATTGGTCATATGCCCCCGGGTCGTAGGTGCCGGTGGGGTTATATTGAGATACCGGCATAAACGTATGACTTTTTAAGCTGTCAACAATTTGCTGAGCGATGGCGGTTGTCATAAAAGTTCCGTTTTGCCCTGCCTGAAAAAACGAAGGTTCTAACCTGTCGGTGTTTTCGAAATTGGTGAAGAAAAATAATTTATCTTTAATAATAGGTAAACCTAACCTGAAACCTACCTGGTAATCGTGGTAATTTGAAGGCATTGCGCCTTTATCGCCCGCATTATTCGGGCCGGTTATAGAGGCATTTCTTCCGAACATATAAACAGAACCCGAAATATCATTTGTACCTCGGCGGGTAACAGCATTAATACTTCCGCCGGTAAAATTTCCTAACTTCACGTCAAAAGGCGCTAAGTTAACCGACATATCCTGTATGGCATCTAAGCTCATTGCATTGGTACGGGTGCTGCTGCTTAACATATTAGATGTTCCGCTTACTCCTCCTAATGAAGGGCTGAAACCGATAGCATCATTATTTGCCGCTCCATCTATAGTAACGTTATTATATCTGAAGTTCGTTCCTCCGAATGAGTTGTTTGAACTTTGTGGTGTTAACCTTGTAAAATCACTCATGCTACGTGTTATAGTAGGCATTGTCATTACCTGTTCTTTAGAGATACGCGTAGCGGTTCCTGTTTTATTATCATCTTTATCACCAACAACTGTAACTTCACCCAATTGCTGACTCATTTCAACAAGCTTAAAATCTATATGTTGGTTTTCTCCCAACGAAAGATTTATATCTTCTAAAACCTGATCCTGGAATCCGATAAAACTCACTTTAATTGTATAAGGCCCTCCCGGATTCAAGTTAACCAAATGATAATTTCCATTCAGATCTGTTAACACGGGATATTTTGTTCCGGTTGGCATGTGAGTTGCCAACACAATTACTCCCGGAACAGTTTCTCCTTTCGGATCTACTATCTTTCCGTTTATACTTGAACTTGTTATCTGAGCAGATAACATAAACGGAAATAGTACTATTCCCATTATAAATAACTTAAATTTTTGTTTTTTAAAGTAATTGTTTGATTTCATATTATCATGTATTTTTTATTTTGGACAAAGAAACCATGATATGGTTACTGGAAAATAAAATGAATATTACTTAATCGTTAATCAATCTGATTTTCGTTTAATAAATAATTTACATTAAAATTCTTTAAACAGAGTAATTTATTGAATTTAAATTATTTAGGTAATAGAATAAATAAGTTGATTAGTCCGCTAAACAGAAAATTTAATTTTCTGAATTATTATTTTAAAATGATGCTGAAAAAAACCCTTTAATTTCGAAGATAGGTAACAAACACTGTTTGTAAAATAATAACTACTTAATTATACGCTTTAAGTTAAGTAAAATGCCATTCGCCTAACCCAAAAATAACAATTACCCTCTGTTTCCGGTTAAAACTTAAACATCAGCTGATTTTCTCGTCACATTAAAGCAAGGTTTGCTATGCAAATTTGTAAAACCCCAAACGAGGATTGAAGACACATTATAAAACCATAGTCGTTTCTGACTTACACCTGGGGATAAACTCCTCTAAAGCAAAAGAAATCGTTAAATTTTTAAAGCACAATACCTGCGAAACGTTAATTCTTAACGGCGATATTATTGACGGATGGCAACTACGTAAAAGCGGCAAGTGGAAAAAAAAACATACACGGTTTTTTAAACTGATACTTAATTACGTTGCCAAAGGCAAATGCCACGTTATATATATAAGAGGCAACCATGATGATTTCTTGGATGAGATACTTCCTTTTCAATTAGGAAATTTTACAATTAAGAAATATTTCATCTATGAATCGTTCGGTAAGAAATTTTTTGTGGTACACGGCGATTTATTTGATACTGTTACCGCCAAATTTAAATGGCTTGCCAAATTGGGCGATGTAGGCTATACTTTTCTTTTATGGCTGAATCACCATTATAATAATTACCGCGAGAAAAAGGGGTTACCATACTACTCGCTTTCACAGGTCGTAAAATCAAAGGTAAAATCGGCTGTATCATTCATTACCGACTTTGAAAATGAATTGGCCGGGGTTGCCAAGGTAAAAAAATGCGACGGTATTATTTGCGGGCATATCCATCAGCCTGCCATGAAAAAAATTGACGGAATTGATTATTACAACTCAGGCGACTGGGTGGAAACACTCAGCGCCTTAACGGAAGATCATGAGGGAAAATGGAATATTGTATACTATAATGAGTGGCTACAGAAATATATTGAAAATAAAAAAGAAAATTTCTTCACCATTTCACTCAAAGAAACCGAAGAGCTTTCCGAAAAAACAAAACAATTAATAAACATACGTCATGCAGGATAAAAAAAAATATGTACTTGTAGTACAGGGAGAAGGCCGCGGACATATGACCCAGGCCATAACGCTTTACGATTTACTTATTTCAAAAGGGCATGAAGTTCCCGCTGTTTTAGTGGGCACATCAGAAAGCAGGGAAATTCCATCATTTTTTTTTGAAAGAATAAAATCTGAAATAATAAAATTCAGAAGTCCGAATTTTGTAACCGATAAAAAAAGTAAATCTATACGAATCGGGCCTTCCGTTGCACATAATATTATGCATTGGGGTGTTTTTAAAAAGAGCCTGGATATGATTGATGAGGTGTTAAAAAAACACAAGCCCGATGTGGTTATCAATTTTTATGATTTGCTGATCGGGCTTTATTACCGCTTTAATAAACCTAAAATACCCTTAG
This sequence comes from Bacteroidia bacterium, assembly GCA_035569635.1. Taxonomy (GTDB): domain Bacteria; phylum Bacteroidota; class Bacteroidia; order B-17B0; family Aurantibacillaceae; genus PALSA-968. Next base: position 16,810 of record DATMMV010000045.1, on the reverse strand, counting down.
TTTGTATTGCGCATCAGTATATATACCTGCACAAAGATTTTCTGTTTCCAAAAGGGCATTTTCTTGACCGTTTCGTGCTGAAAAATTACACTAAATTAACATCCACGCGTTCGGTAAAAAATCTGGCCTTGTCTTTTTATTACCTTCCTGAATTAAAACGAAGCAATGTGGTGGTCGTGCCTCCTTTGTTAAGAGAAGACATTTTTAAACTTGAACCGAAGAATAAAAATTTTTATCTCGTATATCTTTTAAATCACGGGTATTTTGAAGAGATAGTAAAATGGCATAAGATCAATCCGGAATTTGAAATACATTGTTTTGCCGATAAAATTCATGAATTGAAAAATTCTGATTTCAATCCGGAGAAACTTTTTATTCATGCCATAAACGACAAAGCTTTTCTTGAAAAAATGGCCGAAGCAACCGGGCTAATAAGTACCGCAGGATTTGAATCGGTGTGCGAGGCAATGTATCTCGGGAAACCGGTCTTAATGGTTCCCGTGCAAGGGCATTTTGAACAATTTTGTAATTCACGCGACGCACATTTTGCGGGTGCCGGAGTTTATGATACAAAATTTAATATTGACAAGCTTATTAACTATACCTCCAAACAACGGCAACCCGATTCTTTTTTCAAACACTGGGCAGACGAAAGTAAAGAAAGGATCTATAACGAATTAATTTCTGTAAAGTGAACTATATGAATGAAAAACGAATCGCCTTTGTAATAAATCCGGTTGCCGGTGGAAAGAAAAAAGAAAATATCATTCAACTTATTTCAGAGAATTTATCCGATAAGACCGCTTATGATATCTTTGTGTGGGAAGAAAAAAATAATTTCGGCGAGATACAGAAGCAAATTATTTCAGGCAAATACCAGACTGTAGTTGCCGTGGGGGGCGACGGAACAGTAAATGAGGTAGCAAAGAATTTAATCAGTACAGGAATTAATTTCGGGATTATTCCCCGCGGTTCGGGCAACGGGCTTGCACGCACTCTGGGAATTCCTATGGAAACAAAAAAAGCGCTGCAACTTATTGAAACGGGGAAAATAAAAACAATAGATTGCGGTTATATTAACGGCAAACCATTTTTTTGCACATCCGGTATTGGTTTTGACGCGCATATAGGGAAACTGTTTGCACAAAGCAAAAAAAGAGGCCTTTCCTCCTATTTTAAAATAACAACACAGCAACTACTTAAGTATCGGGCAAAAAACTATACTATCCATGCCGATGCAAATACATTTACGGGTAAAGCATTTCTTATAACTTTTGCCAATGCAGGGCAATACGGAAACGATTTTTATATTGCTCCCGAGGCGAAAGTAGATGACGGAATGATACATGTTGCTATAATGAAGCCATTTTCTGTTTTAAGTGTCTGGCCCCTTTTGGTTAAAATAATGCGAAGGAGAGCGCATACCTCCCGTAAAATAATGACATTTACAACACAGTCTTTAAAAATACAACAAACCCAACCGGATGCAATTCATTTTGATGGTGAGCCCGGAATAGCCCCTGAAAATGAGATTGATGTTAAAATACTTCCTTCTGTGCTGAAGATTATCTGCTGAAAATTTCTTTGCTTAACGTAAGCATAACCATATAAAAACATTTTTGTATACATAAGGTTAAATGTGGGGTATAGCTTTGTTACAAAATTAAAAGTATGGAAAAGGCAAACCACGAAAGTTATTTTGAAAATTACCTGAATCAGAAAAAAGGCGTAAAACAATTGGCCACAGAAAGCAGAACTATCCGGAAACTCTTAGGTGCTAAAGCATACAGAGAATCAAAAGATTCCCGTAAGTTAACGCACGGAGATTTAAAGCGAATGGCCGGACGCCTGAATACACCTGCAAAAAATACTATTGATGTAGATAATTTTTTATTTCCCTTTTAATATATACTGATTACTGGTTTTTGAGTTTTAAAGCCCTGGATAAACTCGGGGCTTTTATTTAAAATTAAAATCACAAACATGGACCGGAAAGAAGAGAATACATTTGAATTTATGGAATACTACTATCCCGCCGAACTCAGCGAAGGAATAGAAATTTACTTAGAATTAAAAACTGAATACGAAAACCAGGAATATTGGAAAGAAATTATACATGAAGAAAAATAAATTTTAAATGACATAGTGAATGTCATAAACCCTCTTATTAATTTTATATTTCTTCTGGTTATTTTGTCTCTGTTTCCGGATGCGTATAAAAAAGGCGGTACTATTTTTAACTTATAGCAGCAACCGAAATTATCCGTACTGAAATTAATTGCTGAATGCTGTTCAAATAATTTGTAATTTGGGCATCATAAAGCATGATGCGTTTAAAAAACATCTATTTATTTTTCGTTTTCCTCAATTACGTTGTTTATACCCAGAACATCGGATGTGTTAAAAGTTTGATTTTTACCTCCAAAAAAATTAACGATGTGGATCATGATTCGACGGAAGTAAAAACAATTTACCTGCATACAAAAAAAATTTCCATTACCTATGTGAATGGAAGCAAAAAGACAAGCTATCCTGTTGACAGTGTATGGGGGTATAAAACAAAAGATTGCGAAGCCTTTCGTCTTTATAAACATGAGTTTTACAAAATTGAACAGCAAAACGATTTAATTCTGTACAGCAGAATTGTATGGCGCGGGAATTTTTCGGAAAACTTTTTTTATTTTAGTTACACCTTTGATTCGGAAATATTTCCTGTTGACCGGAAAACAATAATAGAGCAATTCAAAAAAAATGTTTGCATGCTAAAACATATTGGAGAATTAGAATGGAGTGAAAGTGTGCGCGATTGGGATAAAGCAAACAGCACGATACGATTTATGGTTTGGTATAAAGAATGCCATTGAACATGAATTCATTGTTCAATCTTTTTCTCTTCTTTTTTTCCGAAAGGATCCCTGATAATAATATCAAACATCAGATTGTAAGAAACATTAAAATTATTAATGCCGGGTTTATCGCGCCAGTATTGATGCATAACACCTAAATCAATATCTATTTTATGTTCAGGGAACGACCTCCTGTAATAAACCGAAAACCTGTTTTCGGTTATCTGGTAAGATGACCAGTTTGCTCCTTTTATTGATGCCGTAGCACCGCTGTATTGGTCAATTGCCGTTAAAATTTCATCATTGGTAATAAACCAGTTTTTTTGATTCTTATCCAATGGAATTTTCCAGGTTTGCATATACCTGGCCCTGAATTCAAAAGGTGTTGTCCATATTCCCGAAAAATCCTGATTATAATAAAACCGGTAATCCGTCCTGAAAGCATGCGAAATCTTAATATTATTTATAGAATGATAATAATAGATGCGTTGAAAAGGACGCATTTCATTCCTGAATTCATAAGGAAAAGCCCTGGAGTCAAAAGGGCTGTCATCAGCATAAGCGTTTCTCCTCCAGTAACCGAACGAAAAAGCGAAACTCCAGTGTGAATTCAATTTATAAATAAAATCTTGTGTCGCCACATTTAACCCTTGTCGTTTTATAAAACTTAAATTAGTCGGATCGCTGTGGCGCCCGAAGCCGATATCAGTAACGGAAAGCCACTTTTTAGTCAATTCCTGGTCAATACCGATTGCCATCCATAAAGACATTTGCCCTCCCTGAGCCTCTGCTCCTATTTGAGAAAAAACCTCCCGGAAATTTAGAATTAAAAGGAAAAATATCAACGGTTTCATCTTACCCATCTTCAATATGCAAAGCTAAGTTTATACATTTATCAGCAAATCGATTTTATAATAAATATTTTAATCTCAATATAAAAAAAGCTCTGATATGAATCAGAGCCTTTTTACTCAAACAGAAAACGCTTTATGGATTTGTTACAGGAGTAACAGGTGCTACAGGTTTCTTTTTCCTTTGCAGAAATTGATGAAATTCATCCATTATCAGATAAACCTGAAAGCAATTATTTGCCTCCCAGTTAAGTTTACCGTAGGAATAAGCACCTCCCGGGGTTTGACCCGACGGGAGATTAATATCATACTTGGGTGAGTATTGTAATGTATAACCCACCTCAACTTTAATGGGGTATTTGCATTTGAAATATCTTCCAACCATTAACACTACCCTATCCTGATCCATAATTTTAGCATCCGTAGTATTTGCACCAACTCCAAGGAACAATTCATTCCATGCGGTTAGATACCAGGCTCCTTTTTCATTTGATTTTTTTCCGTTTAAAGAATAATTAACCCTTAAAAAGTATCGCATACGCATTTTTTGTCCGCTTTTCATATAATCTGTTCCTAAACTGTAATCGGAAAAACTCCCGTTTGCCAAAGCAGGGTCTTTTGTGGTTAACCATCTGAATTCATAACGATAGCGATGTTGAAATTCGAATCGGCCGACATTTTGAAAAAAAGTTACCTGCGGACAGACCCTGATTTCTCCGTAAAACAATTGAGTGCCCTCTCCCGTTGGTGTCCATGTACCCCAATAGCCTATCGGGCTTAATGAAAGTCTGACTCTTTTAGGTGCAATCCAGTAGTGTATCCAGGGGCGGTATACATGCTGGAACGGGTCTCTGAAAATATTCGTTGTATTACCATCTTTCACATAATTTGCATCGGCCATTCTCCGGTATTGATAATCTAATTGGTATTGCCATTTAATTGTACTGTCTTTGTATCTTGATATAGTTCCGTTAAAATTGCCCTCAAACCAAAAAGAATTCCTTGTGGCGTTCATACGATTATCTGTACCGTTGTAATTTGGTGTTTGTGCATTAAGGAACACTGTTGTTATTAATGCAATTAATGTTAATTTTGTCTTCATTTAAAGTTAAATATTTGTGCAAATAACCCAACATTATGTTTCTTTAAAATAAACTTAATGTTATATAATTGTTACTAAAGTAAATTTTAGGTTTATTTAATGGAAATTTTAAGTTACTTACTTAATAATTGCTTAACATTAAAAGGGTGGAAACAGGTTAGTTTTGTCCAAAATCAGATTATATGCTTACAACCGGAATTTTAGTTTTATTAGTTATTTGTATCATATTAGCGTGCACTTTTGAATTTGTTAACGGATTTCACGATACAGCAAATGCCGTTGCAACGGTAATATATACCAACACTTTAAAACCGAATATTGCGGTAATATGGAGTGGATTAATCAATTTTGTAGGGGTTTTAACCGGCGGTATCGGCGTTGCTATGGGAATTGTAAACCTGTTACCGGTTGAAACACTTACTGATGCCAACGTATCGCACGGAATGGCAATGGTATTTGCTTTATTACTGAGTGCTATTTTATGGAATTTAGGTACCTGGTATTTGGGTATTCCGGCATCTTCATCACACACTCTTATCGGTTCAATTCTTGGAATAGGCCTTGCTTTTTATTTTATTAACGGAAAAGATGCCGTTAACTGGGGTAAAGCACAGGATATAGGATTGTCTTTATTAGTTTCTCCAATGGTTGGTTTTGCTTTAGCCATCATTATCATGTTTATTTTTAAAAGGCTGGTAAAAAATGAATTAATTTATAAAGAACCCACTCCGGGAATTCCTCCACCTATGTGGATACGTATTATATTAAGCATTACCTGTACCCTGGTTAGTTTTTTTCACGGGCAAAACGACGGACAAAAAGGCGTGGGCCTTGTAATGTTAATATTAATAGGTTTGGCTCCCGGGTATTTTGCCATAAAAAGTTCTCAGGATCTAACCGATACTTACAAACAAATGGATCATGTTACGGAATTAATTTACCGTATTGATACCACCAAACTTGCCGAAAAAGAAAAACACGATATTTCAAAAGCAAAAACAAGAAGCGCGGAATTACTTGCCCTTATTGGTACAAGATCAGATGTATCGGAAATAGATTCAACCAAACGTTTTGATATCCGTAAAAATATTTTACTTATTTCTAAAACTGCCGAAAAAGTCGGCTTCGGGGAAAACTCCTCTTTAAGCATAAAAGAAAAAGATGATTTAAAAGCCACTATAAAAAAGGCAAAGGAAGTTACCGATTACGCGCCCAAATGGGTAATTATTTTAATCTCTGTTTCTTTAGGATTAGGTACAATGGTGGGATGGAAACGCATAGTAAAAACAATCGGCGAAAAAATTGGTAAACAGCATATGAGTTATGCCCAGGGAGCCTCTGCGGAAATCGTTGCTTCTGCTACTATTGGTATGGCTTCTGCCTGGAGTTTGCCCGTAAGTACCACACACGTACTTTCTTCAGGTGTTGCCGGGGCAATGGTTGCTAAAAAAGGTTTAAAAAACCTGCAGCCAAAAACCATTAAAACAATTTTCTTAGCCTGGGTATTAACTTTGCCTGCCACCATGTTAATGTCGGGCGGACTGTTTTTATTATTCCGTTGGCTGTTTTAATTTAAAAATCTTAACATACGGACTGAATTCTTAACATATAATTCATATTAAAAAAGATAGATTTGACTCCTTATCATTCTTATGGGAGATATTTCTACGGGCATTTTGATATTATTAATTATTTGCCTTGTTTTAGCCTGCGCTTTTGAATTTGTAAATGGTTTTCATGACACCGCAAACGCAGTTGCAACAGTAATTTATACAAACTCGTTAAAACCAACTGTTGCGGTAATATGGAGCGGTCTTTGGAATTTTATCGGTGTTATTGCGGGAGGTATCGGCGTTGCTATGGGCATTGTTAATCTCCTGCCTGTAGAAGTCTTAACAGATTCCAGTGTGTCGCACGGAGCAGCTATGATAGTAGCTCTTTTAGTAACGGCCATATTATGGAATTTAGGAACCTGGTATTTAGGTTTACCCGCATCTTCTTCACACACATTAATTGGTTCTATCCTGGGTGTTGGCTTGGCATTTTATTTTATCAACGGAAAAGATGCCGTTAATTGGGGAAAAGCACAGGAAATCGGCCTTGCTTTACTTTTTTCACCGCTGTTTGGTTTTGCGGCAGCCATTTTTGTAATGTACGTATTTAAGCGTTTAATAAAAAATGAAGCTATCTATAAAGAGCCCACGCCGGGTGTGCCACCACCGCTCTGGATTCGTGCCATACTAACACTGACCTGTACTTTGGTGAGTTTTTTTCACGGCAGCAATGACGGACAAAAAGGTATAGGGTTAGTTATGCTCATTCTTATTGTGTTTATTCCTAAAGATTATGTCATTAATCCCTCCCAGGATATCAGCGTTACTTACAGCCAGATTAAAATAGTAAAGGAAACATTGAACAGATCCAATGCTGAAAGATTAACCGACGGGGAGCTTGGTATTTATAAAAACACGAATGCGATTCTTGATAATTTATTACAAATTACGAGGGAGAAAAAAACAGTTTCAGAAATCGACCCTTCATTACGTTTTGAACTCAGAAAAGGGATTATTATTATGTCGAAAAACATTGATAAACTTATTAAAGGAAAAAATTTATTGCTTACCCTTAATGAAATAAAAAGAATTGAAGAATATTCCGCAAAAAGTAAATCCGCCACAGATTACTCTCCGAATTGGGTACCAATCGTTATTTCAATTTCACTCGGACTGGGTACAATGATTGGTTGGAAAAGAGTGGTACAAACTGTAGGAGAAAAGATCGGAAAGCAGAACATGAGTTATGCCCAGGGTGCTTCTGCGGGTTTGGTAGCGGCAAGTACCATCGGGCTTTCAACCGGGTTTGGTTTGCCAGTTAGTACAACCCACGTCTTATCATCCGGTATTGCGGGAACGATGGTTGCAAAAAAGGGATTGAAAAATTTACAGAAAGATACGATCAGAAATATTTTAATTGCCTGGATACTTACCCTGCCTGTAACAATGATTATTTCAGGCGGATTATTTTTATTATTCAGATGGTTGTTTTAATCACAGGTAATTAAGTGTAAGCTTAGCGTTTTCAAATTGCCTTTTTTTGTTTTCTATTATTCTTTTAGCCAAAGATGTATCCCCCACCGCGTTAGGCAAATGAATAATAAATGTGGTTCCTTTTGTTTCAATACTTTGTACTTCTACGGCACCGTTTAATTTTTGAAGTGCATTCTGAACAATATACAGGCCCAATCCCATCCCGGTTGAAAGATTGGTACCTTTAAAAAACATTTCAAAAATCTGAGGTAAGTATTCTTCTTTTATACCAATCCCATTGTCTGTTACCGTCATCGATAACATTTTTTCACTTCCCTCCCTCAGCGAAATGGTTATTCGTTGCGTAGTACTGTCTTTTTTTGAGTATTTAACGCTGTTTTCAATAATATTTTTAAGTATAGCTTTAATACAGGTTAAATCAGTAAATAATTTATTCTTCAGGTTTATATCCATTGTAAAAACTATTTTTTCAAATCCCGGCACCTCCTTGCAATCCTGAATACAATTGCGAACCAATCCAAACGGGTCTATTTCAACTATTTCTATTTTGGCTTCCTTAATATTAAAAACGGTTGCCAGTTCATCTATAATTTCCGCCTGCTTATTATTAGCCTGTTCAATTTTTGCAAAATAATTACGGGCTTGCTCATCCGCTATAAATTTACGGGCCTGGTTTGTAAGTACCTTAATTGAAGAAACAGGTACACTAATGTCATTCGATGCCCTGTAAATAAATGTTCTCATTTCCTTATTTCTTTCTTTTAACGCGTTCATTTGATTTACCAAATGCTCTTCCATAATAGAAAAATTGTTGGAAAGCGTATCAATCTCATACAGCGAATCTTTTACGTGAATAAACGAACGGGTAGTAAAATCACTATTTACAAACTCATTTACTTTATAGTTTAATTCTATTATAGATTTTGAGAATTTACTCGAAAAAATAATTGTAAAAACAATACATAAAAACACAAACAAACTCCACAGCGCCAATACATAAAGTTTCATCCGGCTTAAAAAGACCTCTCCCTTAAGAGATGCTTTTGACATTAATGAATTATCCATTTTAGAAATTGAGTCAAGCAATAAATCCAGCTCTCTTTTAAGACCGCCCTGGTTGTGCAAACCCGTTTTCTTTTCATACATTACAAATTTCTCAAAATACATCCTGTAATTTTCAAGAGTAACAAACGCGGGTATCCGGGAAGAAAGACTGTCTCCGTTTTCCGCTCTCAGCTTGTTTCTGATCATCACATATTGCTCCAGAAACTTCTCTATATAACGATCATCCTGCCTTATGATAAAATCCTTTTCATGACGGCGCAACTGCAGGATTTCAGCCAGTCCGATTTCTTCACTGTATTCTTCCAATTTATGGGCATTTTCCCTCATTTTACCCTCAATTCCGTAATCTTTGAACCCTCTTATTAAAATATCTTTTACAATAGCGTCAAATTTCGTTTTATACTGGGTAAATTTTGCCCGCAACTCCTCAATCTCAGTATTCATTTCAAACGAATAGTCTGCCTGCAAAAGAATTAATGCGTCAATAGAAAAATTTATTTGCGCACATACCTCATTATGTTTATCAAGAATTTTGCTTTTGCCGGAAATAAAAAATGTCGGGTTAATGGTTTCGTAGGCAAAAAAATCGCGGGTAATTTTTACATCTCTTAAAAAAAGGTTATCAATGCGCTCTACTCTGCTTGAAATTTCGTAAATTTCTTTATTTGTTCTCTCAATAAAACTAAACGAAAAAAACGACGAAATAACACAAATAAAAACAGTAAGTAATAAAACTGCCAATAGTTTTGATTTAATTGTTTTAAGCATGACTTCTTTCTTTTTTGCCAAAATTATCGCAAAACAATTACTTCATTATGTTCTCTTAATTAACAAATCAATAAATAATATTAATTTTTTGATAAAAACAATGATGAGCCTTAAATAAACTTTGGTTTAGGAATTTTTTAAAAAGAAGTTAATTCAAGCTCAGATTAACAGTTGGTCCCTCGGCCATACAGAAATTTAAGGAAGCAAGTTTGTCATTTTCAAAATACAAATCGGCAAAGGCATCGTCAAAACTCAAACGCTTCTCGCCCCAGGGGTGTTGCTCGGTTTCGGTTAAAATAAATCCGTTCTGCTTAAACAATTCTATCACTTGTTTTTCGTTCAAACTAAAAATTTTAGCGCCGAATAATACGGCATCTCTGTTATCCACTTCGGCACAGGTAAAAGTCTTGCCCGCGTCATCTTTAAAAAACAATGAAAACCCTTTATCCCAATAATGACAAACCAAACTCTTCTCATTTAACAATTCATCAAAAAGTTCTTCGTTTTCATCCGGTTCACCGAATAAAATAGCGGCACGCTTTATGGTTTCGCCAAATTTTAAGTCGCCAAACCCTTTTAATAAATATATGGCTATATCCTGCATAATTAATACCTTTGCGCCTTCTATGAAAAGGCGTTTAATCTGGCTCTCAGTATCCGTTTTAGCATTCTGGCTTAGTGCCTGCCAATACAACCGTATACTTAGAAGCTCTGATTACGAGCTTAAATTTACTAAAGCTATTGAATATTACAACAAGGGTAATTATACCGCTGCGCAAACCCTGTTTGAAGAGCTTATCCCCGTTTTTAAAGGGACGCCCCGCGCCGAAGAAGTTTATTATTATTATACCTATACACATTATTATTTGGGCGACTACGGCCTTGCTGGTTTTCACTTCCGTACCTTTGCACGGGCCTTTCATAACAGCCCGCATGCCGAGGAATGTTCTTATATGAACGCCTTTTGCTATTACCTGAGTTCACCACGCTACAGCCTGGATCAAAGTGACACTAAAAATGCCATTCAGGAAATGCAGAATTTTGTAAACGAGTTTCCGGAAAGCAAACGAATTGACACATGTAACACATTGATTGACAATCTAAGAGCTAAACTTGAAAAAAAGGCTTATATGGTTTGTAAGGCCTATTATTTCAGGGACGACTGGAAATCTGCCATACCTGCTTTTGAGAATTTTATAAAGGATTTCCCGGAATCGGTTAAAGTAGAAGAATTCAGGTTTTTAATCATCAAATCCTATTTCTTGCTGGCCAAAAACAGTGTAGAAAGTAAAAAGCCCGAAAGGTTAGAAAAAAGTATGGATAATTACTTAAAATTTGTAGATTTGCACCCCCAAAGCTTGTTTTTAAAAGAAGCTGAGGGGATTTACCTGGAGTGCCAGAAATTAAGAACCCAACCTGTTAATCAATAGAAAATGGATTTTAAAACTGTAAAAGCCGATTTAACTACCGTTACCCGCGATATCCGTCAGTTTGACGAGAAAACCGGTAACGTTTACGAAGCAGTGGCTATTATGGCCCGCCGTGCCAACCAGATCTCTTTGCAAATACGCGAAGAGTTGCACGAAAAGTTAGATGAATTCGGTTCTCACTCAGATAACCTGGAAGAGATTTTTGAAAACCGCGAGCAAATCGAGATTTCTAAATTCTACGAAAAACTTCCTAAACCAACTTTAATCGCTATTCAGGAATTTTTAGACAATAAAGTTTATTACCGCAATCCTACCAAGGAAGAAGCGGGGCAATAATAAGCTATGAAAAACCGTTTAAAAGGCAGTCTGCAAAAAAAGCAAGCTGCCTTTTGTTTTTAAAAAGAATACAGTCTGCCACAGATTTCGCAGATTAGCGCAGATTAATAATGGTTTAAGCGTGATAAATAAATGCAAAAAAGAGGTTGAAAAATGTTACAGGGGAAAAAAATACTTTTAGGCGTTACCGGAGGAATTGCTGCATACAAATCCGCAAACCTGGTAAGGCTTTTAGTAAAACAGGGTGCCGAAGTAAAAGTAATCATGACACCTGATGCACGTCATTTTGTAACAACCGAAACATTATCCGTACTTTCAAAAAACAAAGTTGAAACCGAATTTTTTGCAGACGATAAAATGTGGAATAATCATGTGCACCTCGCTTTATGGGCAGATGTTTTTGTAATTGCTCCTTGCACCGCCAATACATTGGCAAAAATGGCTTACGGACTTTGCGATAATTTATTGATGGCTGTTTATTTATCGGCGCGCTGCAAAGTATTTGTAGCTCCTGCAATGGATGTGGATATGCTTAAACATGCTTCTACACAAAGTAATCTTAAGAAAATTGTTTCTTACAAAAACATACTAATTCCTTCTGAAAAAGGAGAATTAGCAAGCGGACTGGAAGGCGAAGGCCGGATGGCAGAGCCCGAGACTATTGTTGCTATTTTAGAAAAACAATTTAAAGGCGCGCAAAAATTAGCCGGCCAAAAAGTTTTAGTAACCGCTGGCCCTACTTATGAAGAAATAGACCCTGTGCGTTTTATTGGTAATCGCAGCAGCGGTAAAATGGGAATTGCCATTGCCAATGAATTTGCAAAACAAGGAGCAGAAGTTACTTTGGTATTAGGCCCTTCTAAATTATCACCCGAAAAAAACGTGAACTGCATTCGCGTTGAAAGCGCCAACGAAATGTTTGAACATTGCACCGAACTTTTTAAACATTGTACTATTGCCATATTGGCAGCAGCGGTTGCCGATTACAAAGCCGCGGATTACAGTCACAAAAAAATTAAAAAAACAAAAGATTCACTAAAAATTAAACTTATACCTACTCCCGATATTTTAGCAACACTGGGCAAACAAAAAAAGAAACAATGCTTAATTGGTTTTGCCTTAGAAAGTGAAAACGTGATTGACTACGCCAAACAAAAAATTAAAAATAAAAACCTGGATTTTATTGTAACCAACTCTTTAGAGGATGAAGGCGCGGGCTTTGCCGGCGACACTAATAAGGTTACCATCATTGATAAAAAAGGCAAAATTTTTAATTATCCTTTAAAAACCAAGGAAGCCGTTGCCAAGGATATTCTTAACTTTACACTTAACTATTTAAAGAAATAAATTTCCACTGAAAAGACACAAAGACACCAAGAAAATATAAAATGAGTCGCTTAAATAAACATATACTGTTACTGCTTACCGCCACTTGCCTTCTGCAAACTGCCCACTCACAAGAACTGAATGCCCAGGTAGAAATTGTAACCACACAGGTACAGGGAACCGATGTTACCCGCATTTTCGGGAATATGAAGAGGCAGGTTTTTGAATTTTTAAATAACCGCCGCTGGACCAACGATAATTTTCAGCAAAGCGAGCGCATTGACTGTTCTATTCTCATTAACGTAACTGCAAAATTGGGTACCGACCAGTATCAGGCAGAAATTGAAGTGCAATGCCGCCGCCCGGTTTTTAAAACTGGATATAACTCGCCACTATTCAATTTTCAGGATAAAGATTTACAATTTGTATATGTAGAAAACCAGCCCTTTGATTTTACCGTTCAGAATTTTACCAATAACATCACTTCCATCCTTGCTTATTACGCGTATATAATGCTTGCGGTTGATTATGACAGTTTCTCTCTCCTCGGTGGCAGCGAGTATTGGAAAACCGCCCAGCAAATTGTAAACGCGGCGCAATCTGCTTCAGAAACGGGATGGCGTTCTTCCGACAGTTACCGTAACCGTTATTGGTTAATTGATAATATTCTTAATCCTTTGTTTCAACCAATGCGTGAAACAATGTACAATTATCATCGCAAAGGTTTAGACCAAATGTATGATAAACCTGAAGAAGGTCGTGCCGCTATTCTTGCCGCTATTGATAATCTTAAGGAAGTACATAAAAATCGCCCCGCCTCCTTTAATATGCAGCTCTTTTTTGAGGCCAAAAACCAGGAAATTGTAAATATCTTTAAAGAAGCGACGAATGAGGAAAAAACCAAACTCATTGAAATTCTTAACCTTATTGACCCTGCTAATCAGAATATTTACGCCAAAATCAATCAATAGCGACATTTTGTCAAATCTGCAGGTTGGCACAATTTTCACTATACAGACTTTTGAAATCCCATTACAATGAACAATTCTTACAGCGATATAAAACTTAGATTAAGCAACGTCATCGACGAAGATTCTGAATTCATTCCCTTACTTACGCAGGAAGATGAGGAGTTGATGAACAACGAAAAATTACCGGATAGTCTTCCTATTCTTCCTTTGCGTAATACCGTGCTTTTTCCTGGTGTAGTAATTCCTATTACGGTGGGAAGAGATAAATCCATTCAACTTATCCGTGATGCATACAAAGGCGATAAAACCATTGGTGTTGTCTCGCAAAAAAATGATTCTATAGAAGATCCTATCCCCGGTGATTTGCACGAAATCGGAACCATCGCGCACATCATTAAGCAACTTCGTATGCCGGATGGCAGTACTACAGTAATCATCCAGGGAAAAAAACGTTTTAAAATAAAAGAGTTTCAGCAAACAGAGCCGTATATGCGCGCTGCCGTAGAAGCTTTTTCGGAAGTAAAACCATTAAAAGGCGATAAGGAATTTTCCGCGCTTGTCGGCTCGCTGAAAGATTTAGCGGTGCAAATTATTAAGCAATCCCCGCAAATACCTACTGAAGCTTCATTCGCGATTAACAATATTGAAAGTGCATCTTTTTTGGTAAATTTTATTTCTTCCAACTCAAATGTACCCAGCGAAGAAAAACAAAAAATGTTAGAACTTCCTGATTTAAGAGAACGCGCCACTATGGTGCTTACGCATCTCACTCAGGAATTGCAGATGCTTCAGCTGAAAAATGAAATTCAGAGTAAAGTCCGCACCGATATTGACAAACAGCAACGCGAATACTTTTTACACCAGCAAATAAAAACCATTCAGGATGAGTTGGGCGAAAATCAGAATGAGCAGGAGTTGAAAGAATTTAAAGAACGCGCCAAAACAAAAAAATGGGGCAAGGAAGTAGCAGAGCTTTTTGAAAAACAATTGGCCAAGCTGCAGCGCATGAACCCCAACGCGGCGGAATATTCTATTCAAACAAATTACCTGGAATTACTTCTTGATTTACCCTGGGGAGAATATTCCACCGATAATTTTAATTTAAAAAATGCCGAACGTATTTTAAACGAAGACCACCACGGTTTGGATAAAGTAAAAGAACGCATTTTAGAACATCTTGCCGTTTTAAAACTGAAAGGGAATTTAAAATCGCCGATTCTTTGCCTGTACGGCCCTCCCGGTGTTGGTAAAACTTCATTGGGGAAAAGTGTTGCAAAAGCACTCGGAAGAAAATATGTCCGCATGAGTTTGGGCGGCCTGAAAGACGAAAGTGAAATTCGGGGACACCGCAAGACATATATCGGCGCTATGCCGGGGCGCATTATGCAAAATTTAAAAAAGGTGCAAAGCTCCAACCCGGTTTTCGTGTTAGATGAAATTGATAAAGTCGGTGCGGATTATCACGGCGATCCGTCCTCTGCTCTTTTAGAAGTTTTGGATCCGGAACAAAATTCCGCTTTTTACGATAATTATTTAGAACTGGATTACGATTTAAGTAAAGTATTATTTATTGCTACGGCAAATTCGTTAAGTACTATACAACCCGCTCTGCGCGACCGTATGGAGATTATAGAAATTAACGGTTATACCACCGAAGATAAAATACAAATTGCGCAAAAACATTTATTACCCAAAGTGCAGGAAGAAACCGGTTTAAAAAAGAATCAGTTAAAAATTTCAGATAAAGTAATTGAAAAAATAATTGAAGATTATACCCGTGAAAGCGGCGTACGTACTTTAGAAAAACGAATCGGGAAAGTAGCAAGGCATATTGCCAAAGAAGTGGCAAGCAATAAAAAAAACATTACAAAAATTAACGAAGAAAGCCTCACTAAAATATTGGGCCCTGCGCACAGCAAAGATAAATACCAGGGCAATGATGTTCCCGGTGTTGTTACCGGATTGGCATGGACGCAAAACGGCGGCGATATTTTATTTATTGAAAGCAGTTTATCAGAAGGCAAAGAACAAAAACTTACACTCACCGGTAATTTAGGAGATGTAATGAAAGAAAGCGCTGTAATTGCTTTGGAATATTTAAAAGCACATCCTTCAATTATTGATGCCGGCGCTGAAATTTTTGCAAACAAAAACATTCACGTACACGTCCCCGAAGGCGCAACGCCTAAAGACGGCCCGAGTGCAGGAATTGCGATGTTAACCTCATTGGCTTCCGCGTTTACCAAGCGAAAAGTAAAAAAGAATGTTGCAATGACCGGTGAGATTACTTTACGCGGGCGGGTGCTTGCCATTGGCGGCGTTCAGGAAAAATTACTTGCTGCAAAACGTGCCGGTATCAAAGAAATTATTTTGTGTGAGGAAAACCGAAAAGACGTGGAAGAAATAAAAACCGAATATTTAAAAGGGTTAACCATTAACTACGTTACCCAAATGAGCGAGGTGCTCGATATAGCTTTGCTGAAAGAAAAAGCAAAGACCGGAGTGCTGATTTAGAGCTCAGGAAACTTTTTAACAGTATTCCTGATTTTACAACAAATCTGCTACATTTGAATTTATATTAAACCGGATATGGCACTGTTAGGAAGAGTAATTAAAAAAACTATCGAAATCGGCGAGAAATTACCGCGCCGTAAATCGGGCCCTTTTAAGCAACAAGCCAAAGTTTTGCGCCAACTCATGAAAAAAGCGCAATTCACCGCTTTTGGCGAACATTATAAATTTACCGAAATCCTGCAGGAAAAGAATATTGTAGAATCTTTTGTGCAAAAAGTGCCCGTGCACGATTACAACAGCATGTTTAAAAACTGGTGGTATCGTTCCTTAAACGGCGAGCCTTTTGTCACCTGGCCGGGCGAATCAAAATATTTTGCGCTCAGTTCCGGTACTTCAGAAGCATCCAGTAAGCATATTCCGGTAAGTAAAGACATGCTTAAATCCATACAACGCGTAACGGCAAGGCAACTATTGAGTATGGCGCATTTAAATTTACCGGAAGAACATTTTCAAACCGGGATATTAATGTTGGGTGGCTCAACACACTTAAATTA
>DATMMV010000044.1:0-6058 GCA_035569635.1 Bacteroidia bacterium | reverse complement strand
CCCACCCTCCAGCCCCGTAACTGTCGGTGCTGCCGGCAAAAATATAACCACCATCATTGGTTTGCCTCACTGAACTCGCATACTCATCCAAAGGCCCTCCCAATTTTCTCGACCACTGTTTGATTCCTGTTGAGTCCGTTTTTAAAAGGTAAACTTCCTGTCCGTTAGAACTACTCGAATTGCCAATGCTTCCTGCAAGTATAAAACCACCGTCGGTAGTTTGGCGAACGGAATTAAACGTTACCGATGGATAAAGAAAGCTCCATAATAAATTTCCATTTTTGTCGGTACGACTAAAGCCCGAACTTCCGCATACCACAAAACCACTGTCTTTACACGCATAAACCGAAGAACCTAAAAAAGAACCGTTGGTTAAGTAACCTTTCATCCAAAGAGTATCTCCGTTGCTATCGGTTTTTACCAAAAACAAACAATTACTTGCTCCGTAACTGTTAGAAATGCCGGTAAAAATAAAGCCTCCGTCTAACGTTCTTTGAACATTATTTGCGTAATCCTGAGGGACTTTTCCGTAAGTCTTAAAAAACCCGGACTGGGAAAATGTAAGCTTTACCGAAAGCAGAAAAAGGCACACTAATAAATAGAAAATGCGTTTATTCATAATTTTCAAATATACAGAATCGAGCCTTTCTAAGGTTGATAATTTGGTAAGTGGCGGGTTTTTAACAATAATTGGCTGAATATAATATTCCGTATCTTTGATCTTTAAAAATTCATGTCATGAGAGATGTCATTTGGACCATTATTGCGGTCTGGGTTGTTTACCAAATTTACAAAGTAATTAAGTCATCGCGCGTGTATGTTTATCAAAAACACGAGCACCATTATAATACCACAAAAGAGGGCGAAGTAAAAATCGATCAACAAAAAAATGCCTCAGACCGCAGGCCCAATTCGGATAAAGGCGGTGAGTATGTAGATTTTGAAGAAATTAAAGATTAGAATACGAATAGCGATCTTTTACTAATATGCGAATGACTCATACTGTAAATTACCCCTTGTGCAAAGCTGAAACTTAGAAAAACAAATTCGTATATTCGTTGACTGCTTTCCGATAGCTATCGGGACGTAATTCGTAGACATTAAAAAAAGATATATGAACTTTAAGAAGTATTTACCACACCTTGCAGCCATCGCGGCTTTTTTAGCAATATCCCTGTTTTATTTCAGCCCGCTGTTAGACGGAAAAAAAGAAATACAGCAGTATGATATTACCCAGTTTAAGGGTATGAGCAAAGAGATTGATGATTTTCGTAAGGCGCATAATGGCGAAGAACCTTTGTGGACAAACAGTACCTTCGGTGGTATGCCGGCTTACCAGATTTCGGTTCGCTATCACAGCAATTTAATGTCGTATGTAGATAAGGCCCTTCAGCTTTGGATGCCGCATCCGGTTGGTTATGTATTCATGTATTTTATTGGTTTTTATATTTTGCTTTTATGCCTGCGGGTTAATCCGTGGATAGCTGCGGTAGGAGCATTGGCATATGGTTTCTCTTCGTATTTTTTTATTATTCTCGAAGCAGGACACAACACAAAAGCACATGCCATTGGTTATATGGCTCCTTTATTGGGAGGTGTTGTCCTTGCATTACGAAGAAACTGGATTTTGGGAGGAGCTTTAACGGCATTATTTACGGCTCTTGAATTATATTGTAACCACGTGCAAATAACTTATTATTTGTTCATGGTAATCGGAACCGTTGTTTTGGTTGAATTGTACGGAGCGTTTAAGGAAAAGCATTTGCCTCAGTTTACGAAACGTGCGCTTATTGTTGTAGCCGCAATTGTTATTGGTGTGTTACCGAATACATCCAATTTATGGGGCACTTACGAGTATGGTAAATACACTACACGCGGGGCATCTGACCTCACAATAAATTCACAGAAACAAACTAATGCCGGTAATAAAACCAGTGGTCTCGACCGGGATTATGCTGTGCAATGGAGTTATGGAATTGGAGAAACATTTACTTTTTTAATTCCGAATTTTAAAGGAGGCGCTTCTCAATCTATTTCGAGTTATAGTAAAGGTGCATTAGATGATATACACGACCCGCAAATGAAACAATACGCGGGAAGTATGCAGGCTTATTACGGAGATCAGGGTTTTACAGCAGGCCCGGTTTATATTGGTGCTATTGTAATTTTTCTTTGCGTATTGGGATTGTTTGTAATAAAAGACAGGTTAAAATGGTCGTTACTCATAATAACGATCATTGGCATTATGCTATCCTGGGGTAAACATTTGATGTGGTTCAGTAATATATTCTTTGATTTTGTGCCTGGCTATAATAAATTCCGTGCGGTATCCATGATATTAGTAATTGCCGAATTAACCATTCCTATACTTGCGGTATTGGCATTGCAAAAAATTTACGAATCGCAGGCAAATACTGAAGTGAATATCGGGAAGAGAAAAGTACCGATGATGAAAGTGCTGATGATTGCAGGCGGAATTACGGCAGGATTTTCTTTACTGTGTTGGCTGATGCCCGATATGTTCACCACTTTTCAAAAACCGGATGAATTAAGACAAATCGTTGCACAGGGACAGCAACAAGACCCTTCTGTAAACCCGGCACAAATTGAAGCTATGTACGCACCTGTGCTTGAACAGGCGGCAGTTGCACGCAAAGCTTTATTCCGTGGAGATGCAATTCGTACTGTAATTTTTATTTTACTCGCGCTTGGTGCAATGTGGTTGTACTTGCGTAAAAAAGTAAATCAACAGTTATTGGTAGCCGCGCTTGCTATTTTTATTCTGGCAGATATGTGGCCGGTTGCCGCCCGCTATTTAAATAATGATAATTATGCCCTGAAAGCACAGGGACAAACTGCTTTTCAGAAATCCAAAGCCGATGAAATTATCCTGGAAGATAAATCTCCCGATTACCGTGTATTAAATATTACCAAGGATATTGATAAAGATGCTATCACTTCTTATTGGCATAAATCACTGGGAGGTTATCACGGCGCAAAATTAAAACGTTATGCTGAATTAATCGATTTTCATATCGACAGAAATACAGCGGCGGTAATGCAAGGATTGCGAAGCGCGCGGGCTTTGAATGATTCATCGGTACGAATTGCTTTCGAAAAGGCTCAGGTATTAAATATGCTTAATACAAAATATATTATCTATGATGGTAAAGCTGATCCGTTAGTAAATCCATTAGCAAACGGGAATGCGTGGTTTGTAAAAGAGGTACAAATGGTAAAAACCGCCGACGATGAAATTTTAAAATTAGGCGAAATAAATACCAAAGATGTTGCTGTCATAAACGAAAAATATAATGCAGACCTGGCAGGATTTAAACCGCAATACGAAGCCGGTGCTACTATTCAGCTGAAAGCTTACCAGGCAAATAAATTGGATTACGAAAGCAATTGTAAAACTCCGCAACTGGCAGTCTTTTCTGAAATTTATTACCCGAAAGGCTGGATTGCAACTATAGATGGAAAAGAAACGCCTGTTGTTAACGCGGACTATGTTTTACGTGCCATGGCTGTTCCTGCGGGAAAGCACAATATTACTTTTGAATTTAAGCCAAGCGTATATTTTACCGGAGAAAAAATTTCAATGGCAGGCTCTATTTTAGTATTACTTCTTTCTTTCGGTGGAATTTTTATGGCTTACCGTAAACAAAGTGCCCAGCCCAATGCCTAAGGTTTATATTATAGCCGAAGCAGGTGTTAACCACAACGGCAGCCTGGATATGGCTTTTCAATTAATTGATAAGGCTAAAGAAGCAGGTGCCGACTGCGTGAAATTTCAAACATTTAAAGCGGAACAGATTGTTACCAAAGAATCCCCTAAGGCAAATTACCAGTTGCGGGTTACCGATAAACAGGAGAGTCAATACGACATGCTCAAGAAACTGGAACTGCAAAAAGAAGACTTTAAAAAACTGAAAGATTATTGTGCTGAAAAGAGAATCGACTTTATGAGCACTCCTTATAATTTTGAAGACGCGGATCTACTGAATGATATTGGCGTAAGTGTTTTTAAAATCGCCTCCGGGCAGGTTGCCGAACTTCCGTTTTTAAAATACGTAACTTCTTTAAAAAAGAAAATGATTGTCAGCACCGGTATGGCCACCATGCAGGAAGTTACTGAAGCCGTTAAAACAATGCGTGATGCGGGTAATAATGATATTGTTATTCTTCAATGTAATACCGATTACCCTTCAAAAATTGAAGACACGAATTTACTTGCCATGTGCACCATGCGTGATGAGTTAAAAGTAAAAACAGGTTATAGTTGTCACGTACCGAATAACTATGCTTGTTTTGCAGCTGTTGCCTTGGGAGCTGAAATGATAGAAAAACATTTTACGCTGGATAAAAAATTACCCGGCCCCGATCATTCCTCTTCTTTGGAACCTTCCGAGTTTAAAGAATTGGTAGACGGAATCAGGAATATTGAAAAATGTTTCGGCACGGGAATTAAAACCCCAAGTGTTTCCGAGCAAAAAAATACATATGGTATGCGCCGCAGTTTAGTTGCTAAAACTGATTTAAGAGCCGGGACTGTTTTACAAAAAGAACACTTCGCATTTAAGCGCCCTATGAATGGGCTCTCGCCTAATTTTTTGGAAAAAGCCATTGGTAAAAAACTGAAAACGGATTTGGCCAAAGACGCTCCTTTCACAAAAGACAATATAGAATTTTAATTTGCAATTTGTACAGGTAAAATACCCAGATGTAAAATTGCTTCAGCAGTTTATTAACGAGGCGGGAACTTCGCTTAAATCTTTCCGGTATTTTCAAAAGCGCCCTCTTGATGTAATCAAAAATCATCTTTGCACTTTTTTATTGCTTGACGGAGAAAAACCTGTTGCTTACGGGCATTTGGATGTGAGTGATGAAGTGACGATCGCTTCACATTGCGATTCAAAAGAAGAAGGATTGAAAACTGAAAAAACCATCTGGTTGGGAATTGCAGTTTCTGAGAATTATACAGGAAAAGGCCTGGGTTTGATGATGATGAATCAATTAATAAGTTTTGCGAAAAATAATGGAGTGAGACAAATTAAACTTTCGGTTGATAATGATAACGAAACGGCAATTTCCTTTTATAAAAAATCAGGATTTGTTTTATTGGAGAAAAAGGAAATGTTCGGGTTTTACGGTTTAAATCTTTAGCTGCAGATTACGCGGATAAAATATTATTTGGTAGATTTGTAAATAGACAAGTTAAAATGATTCCAAATTGCCCTATATTTTAAAAAATAAAATCTGCGTGATATCTGCAATCTATAGCTTAGTTTTATAATATGCAAATTGTTGTAAGCACATTGGCTATGATGGGAAAAAGTGCGGAGGAAGTAATTTCTCTTGCAACAAAAAACTCCTGGGCATTGGAGTTCAGCAGTGGCATGCCTTACAGGGAGGATATGGAAAAAATATTTCTCGAGGCTCCCGTAAAAAAATTCGCACATAATTATTTTCCGGCACCCAAAACTCCGTTTGTTTTAAACCTTGCGTCTTCCAACAGAGAAATACGTGAGACTTCTATCCGGCATTGCATTCATGGGTTAGAGCTTTCTAAAAAAGCGGGTGCACTTTTCTTTTCGGCTCACGCGGGATTTTGTGTTGATCCGCACCCGAGTGAATTGGGACGCAAATTGGCGCTTACACATGCATTTGACAGAAGCGAGCATTGGGTAATTTTTTTGCAAAGTGTAAAACTCATTTGTGAAGCAGCTGAAAAACTCGGAATGAAATTTTTAATTGAGAATAATGTCCTGGCCGCTGTAAATGTACATCCTGACGGAAGTAATCCTTTATTTTGCTGCGACGCTGATGAAATGATTGATATGCTGGATGAAGTAAGACATTCTGTCTTAGGTTTATTGATAGATACGGCTCATTTAAAAGTATCGGCAAATACTTTGTGTTTTAACGAGGATGAGGCAATTGACAAGTTAGAAGAATATATAGATTGTGTTCATCACAGTGATAATGACGGAAGTTTTGATACTAATGAGAAAATGAATAAAGATTATTGGTTTTTAAAACACATGCCGCAATTTGC
>DATMMV010000043.1:0-5162 GCA_035569635.1 Bacteroidia bacterium | reverse complement strand
ACTATTTAGAACGGCAGAAATTCTTATTCCGCTATAAAGAAGTCGCTCTTTAATAATTTCCACATTCTTATCTATATACTCCTGCGTTATAATATCACTTTTAAAATCATATACCTTTGGTAATAAAGCCCGACCTTCATTCATCCATTCTACAACATTTATCTTTTGTATTTTTTTTAATTGAGCGGCTGTAATGCTTTTATATTGTTCTTCAAGACTGGCAGTAGTTATTTTTTTCTCATGAATAATCTCCATGTCCCAAACTTTATGCAAATTAGTTTCTCTGCCTAAAAAATCAACATTAAACGTGTTACCGCCTTTATCTTCTCCGTATCCAACGTGTAAGGGTTGGTGCATATCACCAATTAAATGAAATAATATTTTTATATCCATTGCTATTCCATCAGGAGATAATTCTTTTCTATGATTAGTAAGTTGGTCAATAATGTATTCTAATTCACTAATTACATTTTTTTCTTCTGTTTTAACATAGGTTTTATCTTTTTCAACATTTATGTAATGCCATGTTTTCATGTAATCAAAACTATGGTTGCTTCTTACTTCGTCCATCCAACATGCAGCTTCGCCCCACTTCATTCCGTCAAGATATTTATTAACGGAATCCTGAATTGATTTCTTAGTAACCATCAATGCAATATCACCGGTAATCAAATGCCCCTGTTTTCCCCAACTAAAAGAAGACAGGGAATAAAACAAGGCAAGTGCAGCAAATGTTATTTTCTTAATCATACAGGTTCGTTAATTTTATTCGGTTAAAGTATTTATCCAAATGTACCCCTTTTTTAAAATCAGGTATTTCCGGCATGTTATATTTTGATAAAATAAATTAAAACAAAGAACAGCATCAATTTGTAAGTGGTCGGTTTTAACGGATAACTGGCTACATTTATAAGATTTTGTATACACGAACTATTTAATTGTACAGAGGTTATGATTTTTCGTATATCTGTTTTAGTTAAACCTGAATTTTATGTTAATTTTGTTCAACGCAACCAACAAAAACTATTTAAATATTGATATAACCCAAGTCTAAAATAAAATTAGCGTTTCGGCAAGCTTTCTGGATAAAGGTGGAAAAATATCAGAAGAAAAGCAATGCAGGAGACGCGCCCAAAGGGGCGTGTTACTTCTGTCTATTGCAATTCTTCGGGGTGTCCACCACCTTTCCGGGTTGTAGTATGATTAGAGGTTCACGCCCCGGTTTTTTTAGTGAAATTCATAGGCTTTATGGAGCAAGCAATTAAAATATCTATTGTTGATGATCATCCCGCGTTCAGGAAGGGGCTTATAAGTTTATTAGAGGAATTGCCTCATTTTAAACTATTCTCGGAAGCCAATAACGGCAAAGAGTTTATCCATTCAATGAACGGGGATTTTCCGAATATTGTTTTACTTGACTTGGAAATGCCGGAAATGGATGGCATAGAAACAACCAAATATCTAAAACAACATTTCCCACAAATCAAAATTCTGATCATTACCATGCACAATGACGAATCCTGGGCAATGGAGTTAATGAAAGTGGGCATACACGGTTTTTTAGTAAAAAATTCTTCCCTTGAGGAAATAAGTAATGCTATTACTTCAGTAATGAGTCTTGGTTATTACCTGAATGAGTTTATTACATATGAGACCCTTAAGAATTTAGTAAACGGCAAATTCATAAAACCAAAATTTAAACAAGCCCTGCTGAACGAAACGGAACAACGGATTATATGTATGATGTGCAAGCAGTATATAAGTAAGGAAATCGCTGAAGTACTTTCCTTAAATATAAGGACAATAGATTTTCACCGAAAACAGATCATACGAAAAATCAATGCGAGAAATAGTAACGGGGTCATTGTATATGGTTTAGAAAATGGATTGCATAAGAAATATCCCTATAAACCGAAAAAGAAATAAAGACTATCTGCTTAATTGTAAAAACCCTTTTAACGTTTCTTTTTTTGTTTTCCCGGCAAATGAATTGGCTGTGTAATTAATGACATAATAATATGTTCCTTCGCTGCAAGCACTACCACTTGTTGTACGGCCATCCCAGGATTTTTGAGCGTATGAACTTTCAAAAACTTTCAATCCCCACCTGTCAAATATATTTATCACAAAATTTTCAATGGTATAACCGTATTCATAAATCAAGGGTTGCCATGTATCATTGATCCCATCTGCATTAGGTGTAAAAACATTTGGAACTGTAATGGAAAAACTATCGGGGGGACATTCTTTAACGTAAATAGTTTTTGTGATCGTATCGCTGCATTGAGGGATATTCGACCAACCGATTAAGGTTACAATATGTGATAATGTATCGTTAAATAAATAATTTGCATTTCCGAAAACAGAACTAAATAAAGTGTTATCAATGTACCAATTTAAATTATTTACTCCCACGCTTGTATTGGCAAATGTGGTAATATAGCCGAGGCAAACCGTATCATGCGAAAAATTGAACGATACATTTGCTTGATTAATCTGCGATACCGTGAAAGGTTTTTTGTATTTGCATCCCTTAGAATCGGTGACAGTTGCAGTATATGAATTAGGAGTTAAGGGATAAAAAGAATTATTGGTTTGTGCGGCCCCCCCTATATCTAATGAAAGAGGCAGAGTTCCGTCGTGTGCATTATTAATAATGGCAGCTCCTGCATTTACACCACAAACAGCCCCATAAACAGTAACGCTGTCAAATTTTGGGCTTGGGAAGGTTGTTACCGTAAAATACTCTGTATGCTTGCAACCAAAACTATCTACCTGAACAATATAATTTGTTAATCCTATCGTTGGAGAAGCGACAGGACTGCCCAACGTATCATTGTTTAAACTTGAACCTGGATACCAGGAATAATGAGAAGCACCTGGTGTTGCGTTGAGTTGCAAGCCCTGACCGTTACAAAGAGTATAAGTTTGCAGAGGCTTTAAATTTCTCGCTGGGCAAGGTGTTGAGTATGCAAGTATGAATGTATTAATGACATCGTAACATGCAGGATCGGTTCCAAGTGTAGCGCTTAGATTTACAGAAGTGATATTGTTATTGATATATGATTTAATATTTGCGAGAGCATCACTGCTATCAATAAAGGCGTTCGGACTGTCATCAACAAGGCCAGTCAAGGTATTGTTTTCGTAATAGAAGCTCCCAGGAACTTTACTTTCGTCAGTAAATAAACCTTCATTAAACCACAGCGATCCTAAAACAAAATTGCTGAATGAATTTAATGTGAAAGAAATTGGATATTCCATGTTTAAGTCGTTAGCCCAAATTGAGAGCCCAACATCGTTGGAGTTAATTATCTTATTTAATCCGTTCAAATTATAAGTCATAAACGGGGAATAGTTTTGTGAGTTCAAAAAAATGGCTGTATTAATAACCGGCATGACATTATTATCATAATAAATTAAGAGTAAAAATCCATCATAAACGAAATTTGCTGTTTGATTTATTACGGCGCAACTTTGGCATGGGAGAATTAATTTATTATTATTCGTTAGTGTTGACGCCGTAACATCTTTAATTGCTAAAGACGTGGTTTGACTGTTACCGTTGGAACTGCAATAAAATGAACTAAATACTTCATTCACTTTAAACTTAATACTGTCATTATTAAATAAGAATTTGACTGAACTATCGCTTTGGTTAGGGCTGTATGAGATTCTATTACTTATCAAAAAAGCCCGTCTAATATTTGATCCTGTTGAAACAGAGTTTTGAAAATTGATTGTGTCAGGAGACATATAATTATGACCATAATAAGAAGCTCCATCAACACTAATCCCTCCCTTGTAAGTGTCTTGCAAAAATAAAAGTTGTCCATCCACCTCAATAAAGAGTGCAAAGAAAAAAAATATGAAAATCCCCAACCTCATTCTCCCCAATATGCCATACTAATTTACAAAAAAAAGTGCTGTTTTCTGCTTTTAATTATCTGCAAAAGTAAAAATAATGAGTTTACAGTGCGAAATTCTTTGGATTTAAGCCTAACTGTCTGCATACAGCAACTCGTATTTATACTAATTTTTTAAGTTGAAAATATGATGATTTATTAAACTAAATAATCTTCAAAGTGCCTTTATTTACTGGCCTTTCGGAATTATTAGGTTTCGGAAAAATAATTTTCCAAAAAGAACGGTTTTTTTTCTGCGTGTCAAACCGATAATTTTTCCGTCTATTTTAGCCGCGATCAAAAAAAAACTAAAAAAGTATTATGCTTAAAACAAAAACAATTAAATCACTGCTGCTTTCATGCTTGTTATTGACGGGCTTTATAGTCAGCGCACAAAGTACCTTAACCCAAAACCCGGTTTGGACATTACCCCAATGGTATGGTAAAATGCAACCAACACCAAGTAGTTCATTAACTGCAATTCCCCAATTCACCACAGGCGTTTATGCCAGTCCTGAAGGGGATTACACGGTTTCAAACTATGCGCATAACTCGGTTTCCAATGCGGCAGCCAAGCCCCTGTTTTTCGTGGCCGATGGCTATGTTATGGATAGTGCAGGTACAATGATAGATAAATTAAGCTGGACAAAACACGTGCATAGACAAACCCCAACTGTCTGTTATGGATCTAATACAACCGGGAACATAATTGGTGGTGGAGGAATTTTCGATCAGATCGCCGGTTTTTCCGAAGCCTGTTTGGTACAAAATCCGGCGAACTGCAAACAATGGTACATTTTTACGGTGGGATCGGTTCGCAACGACATCAATTATGATTTCACACTCAATGGCGGCACACCATTAGATGTTTATACATTTTATCCTGACCAATCCTATCCGTTTTATGCTCTTTTGGACTTAGGCAGCACCAATGGCAACGGCACCCCCGGAGTTCTTTCATCCTTTTCCGAATCTGACGATGTGGTTACGGGCTATAATATTAATTGTACACCGACAACTATTTCATATTCGGTAGGAACAATTAACAATAACACCAAAGAAATTTTTACTTTGATCTATGATAATACCCTGCCCACCAAGGCGAACGGTTTTTATTATGCTTCAACAGACAATATCACAAGCGGAGGAAGCACCTACAAATTAGTCTTCGCCTGTGATGGAGATTCCATTTACACTCTGAAGGTAACAGGGACAGGGACAAATCCGGTAACACGTGTTCAGCAAACTGGTTCGCAT
>DATMMV010000042.1:0-8286 GCA_035569635.1 Bacteroidia bacterium | reverse complement strand
TAATTTAATAGCTATTCCCGCCATCAATCCCGCACCTGTTTCAATAGCTCTCTCATCAATATTAAAAGTCGCGCTGTGTACTCCTGAAGTAATTCCTTCTTTTTTATTACCTGTTCCCAGCCGGAAAAAACAGGAAGGAACCTGTTGCGAGATGAAAGAAAAGTCTTCGGCAGTCATACGCAGGGGCAGCTCAAAAATATTTTCTTTACCGTAAAGTTCAACGGCTGTTTCACGGGCAATTTTTGTAACACTTTCGTTATTTACCAAAAAAGGGTAACCAACCATAATTTTCAGTCCGGCTTTCGCGTTTTTCTCATTGGCAATTTTTGTAACTAATGCTGTAATTTTTTCATGTGCTTTTTTTCTCCAGTTTTCATCCATTGTACGGAATGTACCCTCTATTTTTACGCTTTCCGGTATAACATTGGTAGCGCCATTTGCCTGTACTTTGCCAAAAGCCAATACGGTCGGAATTTCATTTCCCTTTTCATCCTTTTGTTTTTGCCCCATAAATTCTTTTTGCAATTCAAGCAAAATTTCGGAAGCAATTAAAATAGGATTATTGTATTCAGCGGGCATAGCTGCGTGGCCACCCTTGCCGGTAATTGTTAAATAAATTTCATCAGTGCTGGCCATATACATGCCGCTCTTAAAACCTGCTTGCCCTGCTTCTAAATCGGTAAATACATGTAATGCTATCGCGGCATTTACTTTCGGGTTTTCTAAAATTCCTTCTTTAATCATTAAAGAGGCGCCGCCCGGTAGTAATTCTTCGCCGGGTTGAAAAATAACTTTTACAGTCCCTTCAAATTCTTCTTTTAACGAGTTTAAAATAATCGCGGCTCCCAATATGCAGGTACTGTGTACATCGTGGCCACAGGCATGCATCACTCCTTCATTTTTAGATTTGTAGGTTACTTCGTTTTTTTCGGCGATAGGCAAAGCATCCATATCCCCTCGTAACAGAACACACTTTTTATCCGGATTCCTTCCTTTTATAAGAGCAACGATTCCGGTGCCGACAATACCTGTTTTGTGTTCAATGTTATGTTTGCTTAATTGAGCCGAAATAAATTCTGCAGTTTTGAATTCTTTAAATGAAAGTTCGGGATGCGCATGCAAATGGCGACGCACTTCCAGTAAATATGGAAATAACTCTTTACTTTTTTGTTTGATTGCCGGAATTGTCATAAAACTTCTTTGCGCCTTAGTGTCTTTCTGCAAATGTCAAAAGTAATTTATTTCCAAAAGAGCATTTTAGCACCCATAATTATTATGAGTGCCCCAAATATTTTTTTCACTGTTATCTGATCTATTGATACAGCCAGGCTGGCCCCGAAATAATTCCCCGCAATAAAAGTAGTACAGATAAATAAAGCTGCTTTCCAATCAACGTGCCCTGCTTTGTAATAAGTCATAACGCCTAAAATACCAATCGGGAACAAAAACATAAATAAAGTAGTTCCTTGCGCCTGATGCTGGTTAAAACCCAAAAAATAAACTAAGGCAGGAACGATAATGATTCCGCCGCCTACGCCAACCATTCCGCTTAAAAAACCCGCTGCCAGTCCTATAATTAACAGGATAAGAATTTCGTTCATACTTTTATTTTTATTCAGGATTTCCATTAAAAATCAGTTCCGAGTGAGAAGGTCGTCATGCGGTTTTGTTGAGTATAATTATCCACGCCCCAGGCAAAATCAACACGTACAAAATAACCGAATATGCGGCTGCGCAAACCAAACCCGTAACCGGCAATAATGGGTTGTTTTTTCTCGTAAATAATTACAGTTACCGGGTTCTTATAAAAAGAATACTTGTTTAATGTGTTTTCATCACTGAACGGATTGGCACCGTACCAGCACATACCCACATCGCCAAAACCTACTACCTGGAAATTATTAAAAAAATCAGAACTTATCGGGTGATTGGCAAAATATTGAAAGATGGGCCA
The DNA here is from genome assembly GCA_035569635.1 of Bacteroidia bacterium. GTDB lineage: Bacteria > Bacteroidota > Bacteroidia > B-17B0 > Aurantibacillaceae > PALSA-968. The sequence goes on along the minus strand of DATMMV010000042.1, from coordinate 6,332 downwards.
ACGTAATTCCGAATTCAATACCACAAAATTATTTCCGTTGCGCGCGTTTTGCTGAAAGCCCCGCATATTTGTTGCAATAGCCTGAAATGCATAAGTCTGTGCATGTTTAATTTCTTGTTGTGTATTAAATTTAGCGCCCACCCAATTATCCGTTCCTCCTAAATAATAGCAAAGTTTGTCGGTGCCAAAAGAAGTACTTCCCGCTAAACGGTTTGCCCATATTAAGCTGCGGTGTATTTTTAAATAGTGCCTGATGTCTGCGCCAAAGACAACTAAGTCGTGGCGTTTTGTAAGTGAGTCAACATTTATCTGGCGGTAATATTCACCAAAGATTTTTAATCTCCATCCGTTGTACAAATTCAATCCACGTGCACGTGTATTATCAAAAACATATTCGCCCTTAATACCGGCCCAGTTATCATATTGGTTTTTTAACGGCAAAGTAAAATCATCCTGCGCTTTAAACACATAGCGGTCATTGCGGTAATATAAAGTCCCCTTAACACTTGATACTTCGTTAATCGGGTATTTTAATTTGTACTGTACATCATGTGTAAGTGATTTTACGAGATAGGCGTAACTTACATCGCTGTACATGTTCGTATTAAGCGAATGGGGCAGGGCAAGCCTGTGAAGTACCAATTGTTTATCCCAAAGTTTTTTACGGTTCTCAATGCTTATAAAATACTCGGCATTTATTCCCGTAATGTTCAGGTTAAAACGAAATCCTCCTACAATACGGTAATCTTCAAACAAATCGCTCGCTGCCATTTTGGTAAGCACACTGAACCCTGGATTTACATAATAGTAAGAAAAAGGCTGGTAGCTTGTAGCGAGGAAGGAGTTATCAAGCTGCGCTATTACCTGATCCACCGCAAAATTTACGTAATAGTTTTGCTTAATCGGAAATTTAAAATCGCCGTTGCTGTTTTGCGTGGCCATTCCTGTAATGATTGTATTTGTTGCTGTACTGACCGTAGAACTTGTTGTGCCTGTATTGGTTGGCGGAGGATTGGTTCCTTTAAAATTATAATTATCAATATCCACTTTTGCCGTACTGTCTTTCTTTACCGGGGTTTCATTCTTAAGTGGTGGTGGCGGAGTGTTTGAAGGATTGCTGCCGTTGGATGCTCTTGATTGTCCGTACAAAGTGCTGCGCCTGTAAAAAGTATTTTTCAGTAAGGTAATTTTTTCGGTCATCGATTTATCAATCGAGCTTATATACATGTATTGGTTGCCGTCGTGAAAAAATACCTCGGCCATTTTGCCCGCTTTTAAATTAATATCGTTTTCAAGCACGTTGTATTTGTAATTGGAAACGGCATGGGCGTTAAAAACGTAGCGGTAATGTTCGCTGGTATCCACAAAGGAAATTACACTGTCAAGTTTGGCGACAAAGCGGTTTTTAATTCCGTTTTGATCGCTCAGATAAGTAAAATGACCCTCATAAAAATCACCCGGATTGGTTTCGTTTATCCTTTTTGTATCGGTAACGCGATACAGGTGTTTTGATTTGGTTTTGTAATCGTACAGAAAAATATCGTTGTATTTGCTTTCATCCAAATCATAGCGGCTGTTTTCGCTTTCTTTTAAAGTATCGTGTTGCCTGTTAGAAGAAAAGACAATCATATTTCCTTTACCAATAAAGCGCGGGTTATTATCATCCCAACTGTCGTTGGTAATTTGTTCCAGCCCGCCGGCGTTTATCTGGTACACAAAAATATCGCTTTGTCCTTTTGATTTTTTTACGGCTGAGAAAACTATTTTTTTCCCGTCCGGACTATAAGAAAAATCAATTACTTTTTCAATTCCCGTTATGGGCTTACTGAATTTATCGTGGTTCTCTACGTTGTAAGTAGTCAGATAAATAATTCCTTTTTTTTCATGTATCATGGCAAACGCTTGTCCGCCGGGATGCCATGCCAATAAAGGGTAAGTAAGGTCGTTCAACCTTTCGATTTTCGGGTTTTTTTTGGCAATGCGTTTTTTCTTTCCGGTGGTTAAATCCTGCAGGTAAACACGGTACTGCGTCATTTGGTTGGTAACGTACACTACCTTTTGTCCGTCAGGACTTATCTTCAACTGGTAATAATCCTTAGAAGTTTTCGGCCTTAAAACCAGTGGGTCTGAATTAGGAAGCGTACGCGTAGTATCATTGTTGGCAGTGTTACGCATTCGTGAATCAATCCACTCAAATACCAATCCCTGGCTGTTGGTACCCAAAATAAAAAGAAAAGCGTTTTCTACTTTTCGCGAAACTTTGGTCATATACAAAATGTTTGCAATGCTTGATTCACCATAAGTATCTGCAATGTAATGCCAAAGGGCGTGGCCTGCAACGGCACTTTCCTTCGCGTCCAGTTTATTAAAGTTAAAATAACGGTCATTGGCAATACCATCATTAATTACATTATCCAAATCAGTATTCCAGGGTTCGGACAGGTAAGAAATTAATCCGTTTTTAAACCAATCGGGAACGACGAGTAAAGCTGAGTTGCGGATTACATCACGGGTGCGACCTCCGTATAATAAATCGTTTATTAGAATTTCTGCGATACCGGCACGGATTTGTTTATCGAGGTTAGCATGACTTCCGTCAAAAAAAACACTCATTTTAGTTCCTACAATTTTAGTAGTACCTCCGGTGTTGGTGGTTTCGTCGGTAGACAGGCCCAAGTTGGTTTGCCTGAAATCGCCCTGGTTACTGTAAACTAAAATCTGAAGTTTATCATCAATCTGGTGGTCCAGCTTTTTCTCTAAATCTTTTAAATGGTATTCGGTGCGGTATGATACATACTTCGCAATATCCTCGCATCCTTCATACAGGTAAACCTGGTATCGGTCAAACCCGTAATAGGTCCAGTAAAAAGGCTGGTACTGCACACGGCTTTTGCCAAACTCTTGTTGCAACCCATAATAAAACTGCCCGTAAAATAAGGTGGGAAAAAAGAGTGCTGCAAAGAGCGCGTATTTCTTAAAAAAAGTGGGCATAGCGTAAGGGGTAAAGGTAATAAATTTTTAACGCTAAAATCCTTAAAAAATGTTACATAAAACGAAGTTTTAACCACTTATAAACCTGTTATTTCGGGAATTTTTTAAGATTTTTTTCAATGTATTTTTCAGAAGTCAGCAAAGAGCGTTGTATTCTTCTGGCGTAATGAATGCTGTCTAATATTTCCTTTTGTTTTTCTTCCACAATGTGCTTTTGATTTTCAATAATTTGTTTTTGCCTGCGCGTTATACGAAGCGAGCGAATAACCACTAAAGCCACTACGGCAACACCTATTGCAACAGCTCCGACAAGCAGCAGAAAAAGTTGTTGTTTTTTTCGTTCAGTAGCAGCAAGTGCGTCTTTTTTATCCTGCTCCGCTTTTAATGAAGTTTCTTTTTTCTCGTATTCGTACTTAAATTGCTGTTTAACGGATGCTTTTTTACTGGCTTCGTTATTACTGCTATCCCTCATTTGAATGTAGAGTAAATACATATTCAATGCCTTTTCAAATTTTTTTTCTGTCCGGTATATTCCAAAAAGCAGAAAAGCGGCTTCCCTGGTTTTTTCATTGTGGTCCGCATGCCGCGCAACATCAAAAGCTTTAAGCGCGTATTCTTCCGCCTTTTTATAATCGTTCATTTGTTCGTAGATGGCTGCAAAATTATAATAGGTTCCGCTCAGCCCTGCTGCATCCGCTGTTTCAAGCCGCATTTTAAGTCCCATTTGCTGATACTCTAAAGCTTTTGTAAAATCACCCAGCTGCCTGTACACATTGCCTAAATTATTTAAAGCATACCCGATACCTCTTTTGTAATTAATTTCTTTTGCAATTTTTAAGGATCGTTCGTGGTAAATAATTGCTTTCGGATAATTTTTCTGAAAATAATATAAGGCGCCCAAATTATTCAATGAATTTACAATACCCTGTTTTTCGCCTAATTCTTCTCTTATTTTTAAGCCTTGCGAATAATATTCTTCCGCTTTTACCAAATCATGTAAATCGTCAAATACATAACCCAGGTTATTAAGTGAATTTGCAATTCCGTTTTTGTCTTTTATTTTTTCCCTGAGTGTTAAAGATTCGGAGTAATATTTAATTGCTTCCTGCATTTTACCGATATTCTGAAAATGGAAGCCCATGTTATTAAGGGCATTGGCTTTGTACTTAAGAAAAACTCTTTTTTCACCGTTTTTATCAGCTAAATCATATGCTAATTGATTATAGCGGGTCCATACAGGTTCGTCTTCTATTCCTTCGGCTAAAAGCATCAGCAATTCCAATTTAACAGTGTCGTTGGTTGCTTTATGATAAATAGTTAAAACTGAATCTAAGAAAGGTTTATTGGCGGAATTTATTTGTTCGTATTTTATGGAGTCAATTAATAACCAGTTTTTATCTTTTACCTGGGATTTTAAGATAAAACCGGAAAAAAGAAATACGGATAAATATCTGAAATAAAATTTCATGAGCAGACTAAGGTAATAAAAATAAGAATTGAGAAATGCTTTCCCTTTAAGAGTCTTTCTTGGTGTTTAACTCTTTCAGTTTTTCCTCCAGAGAAGCCGGGTCTTTAATCATAACCTCGCGGGCTTTAGAACCTTCAAAAGCACCAACGATACCTGCGGCTTCCAATTGGTCAATAATACGGCCTGCACGGTTATAACCCAGTTTTAATTTACGTTGAAGTAAAGAAGCGGAGCCTTGCTGATGTTGTACTATCATTCGGGCGGCATCGTCAAACATTTTATCGCGTTCGCTGAGATCAATGTCATCAATTCCGCCGGCGTTTTCATCAACGTATTCCGGTAATAAATAAGCGCTTGAATAACCGCGTTGCGAACCGATGAACTCGGTAATCTTTTCAATTTCGGGAGTATCCACGAACGCACACTGTACGCGTATTAAATCATTGCCGGTGCTTAATAACATATCTCCGCGGCCTATTAATTGTTCTGCCCCGCCCGAATCTAAAATGGTACGCGAATCGATCTTAGAAGTAACACGAAAGGCGACGCGCGCAGGGAAATTCGCTTTAATTACGCCTGTAATAATGTTTACAGAAGGACGCTGGGTAGCAATAATCAAATGTATACCAACCGCACGTGCTAACTGCGCTATACGCGCAATAGGCATTTCCACCTCTTTGCCGGCCGTCATAATTAAATCAGCAAACTCATCTACAACCACAATGATATAAGGCAGGTATTTATGACCGTCGTTAGGATTTAATTTGCGCTGAATGAATTTTGCATTGTATTCTTTAAGGTTTTTAGCCGCTGCATCCTGTAGCAAAGCATAACGGTTATCCATTTCAATGCAAAGCGAGTTTAATGTATGAACTACTTTTTGATTGTCGGTTATAATCGCTTCTTCCGAGTTGGGTAATTTAGCTAAGTAATGGCGTTCAATTTTATTGTAAAGAGTAAGCTCCACTTTTTTAGGGTCTACTAATACAAATTTAATTTGCGAAGGATGTTTTTTGTAAAGTAAAGAAACCAGTACTGCGTTTAATCCAACCGATTTACCTTGTCCTGTTGCACCCGCCATTAATAAGTGAGGCATCTTGGCTAAATCGGCAACATATGTTTCGTTGCTGATTGTCTTTCCAAGTGCTATTGGTAAATCGAAAGTAGAGTTCTGGAATTTTTCGGTAGCTAAGATGTTACGCATCGGCACCATTTCCGGGTTTTGATTCGGAACCTCGATACCAATTGTACCGCGACCGGGAATAGGAGCGATTATACGAATACCCAAAGCGGCAAGATTCAGCGCGATATCATCCTCTAAATTTTTAATTTTAGAAATACGTACACCCGCTGCAGGGACAATTTCATAAAGTGTAACGGTTGGGCCAATTGTAGCTTTAATCTTTTCAATTTCTATACCGTAATTACGCAGGGTACTGATGATACGGTCTTTGTTGGCGTTAAGCTCTTCAGGATTTACTTCAGTTTCTATTTTACCGTAATCGTTCAGTAAATCAAGCGGCGGCATTTTAAAAGAACCTAAATCAAGTGTAGGGTCATATTCTCCGAATTGCTCAACTAATTTCTCGGATGTGGTAGCGGTACTTTCTTCTTTAACAGGCTCAATTTCTAAATCAAGTTTCCCGTTTTTTTTTACTGTCTCGGCTACAGGCTCATTAATTTCTAAAGAAAGTTCTTCAATTTTTTCTTCTTTTGCCTCTGTAGGTTTCTCTTTTTCAAGAGGGAATTCTATTGTAGGGATGATGTTTTCTTTAACAGGTTCTTCTTCTTCTTCAGGGACTTCAAATACGAATTTGTTGGCCCCGGATTTTATTTCTTCGGGGTTTTCAAGAGGGATAATTATTTTTTCTTC
>DATMMV010000041.1:0-2281 GCA_035569635.1 Bacteroidia bacterium | reverse complement strand
TTCCTGAACTTCCCATAAATGAGATGCGCCTGTTGAAAGTATAATGGGTTTATTAAAACTGCACTGCAATTCGATGAATGGAAAATTAGTTATATCGGAGGAAGAAATTTTAAAAACAGGCATTAATTCATTTAAAAATTTCGCTGACTCGGCATCAAAGGGAGTGGATAAAAATTCAATCCCCGCTTTATCGCAGTGTTTTTTTAATTCTTCGTATTCTTTTTTCCAGAATTTATCATATTTTTTAAAAAGCTCAAACTGACTTCGTGTTGGTTCTTTGCTTATATCCCAATAGTACGGGCTGTCTTTACTCGCAATAGTTTCCGCCTTATATGTCTGAAACTTGATAGCGTGTGCGCCACCTTCCTGAGCTTCGTCAATCAAACGTTTGGCTAAATCCATAGAACCTTCGTGATTTACACCGGCTTCTGCAATGACATAAGGGTTTCTTATTTCATTGGGCTTATAACTGCTTAAATAATCAACTATTTTCATTCTAATTAAGTTTAAATATGCTTACCCAACTTCTTTGAATTAAATCTCCTTTTATTTTATTTCCCATTTTCATTTTATAAACATCTCTGATTCTCCTTATAAAAAAATAGAAAACTTTAATTTTAAAGCCTTGATAGTTCCAATAGGGTTTATTATATTTTTCTTCAAATAAAACTTCTTGTTTTATTGTACTCATACCTTGTTTATTGAATGTTTCGGCAAATGTTTTAATGCCATGCAATAAAGTATAGGTGTATTCATCGAATTGCCACCTTAAAAGACAACCGCGGTTTGGCTCTACATGTTCAACATAAATGAGTCCATCAGGATTTAATAAGTTTTTTGCTTCTTTTACAAATTTCTCAAGGTCATTACAAAAGTTGATTGAAAACCGCACAAGGATAATATCGAATTTTTTACCGGTAATTTTATCCAACGAATCACTGTTATAGTCGTATTTTTCTATATCAATAGCCAAAAATTTTCGCATTCCCTCAACCGCAACCTGCGAGAATTCAGTGAGTAACATATACGAAGTTTCGCTTCTTAAATTATTTGCAACAAAGCCGGGGCCGCCGCTAACATCAAGTACACTTTTGTCTTTTATATTAACGCCGAACTTACTAAGCCTCTCTGATACAATTTTTGTTTCTCCGCCCCATTTTGTACCACTTCCTTCGGCAGAATTGCCCATATCAGCGTAGTAATTATAGGAAGTTCCGAGTTTTGCTTCTTCAAAGTAGCTTGCTGGAAGTAAATAGGTAAAATAGCCGGGCAATTTTTTCACAGCACTTTTCGGAAAAAAACTCTCAAAGGTGTAATGTGATTTTTTTTCTCGCTCAATACTGTCACAAGACGCGCACGCGTACCAGAAATGTTTGTACGTATTTACTTTTTCAAGGCTTGTTGAGCCACAAACTTTACATTTCATAATCATTTTCTACCAAACGGTCCAGCCACCTTCATTGAGTAAATTAGCGCCGGTAACATAACTGGACGCATCTGAAAGTAAATATACAAGTGCCGAAGCCACTTCATGATTATAACTCATGCGTTGCATAGGGGAGAAGTTGGCAAAGTTTTTTTCAAATTGTTCTTCATGATTGTTCCAAACACCATGAGGAGTAATCATATTTACACGCACTTTTTTAGCTCCCCAATAAGATGCGAGGTAACGGCTTAATGCGTCAATACCGCCTTTAGAAGCCGAATAAGCTGCGGGACAACCTAAAGAAGTTCCTTTATATAAATTCTGATTAGGCGCCACCACTGAATAGGTAGAGGGAATGTTTACAATTGCGCCGCCGCCTTTCTCTGCCATCCACGTGCCAATTACCTGACAGGTTAAAAAAGTGCCCTTTAAATTTACACTTACCACTTTATCCCAATTTTCATCGCTTACTTTTTCAAAAGGTTCAAATATTAAATGCGATTTATTCTGATGCCCGTTAACCAATCCGTTTATTTGACCGAATTCTTTCAATGCGAATTCTTTCAGTTTATTTACAGAATCCCGGCTTTCAACATCTAAAGTAAAACCTTTTATTTTTTGTTTATGATGTTTACTCATTTCAATAGCATACGCAACCGGATTGGCCTGTTCTATATCAGCGGCAATAATTTGCCCGTCAAATTGTGCAACGGCTTCGCAAAATGCACGACCAATTAGGCCGCAAGCCCCGGTAACAATAATTACTTTATCCTTAAGGTCAAATTTCTTTTTGAAATCAATTTCCTGCGGATTGGTTGTTTTTTTTTGTTCCATGTTAAATATATTTTCTGAAAA
>DATMMV010000040.1:0-27093 GCA_035569635.1 Bacteroidia bacterium | reverse complement strand
CAATTTATGTACTCAACGCTAAAGGATTTTCTTCCCTTGCAAATCCTAAAGGACCAAACCCGTATGCAAAAAAACAAAAAGTGACTTATCAAAAAGCAGATGAAAAGAAGCCTGAAGAAGTGCAATATATTGGAGGATTATTTAAAGGAACCTTAAGCGCAATTCCTGTTCCCAATGAAAAGCAACTATATATTTATTCTCAGGCAGTATATAAAAATACACCTTATAATAATGTAACGCAAAATCAGAGCGAAGAAAGAATTAATAATCCAATACCTCTAAAGACAGGGGATGTTTCACCGATAAAGTATGTCTTTTACATTATTAAAGAGAACCGCACTTATGATCAGGTGCTTTCAGATATTCCCGGGGGAAACGGCGATACTTCTTTGCTGCTGTTTGATTCGAATGTAACACCCAATCAACACGCCCTGGCAAAGCAGTTTGTGTTGTATGATAATTTTTATGTTGATGGCGAAGTAAGCGCAGATGGCCATAACTGGAGCACCGCTGCCTATGCAACGGATTATTTGGAAAAAACGTGGCCTACAAGTTATGGTGGTCGAGGAGGTAATTATGATGCTGAAGGAAATCGTGAAATATGCAATAACAAAAACGGGTTTATTTGGGATTTATGTAAAAAACACAACGTCACTTATAGAACATATGGTGAGTTCGCAGATGATTACAAGCCGAATATTCCGGTTTTAAAAGAACATTATTGCACTAAATATACGAGTTGGGATGAAAAAGTAATGGATACAACACGCTTCCATCAATGGAAAAATGATTTTGATTCGTTATTAGCAATTAATAAAATTCCTCAATTAAATACGCTTCGTTTTATCAATGACCATACAGAAGGTCTGCGTTTAGGTCGGCCATCGCCAAAAGCACATGTAGCCGATAACGATTTAGCAACCGGGCTTTTTATTGAATATTTAAGCAAAAGTAAAATCTGGAAAGAGAGTGTTGTATTTATTTTGGAAGATGATGCACAAAACGGCCCGGATCATGTCGATGCACATCGAAGCACTCTGTACGTTGCCGGTGGAATGGTCAAAGAAAGATTTGTGGATCATACAATGTATTCCACGTCTTCCGTTTTACACACAATAGAGTTAATACTTGGTTTACCACCAATGAGTCAGTACGATGCCGCTGCTGAACCACTTTGGCGTTCTTTTACTGATTCTGAAGTTGCCAGATCATTTACCTCAGTACCTGCGAAAATTGATTTATTTGAAAAAAATATAGCTCTAAACAAATGGCAAAAAATGAGTGAAGGCTTTAATTTCGAAAAAGAAGATCGGGTAAATGACTCTGAATTTAATGAAGTATTATGGTGGGCTGTAAAAGGTAAAATCTGTCCTCCGCCTGTACGAGGGGCTTTTATTAAAGTAAACAAACCAGAAGAGGATTAGTTTTAATTTGACTGTTGGTTACAGTTTCCGGCAAAGGTATTTCGAACCACGAAAATAATTTCTGTAATCGCTGAAATCACCTGTTTGTCGGGCGATTTGGCGTTAAATATAAAGGGACTTAACCCTTTTTTATTGAGCAAGTCCCTTTGTGCGGAGAAGGAGGGATTCGAACCCCCGGAGGTTTTACCCTCAACAGTTTTCAAGACTGCCGCGATCGACCACTCTGCCACTTCTCCGGCGGCAAAATTAACATTTTTTTTAAATCCCAAAGCCAATTTCACTACTTATTAAGCGATTATTTTTTGTACCTTTGCGTTGCGTCCCTGCTAATAAAATCATTTCAATCATGAAAAAGTTATTTTGTTGCGTTATCATCATGATAGCAGGAGGCTTTAACCTTTATTCAAACGTTTCTGCTTCTCAATCCATAACCCTTCGCCCGGGCGGAGTTAAGGCGTATTTTAATTACGCCGTTTTCAGTGCACCCGACAAAGGCACATACATAGAAACTTACCTTACTATTCCGGGAATGTCGCTTTTGTTTAAAAAGCAAAAAAACAGTTTCATGGCAACCGCGCATATTGAAATGAGTTTTAGTCAGGACGGTAAATTTGTAAAGGGAAATGCCTATAATTTAAACAGCCCCGAAATTCTGGATACAAGCAATAAACCTGTTTTGGTTGACAGGCAGCGTTACTGGATTAAACCCGGTAAATACGAATTTGTGTTGAAGATAAAAGACATGAATCGTCCGGCCAGCGAAGCGTTATCAGCTTCTCAAATCATAGAAATTACCGCTCCGCCTGAAAAAGAAGTTTCTTTCTCAGGTGTGGAATTACTTGAATCGTATGTTAAAACAGAGGCTATTGATGTCACATCAAAGAGTGGTTACGATATGATGCCTTATGTGTTGCGATATTATCCTGAATCGGTAAATAAATTAGCTTTTTATACGGAAGCTTATAACGCTTTGAAAAAATTAGGGACTGATTCCAGGTTTCTGTTTGCTTATTTTATTGAAGGTGCAGAGACGAAAGAAAAAGTTACCGGTATGTATTCGTATATAAAGCAAAATTCAGCAGCAGTAAACCCTTTAATGGGCCAGTTTGATATTTCTCAACTTCCTACCGGCGAGTATCATCTTGTAATTGAAGTAAGAAATGCGGCCAATGAATTGGTAGCAGAAAAAAAACTCCCTTTTACCCGCATTGCCGCAACCGTAAAAATTAAAATGGCGGATATAAATACTATTGATACAACGGGCACTTTTATCAGTCAGGTAGTAAACATGGATACGCTGAAAGATTATATTGCCTGCCTGTGGCCAATCTCCTCCACTACCGAGCGCGACTGGCAATACAGCCAGATTAAAAATGCCGATGCAAAATTAATGCAGCAATACATCTATGCTTTTTGGATTAACCGCGATCTTAAAAATCCTGAACTTGCCTGGAAAAAATACCGAAGCGAAGCAGTGAAAGTTAAAAAGGAATATGCCTGCGGAAAACAACCGGGATATATGACAGACCGCGGACGTGTTTATTTACAATATGGTGCACCCAGCGCGGCACAGCAGCAAGCAGCGGAGCCTGATTCATATCCGTACGAAATCTGGCAATATTATCGTCTTAAAGACCCTACCACAGGAATGTTTCAAAGCAATAAGAAATTTGTTTTTTATAACCGCGAACTCGATGGCAGTTGCTATCAATTACTGCACAGCGATGCAAGAGGCGAAGTGCGTAAAGACAATTGGCAGATAATATTAAAACAACGTACTAATCAGATTATGAACCTTGACGAAACAACTCCAACTAAATCGTATGGTTCGGGGGCGGATGATTTATTTCAAAACCCGCGTTAATGTATGAATAAACCTCTTGTAGCAGTTGTTATCTTAAACTTTAACGGTAAAAAACTGCTGCAACAATTCCTTCCTTCCGTAATTAAACATTCAGAAGGAACTGAAATTTATTTGGCCGATAATGCAAGTACGGATGATTCGCTTGCGTTTATTGAAAAAGAATTTCCGCAAATAAAACGTATTGTTTTAAATCAGAATCACGGCTTTGCGCGGGGTTATAATGAAGCATTAAAAAATATAAATGCTGATTATTTTGTATTACTGAACTCGGATGTGGAGGTAACGCCTAATTGGATTGAACCGGTAATTGAACTCATGCAAAGCGACGATAGCATTGCTGCCTGTCAACCAAAAATACTTTCTTATGCCGAAAAGAATTCCTTTGAATATGCCGGTGCAAGCGGAGGTTTTATTGATAAATACGGATATCCTTTTTGTCGTGGCAGGATTTTTAATGAATTGGAAAAAGACAACGGACAGTACAATGATGTTCGCGAAATTTTTTGGGCCACGGGTGCCTGCATGTTTGTAAAGGCGGATGTGTATAAAGAAGCAAGTGGCTTTGATGATTCCTACTTTGCGCATATGGAGGAAATTGATTTGTGCTGGAGGATCAAAAACACCGGCCACAAAATTATGGTTGTTCCGGGTTCAGTTGTGTTTCATTTAGGCGGCGGGACTTTAAACAAACTGAGCCCCCGTAAAACATTTTTAAATTTCCGGAATAATTTAATTACACTCACAAAGAATTATCCGAACAGCAATTGGTTTTTTATAATCCTTGCACGCCTTGTGCTGGATGGCATTGCAGGATTTAAATTTTTATTAGAAGGAAAACCGGCGCATATGTGGGCGGTAACCAAAGCGCATTTTGCTTATTATTTTTCAATCGGAAAAACACTTTCTGAAAGAAAGAAAAACAGATCGCACAAAAATTACAAACCTTCTTATAGTAGTATTTATAACGGAAATGTAGTCCTTGAATTTTATTTGAGAAAGGTTAAAATTTTCAGCGTGCTGGCTAAAAATAAATGGGTAAATTAATCATTACGTTTATGAAAGTATTCAATCTTTAAATCGCCAATAATCAAATCGCCAACTTACCTTTTAACAGGTTCCCACACACTGCTTTTTACTCCCTTGCAAAACCTTATAAAACCTATAAGTAAAGCGGCATTCATCATCATGAAATGCGATAGAGATATAAGTGGTTTTATTTTTATCCCGATACCCGTAAGCAGTGCGTTTAAAAATGGCAAAACAAGTAAAGCCACCTGCCCGAAGAAAGTAATTTGAAAAATTAAATGGACTTTAAAAAGCAGGATTGAAATGATAAAGCAGGTAATAAAATAAAACGGTGTTTTCCACCTGAAAACTTTGTGCGATATAAAACAAAAAGAAGTGATTGTCCATAACCGCAGTACTATTCGTGAAAAGTAAAATAAATTCTGAAAATTACCGGTGGCAATCCGCGCTTTTCTCCTGAATTCCCGAGAAGTATCGGCAAGTAATTCTTCGTTGGCAAGCGCTTCTTTTTCAAAAACAATATTTTTCTTACTCTGTAAAACCAGGCAAGTAATAAAAAAATCATCGGCAATAAAGCGTACCGGTATTTCTTTAAGAATTTCTTTACGCACGGCGTAGCAGCCACCTTCTGCGCCCACCACTATTCCGAAATTTATACTCTCAGCGTATTTTAATTTGTTCTCAAAATTCATGTAACTCAGTTCACTTTGTGTTACCGCAGCGGAATTCAATGGTTTTTTAATGATATTGCCGCAAACCATTCCGGTAGTATTGTTTTTAAAGTGTTTTACAAGTTCAAACAGGGTAGCGGGATTGAAATATACGTTAGCATCCGTCATAACTATAATAGAAGTTTTAACTTCAGCCACAAGAGCATTAATAATTCCGATTTTTCCTGTGCGTGAGGTAAATTCAACCAATTTTAATCCGGTAAATTCGTTTTGTAGTTTTTTTATAATTTCAACGGTACGGTCGCTGCAATTATCGCTGCCGATTAAAAAAGTAATTTTTTGGCCGGGGTAATTTGTCTTGAAAGTTGAACGTATTTTTTCTTCAATAACCTTTTCCTCATTATAAGCGGCGCAAATTATTGTTATTTCAGGCAGTTCTTCATTGGTAAATAATTCTTTATTTTTATTTTTCTTCCCCCAAGCAAATAACAACATAGTGGCGGGATAAAGAATATAGGTGTGCAGCATGGCATAGGCGCAAACAAAAAAAAATATTTCCGCAAAGAGTTTCACTTATAAAGTTTTATAAAAATTTAATAATTGATTTACCAAAAAAGTATTGTTGTAATTTTTCTCCGCAAACTCTCTTGCTTCTTTTTGCATATTCTCTTTCTTGGTTTTATCGGATAAAAGCTCAATTACAGAGTTTGCGAAAGTATCCGCATCATCGGCAAGTAAACAATTTTTATTATTTGTAACAATGATACCCTCCGCCCCGATGTTTGTGCTTACAATGGGTTTGCCGTAAGCCATTCCTTCAATCAGTTTAATCCGCATACCGCTGCCTGATAGAAGCGGGACAACCATTACTTCATAATTGTGATACACTTTCTCCGGAGATTCCGTTTTTCCCGTCACAATAACGCCCGGAATTTGTAAAGAAGCAACTTTTTCGGAAATACCTCTGCCTGCAATATAAAATTTTGCCTTCGGGATTTTATCCAAAACTTTATTCCAAACATTTTTAACAAACCATAAAACGGCTTCTTCGTTCGGCATCCAGTCCATCGAACCGAAATGAAAAACACTTTGAGGAACCTCGTTTGAATGATTTATAATATATTTATCCGGTAACAAACCGGTTGGGGAAGAGAAAAATGGTTTTTGAATCCCCCAGCTTTCAAAATATTTCTGATCGATAGATGTAATAGGGACAATCGCATCCGCATTTTTTAAAACAGTGTATTCAAAAAGTTTTAAGCGCGCATTTTGCAAAGAGAGATATTTTTTTTTGGCGACGTTCGTTTCGTTTTCAATCATGCGATCCCAAATCATATGCTCAATGTTGTGGGTGCGCACAATAATCCTGGCTTTGCTATACTTGCGGATCGTGGGAATGTAATCTCCCATAAAAATACTTTCCAGTTGAACGAAGCCGAATTCTTTTTCTTTTAAAACAGAAATTAATTTTTCTTCAAATTCTTTAAAATAAAAACGGCTCGAAAAATAAGATTTGTCAGAAAATAAATTCATCAGCGCGCCTGTTATACTTACATCCGTGTTACGGTATACTGATTGGTAATTACTTTTCTTTTTAAAATCTTTGTCGACTTCGCTGTCAGATTTAAAATGTTTTTTGGTATTGATGGTCAGCAAGGTTAAATCAACCCCGTTCGCAATAAAACCTGCGCCCATATTAAACATGGCTATGGAACTGCCGTCGTCGGGCGGGGCAGGAGGTTTATTGGTTAATTGCAGTATTCGCATTGTTTTCTTTGGGTGTAAATAATTTTTTGAAGAATCGTGTATAGCTTGAGCCTTCTAATATCGGCGAATCGTTTGCAGCTTTAAACGACAACCACAAACCTATTGGTAAAAAAAAGCATTGCGAAGCCCACATACCGATAACTGTTTGCAGTTTTCCTTCTGAAACCATTTTTACAAGCGTTATGGTAACAACATGATAAATGATAAAAATCAGTACCGAAATAACTACCGGCATACCAAATCCTCCTTTACGCACAATGGCGCCTAAAGGAGCTCCCACGAAAAACAGAATAAGGCAGGCAAATGAAACAGTGAATTTTTTATGCCATTCAATAGCGTATTTAGCAGTGGCCGCTTTTTGCTCTTCTTCTTCATTGGATTTACTTTCCATATAAGAAGCTGCGCTTTTTATCATATTGGCTGCGCTCTCGTAAATGAGTTTCTTTTTTTGTGCAGTTTGTGCAACCAAATATTTACTCAGTAAAAAAGAAGCAGTATCTTTTTCGTTTTTTTTGTTCTGCACCAGGCTTTTCTGAAAAAAATATTGATTTATAAATTGCTGATAGGTTTGATGATATGAATCCTTACGGTATTTCTCCGAACTATCTCTGTAGGAGTGAAGCTGCCCGATATTCAGCATACTTGCATCGCCCTTAAAAAAATCTTCTTTATAATTTTCCATTTTAAGGCTGCTCAGGTCAATGCGTATGTTTTGCTGCTTAAAATGCATGATCATATTGGGGCGCGTTACCTGTTGTTTCGGCTCTGTAAGTGGTTGGTTGTAATGTGTTCCGTCTTTTAATTTAAAAGTAAGGTAGCGCATGTCTTTAGTCATCGATATTTCTCCGTCTTTGGCATACATCTGTACGGTATTACCAAGCCCTTCAGTATGATCGTAAATATAGATGTTATGTATGGTAATGCCGTCTTTGTCTTTGTTGCCCACTTTAATCGTATAGCCGTCAATTCCGTTATAATAAACCCCTTCTTTTAAATTAAATGCCGGTTTTGACGCGCGTACATTATACAATAAATGAGCTGCTTTTAAATGGATGTAAGGCAAAGTATAATTGCTGTAAAAAAAACAAAAGCAGGATAAAGCAATAATGAGAACCAAAACAGGCCTCATGATAGATAAAAGCGATTGCCCGGCCGATTTCATAGAAGCCAGTTCGTAAGTCTCTCCCAGATTACCGAAAGTCATGATAGAAGACAGTAACACCGCCAAAGGCATGGCATCGGGTAAAAAAGTGAGAAAGATGTAACCGAACATCTGTATAAGCGTGGATGTTTCCACACCTTTTCCGGCAATTTCATCAATGTAGGTAAAAGTGAAAATCATCAAAAAAATAAACATCCCGATAAACAGCGTGGCCAAAAAAGGAGGGATGTACTTCTTTATTAAAAAAATATGCAGGGTCTTTAATCGCATGCTTGTTGCAAAGGTATCATTTGAGAGCTAAAATCGCGCCAAACAGCAGATCATCTATCAAAAAAAGAGCGTGTATAACTTTTAATTGTATAATTACATTAATTTTTATTTTTGTGCATAATGGTTAAAGGTAAAAAGATAGTTGTGGTACTCCCTGCTTATAATGCGGAGAAGACTTTAAAACGAACCTACGACGAGATTCCTTTTGATATTGTGGATGATGTGGTGCTGGTGGATGATTACAGCAAAGATAATACCAGTGATGTAGCCCGCCAGATAGGCATCAGGCATGTAATCAGGCACGAAAAGAACAAAGGCTACGGAGGTAACCAAAAGACCTGTTACGATAAAGCGCTTGAGTTGGGGGCGGATATAGTGATTATGCTGCATCCCGATTATCAATACACTCCTAAACTTATTCCAACTATGTGCGAGCTTATTGCCAGCGGGCTCTATCCGGCTGTATTAGGCTCGCGTATTCTCGGAAAAGGAGCTTTAAAAGGCGGTATGCCCATGTACAAGTACATCTTTAACCGTTGTTTAACGCTGTCTCAAAATATCCTTATAAATCAAAAATTATCCGAATACCATACCGGTTACAGGGCCTTCAGCGCGGAGGTTTTAAAAGGGATTAAATACCATAAAAACAGCGATGATTTTGTGTTTGATAACCAAATGATATCGCAGATTTTTTATGCCGGCTTTGAAATTGCCGAGATAACCTGCCCTACAAAATATTTTGATGAAGCCTCGTCTATTAACTTCAGTCGCAGCGCAACTTACGGTTTAGGAGTTTTAGGCACCTCTTTCAGGTATTTTTTCAATAAAATAGGGCTGATTAAGTCGGATATGTATTGAAACCCTCATATATAGTCATTATAATTGGGTTTAAAACATATATAGGGTTCAATGAGGCCTGAATAGACAAGACGAATTAAAATTTTAAAGGTTCTTTTACTGTTTAAAATATTTTTGTTTCTTTGTGAGTCAGTAATTTAAATCTAATATGGTACAACAAATCAAAAAATTTTCGTTGCTTTTTACCCCTCTTTGCTTATTACTGCTTGCTTCTTGCGGTAACAACGATGGCAAAACAGCTAATCCCGAAGAAATTCAGGAAGATACAAACAAGGTTGTGTCAAGTGGTGTTTTAAACATCGGTGGAGAATTGTTCAGTATACCTTCTCCCTTACAAACGGCTATGCTGATTCAAAAAACCGGTTCTGCATACGATAAAAGCATTCTGAATACCAAAGAAAATATGAACCAATACGCAACCGATTTTTCCAAGGCGCTTAACCTGGGTATTTACGGGGCTGATCTGGGATATGTTTCTATGTACAACAAAACTCAGGATGCGATTTCTTACCTGGCGGGTGTAAAAAAATTATCAGATGATTTAGGCCTTTCGGGAGCTTTTGATACGCAAACCATGGAGCGTTTCAACAAAAACATTTCTAACAAAGATTCTATGATGATGTTGGTGGGACTTGCTTATCGTTCGGGAGATGCTTTTCTTAAAAATAACAAGCGTAGTGATATCAGCGGGCTTATTCTTGCCGGTGGATGGATTGAAAGTTTATACTTTGCGCTTCAGGTTAATAAAGCCAAAGAAAACGAAGATGTAAAGCGCCGTGTGGCCGATCAGAAACAGGCGATTACAAGTATCATTAAACTGCTTTCTCAAAACGAAGCAAAACCTGAGTACACAGATATTATTAAGGAATTAAAAGAACTGGGTAAAGTGTACGATAGCATTCAGTATAAATATGTGTACGAGATGCCTGAAACAGATGTTGCTGCTAAAATCACCACCATTAACAGCCATACTGATGTTAGTATTAGTAAAGAGCAGTTGGATAAAATTATTGAAAAAGTGGAGAGTATCCGTAAAAAAATTGTTAACCCCGTTAAAGCCTGATTGACTTATGAAAAAGATATTTGCAACCTGTTTTTTATCTGTACTGTTTTTACTGGCAAATCCTTTTAAAGGAAGTGCCCAGTGCGATACTATAGCCAGTTTATGTGCCAAACATATTATCACCTCTTTTATTTCCGACGGGCAGCAATACCGCTCACTTTTATTGAATCCTGAAGAAACAGCAGAATTTAAAACCACTTTTTTCGGAGAGACAGTTTACCGTATAGCGGCTTGCAGCGGACTAACAGACGGAAACCTTATTTTCTCCATTTACGATCAGGAACGCAACCTGCTTTTTACCAATAAGGACTATAAAAACTCGGCTTATTGGGATTTTAAAGTGAAATCTACCGTTGAGGTTACTATTGAGGCTAAACTGGACCCTTCCAACAATGGTTCAGGTTGTGCAGTTTTACTTATCGGCTTTAAGCAAAGCAAGAAATAAGGCTTTTGAAATAAGAATGTCGTTTTTTAAAACGGTTTAGTTTTACGGTTTCGTTTATTTTAGTATTATTGCAGGGCATGAATTATGCACACAAAACCACTGCGTTGTTTTCTCAATTGTCTGCGTCCGAAAAGGGGTACCTGAAAAAATTTTTTAAAACGCGTATAACGGTTTTGTCACCCAAAAAGGCCGAGCAGTTCAATGACCTGTTTGCCCTGGTTGAAACAAGCCCTCAGTCCTTGCCGGGGCCTTTCAGTACCGACATACAAAAAGATGTTTTTGATTTGTTACTGTTCGGGTTGGAGGAATATCATAAAAACAGCGTTACTCAGGCACGTAGTTATATTAGCCAGGTAGAGATTCTGTTAGAGAAAAATCTGAACAGCCAGGCAGAAAAACTCCTTGCCAAAGCAATAAAAATGGCCCGCAAAGAAGCCAATTACGAGATGCTTTATGAAATTATTGAGTGGCAGGTGGCCATACATAGCTTAAAACCCCCTACTGAAAAAAATATAAAGATATTCGATGAATATTTCGGCGAACTTAAGGAAATTGTAGAAAAGCAAAGTAAAATAGCTCAGAAAACCCGTTGAAACCCTCTGAAAACATATTTGAATTAATTAAATCACTTTCGGGTAAGGAGATTGAGTATATACTTAAAACATCCGACCAGCATAAAAAAAGCGGCTCGAATAATTATATGTTGCTTTTTCACGAAATTATTTCGCAGGCGGTTTACAATGAAAAAGAAATTATTAAAAAACTGGGCTACGAA
The DNA here is from genome assembly GCA_035569635.1 of Bacteroidia bacterium. Classification (GTDB taxonomy): domain Bacteria; phylum Bacteroidota; class Bacteroidia; order B-17B0; family Aurantibacillaceae; genus PALSA-968. The sequence goes on along the minus strand of DATMMV010000040.1, from coordinate 15,768 downwards.
AACAACCTCAATAATTTTGCCTTTACCAAAAACTACCTCTATCATTTTATCCTTAACCGCCTTGAAGAAATTTGCCAATTACCCCAGGTGGTTTTACGCCGTAAAATTAATTGCGCAAACCTGAGCCTTCAAAAAAAATACGAACCCTTTTTACAGGATGTTTTAAAAAAAGCTGAAGAAGATGCTTTTAAATTGCAATTGTTCGACAATTATTTAAGTATAGCCCAATTGGAATTGCGTACCAAAAAAGATACGGAAGAATTGGAAAATCGCATTGTAAAAACGATTCATGCTAAAAGAACACTTTTGCATTACCGCAAACTGTTTGCGTTGGTACGCCTCAGGCATCATCAGTCGTCTTTTATCCGCGATATTTTAAAAACTTCCGAGTTTAAAGATGTGTATGAAGATGAATTGCTGGAAGCCGACAGCAATTACAATTTTAATCACAAAATATTTTTTTACCTGGCCAAGGGAATTGTTTATTATGCTACAAAAGATTATGTAAACGGTGTGCGTATCCGTAATGAATTGCTTAAACTTTGGGAAAAATATCCGCACATGATACAATTGCGTTTTGCGGCTTATTATAACACGTATTACAACCAGGCATTAACGCACTCTAACCTGGGTGAATTCGGCGAAGCGGTTAAAACTATACAATTCCTTAATAAAAAACTGGAGGAATTAAACCGCGGCACCCTTTTTCAAAAATACATGCTGTATAATTTGCTGATTGACGTATATAATTCCTGCGGTTATTTTGAAAAATCGCTGGAAGTAATGGATGAATATATGCATTTCCGCCAGGGTTTACCACCAAGCGAAAATATTTACTCCGAGCAGCAATATTATTTTTACCTCGCAAAAGTTTATTACGGCTCTGGTAATTTAAAGGAAGCATCGAAACAACTGAACTATATTATCAATAACGAATTAGAATATAATTCGGATATTACCTGTATGGCTTATGTGCTGAGCCTGATTATTTATTATGAAGGCGGAAAAACAGATGTACTCGAATACAGGCTTAATCACGCCCAGCGCCAGTTAGAAAAACGCAATTCTATGCTGGGTTCCCTGCAATTGCTTACAAAATTCTTTAAGAATTACATAAATAAACGGCCTGAAGCAGCTGAACTGAAGCAAATGCTTATAAAACTGAAAGAGGGAATAGAAGGTAATATTCAGGCGGATACTGTTCAGCAAAACCTGCTCAGCTATTTTGATATTTCCGCTTGGGTAACTTCACGTATAGAAAAAACTACGTTGGCTGAGGTTCTTAAAAAGCAAAGTGGCCATCCCATGATGTAAATTTATTTTTTTGTTTAAAGAAAAAAGTGCATATTTGTAGTGAGTTATACTTTACTGTCGTATTTCTTACAACAGCATCACTCAAAAAATCCTGAAATAATTTGTTTAGTCAGTTAAAAACAAAATTGTTGTTTATGTATTAAAACGGGTAAATATGCCTGTGTACAATTTCTATTGAATTTCAATAAACCCCCATACCTATTAATCAAAGGCTTGTTCTGAGCCAAAAATCCGCTATGAAAGAAGATAAAAGCGACAAATCCGGAAGAGCCAAAAGGCCACGCAAAGTAAAATTAGACCCTTTGCCGGAAGAAACTCAAACCCCCGAAACTAAAGCTGAGGAACTTTTTACCGAAGAACCCGTAGTTCAACCAACGCCGGTAGTTACCGAAACCAAAGTTGAACAAACGCAGCAAAACCCGGTAGCTAATCCTGTCCAAACGCAGGGCGATTTCGCTTTCAAAAAAGAAACGGATGGTAATGTGCAACATCAGAATCACCAACAAAGTCATCAGCACAGACAAAACGAAGCGCAGTTTAATTTTGACGGCATTGTTCACGCTGAAGGCGTTTTGGAAATGATGCCCGATGGTTACGGGTTTTTACGTTCTTCAGATTATAACTATTTAAGCTCACCCGATGATGTGTACGTTTCCCAGTCACAGGTAAAGTTATTCGGTTTAAAAACCGGAGATACTGTGCGTGGAAGCGTTCGTCCGCCTAAAGAAGGTGAAAAATATTTTCCTTTAGTAAAAGTCGAAAAAATTAACGGACGTGACCCGGCCTGGGTGCGCGACCGTGTTCCTTTTGATTTTTTAACTCCGTTATTTCCTTACGAGAAATTTAAATTAACCGGCCATAAGCATGAAACACTTTCTTCACGCGTGATGGATATGTTTTGCCCCATTGGTAAAGGCCAGCGCGGTTTAATTGTGGCGCAACCAAAAACCGGTAAAACAGTTTTATTAAAAGAAGTGGCTAACGCTATTGCTGCAAATCACCCCGAAGCTTATTTAATTGTGTTGCTTATAGACGAACGCCCCGAGGAGGTTACCGATATGGCACGCAGCGTAAAAGCGGAAGTTGTTGCAAGTACTTTTGATGAGCCCGCAGAAAAACATGTGCGTATTGCAAACATTGTTTTAGAAAAAGCAAAACGTTTAACCGAGTGTGGCCATGATGTAATTATTTTATTGGATTCAATTACACGTTTGGCGCGTGCTTATAATACAGTTTCTCCTGCATCCGGTAAAGTATTAACGGGTGGGGTAGACGCTAACGCTTTGCACAAGCCCAAACGTTTCTTTGGAGCCGCACGTAAAATCGAAGGCGGCGGTTCTTTAACTATTCTTGCCACAGCTCTTATCGAAACCGGTTCTAAAATGGACGAAGTAATTTTTGAAGAGTTTAAAGGAACAGGTAACATGGAAATGCAGTTGGACAGAAAAATTTCTAACAAGCGTATTTATCCTGCTATCGACCTTACAGCTTCATCCACGCGACGAGACGATTTATTACTTGACCCGAGCACATTGCAACGTATCTGGGTTATGCGTAAACATTTAAGTGATATGACACCGGTGGAAGCTATGGAATTTTTGCGTGACCATATGAAAGGCACAAAATCAAATGAGGAATTTTTAGTAAGTATGAATAAGTAAGATTTATGCTGAACAACAAAGCCGTTTTATATTCTGTAGTTTTCGCAATCCTTGCAATTTCTTTTAAGTTGTATGTTTTTTACGGCGGATTACAGATTACCAGGCTGGGGATGTTGTCTCATTTAATTATTATCGGTTCTGTTTTGCCTTTTGTACTTCTACTGCTTTTTCAAATGAGAAAAAGTAATGATGGTGCATTGGCAGGTAAGTCGGCTTTTAAAGAAGCTTTGAAGTTTGTAGTTATCTCCGCATTAATTATTTCTCTGTTTAATTATATTTTTTATCAAGCTGTACTTGGTGACTATATAAGAAATTATATTGCAGAATACGGACCGCGGGCTATTAAAGAAGGCGCTGCAAAAGCAGGAAAAGCTGTTACGGATGAGGATATAAAAAAAGAAATACAGTACAGAATTGAAGATGCAACCGCTTTTAAAGACACAACCGGAAAACTTTTCAGTATAATTTTGGTCGGAGGCTTTTTTGCATTGGTTGGATCCATACTGTTTAAACGAAAAGTATGAGTAAGAAAACAGTTTTGGTAACGGGTGGTGCGGGCTATATAGGCTCTCATACCATTATTGAACTGCTTAATCATGGCGGTTATGAAGTAATATCTGCCGATAATTTTTCGAATTCCTCCCCAAAAGCATATAACCAGATTAAATTGATTACCGGGAAATCTTTTAAAACGTATAAACTCGATTTATGTGATATTCACGAATTCGATAAAATTTTTTCCGAAAATAAAATTGACGGCATTATACATTTCGCTGCATTTAAAGCTGTGGGTGAATCGGTTGAACTACCTTTAAAATATTATCACAATAACATCGCATCGCTTGTAAATTTACTTGAGCTTTGTCGTAAACACAAAACTTCCAATGTAATTTTTTCTTCTTCGTGCTCTGTTTACGGAAACGTTGAGAAAATGCCTGTTAATGAAAGTACGCCTTTGCCTAAAGCGGAATCTCCGTATGCGTATACAAAGCAAATAGGCGAGGCGATGATAGAAGATGTTTGTAAAAGATATTTGGATTTTAACGCTGTTTCTTTGCGTTACTTTAATCCCGTTGGTTCTCATATTAGCGGAAAAATAGGCGAGTGGCCGATAAATAAACCGAATAACCTCGTTCCTTTGATTACCGGGACTGCGATTGGTAAATATCCGCAGCTAACAGTTTTTGGAGGTGATTATTCTACACGCGACGGCACTAACATACGCGATTACATTCATGTAAGCGATATTGCAAACGCACACGTTTTAGCTTTGGATTATTTGATTTTGAAAAAAAATAAAATAAACTACGACGTTTTTAATTTAGGAAGTGGCAACGGAGTTTCTGTTTTAGAAGCGATCGCCGCTTTTGAAAAAATAAGTGGAAAAAAATTAAACTATAAGATCGGAGAGCGCCGCCCCGGAGATGTAATTTCTGTTTACTCCGACAGCCGCAAAGTGGAAAAAGCTTTCGGGTGGAAATGCGCTCACGACATCAACAGCATGATGAAAACTGCCTGGGACTGGGAACTTTACAGGCAAGCCGAAAAATTCTGAATAAATAAATTTTAACTGCTCACCGGCAAAGCAAAAGACCTTTGTCGTATTCTGTCGATCGGCTTTTCAACCAGGAAATGAATAATTATTGAAATAATAAGAGTGACTGAAAGGCAGGTAAGGCCAAAGCAACTATCGGATATATGGTAGTTACGTAAAAAGCAAATTACCGGGAAATGAAAAGTGTACACAGGGTATGATAATTCACCAATTAGTTTGTCAAGCTTACTATTTTTTGTCAGCTCAAAAAGTTTCGGGACCATAAAAGTAAAACATAAAATAAGTATTATCGGCAATAAACTGGCAACAAACATTAGCATTAAGCAAGCAATAAAAAACAAAAACATTTTTTTATCGGAAAGAAAAAAACTTTTTTTTGCAGAATAATGCCAGGCTAAGGCGCCCAGGCCAAAAAAAATAAAACTTGAAGGAAAGAAATGGTATTGATAAATAATATTAGAATTACCCGATAAGACTATAAAATAAAAATATAAGACACCGATAATAAAATAGAGCCAGGTCCTCATAAGTGATTTTAAAATGAACGGTGCCATTAAATAAAAGATAATTTCAATACCAATACTAAACGAAGGTTGGTTTGCAAGAAGAAGATATCCGTTAGAGCCGGGATTAATGTAAAGGGGAAAATAAGTCAAACGACAATTATCTAAATGAAGAAGCCAAAAGGAGTCTGTTCCGATAATAAAAATATTACTTAACCAGATATATGATTTTACAGTCCATCCGCAATTTGCCGTCATGCTCAAAATAATACTCCCGGTATCTGTAAAAATGCAGATAAGCACTAAAGCAACAATATATGTTGGCCATAGTCTCAAGAAACGGTTGAGATAAAACTTCAGGACGTTGGAATATTTACTATTTAGCACCATTGCCATATAAAACCCTGAGATGATATAAAAAAGGGCGACGGAATTTTTGCCATCTATCAGATTCATTGCCCATGCGGGATAGGGTTTTCCGCCTGGGAGTGGGATACCAATATAGATTGCATGCGAAGCCAAAACAGAAATAGCTAATATAAATCGTAAAATACCCATAAAAATTTATTGTTTAGCCGGATTTATATCTGTGATTTTTCTAATTCTATTATAAGCAATGTTTTATGGTTATAACCTTTATTGTAAACAAAAGTAGAATTATTCTTAAATATTAAGAAACAATTAAGCTAATTTCCCAGAATGCTTTAATTGGCCTAAGGTCTAAATTTTAAAAACTCCTTGCCGGAGAGTTTACAAACTTTTATTTTTATTTGTTTTCTCCGATATCGTTTTAATATGCGTAAGCACCCTTTCGTGAATTTTATGAATGATAAGGTCGCTCCATATTTTCCAATAAAACTGCGGGCGTATATCGTGATGATACCAGGTTGTGCCTTCTAAAAGTGTTTTACCTCCGGGTAATTCGGTCAATTTAAATTGCCCTTTTTCTGAAATAAAGAAGTCGTGCAGGTGCGGCGCGTCAACATCCCAAAAACTTAATTCTTTCATTGGCGCAGGTTGCTCTGTTACATTAAAACACAAAAGATTCGGTTCATCCCATACAGTTACAGGTTCGGTAAAACTTCCTGTACTGAAATTGCAATGACGTACTGAGCCAACACCTGTTCCTTCAATAACCGCATCAGTAGGATAGGAGATGCCCGTTTTAAATAAAAGTTCATCCGGTTCTTTAAGAGGAGGAAAGCCGATTACATTTTTCCATACTTCTTTCGGCGACGCATTTATGGTGATGGAAGTGACAGCAGTGAAAGTATCGGAATCACTTCCTTTTTCAACAAACGCGGTTAAGGGTATAGTAAATAAAAAAAGTAATATCGCGAAGGTCGAGTTACGCGGAGTTTTCGAAATAATTACAAGGCCTATCATGCTTCCAACCATTGACAGTATAATTGCAAAGGGTGCTGCCATAGCTATACAAATGGCACCTTCAATAGCACATAAAAACAAACCAAACCCGAAAATAGAAAGGCTTAGTAAGCCAATATATAGCGCTTCTTTTTTGTTGACATCATATTTTCGGCCGTACAGAATAACCGGAAAAGCACCGATAAAAAAAGGTGTTAAGATGAAAAGGGCAATGCCGTATTCACCAATACCATAAATTCCCCATAAAGTCAATAGGCCCGCAATTACAACGGTAATTCCTACAGAAATCCATTTCCGTTGCTTTGCTTTTGGCGGCATAAAGTCTTCGGTTACATCCATTATTTATTCTGGTAATTAAAAACTCGGTGCTGATACAGTCCTGAATTTTTTAGCTTTTACGTATTTGTTTTTTGGATATTTTATTGAGTAGGAAAGAATTATTTTTTGTTGCTCGCCCGGGGCGATGGTGTAAGTCCACAAAAGTTTTCCGCTGGCATCGTCTTTTTTAGCTTTGCTCAGTTCAATCGACTCCACAACAATCTCACTGTTTTGTGAAACAGGTAACTGGTCTTCCACATCAATTGTTATCGGCGACTTGCGATTGTTTTTAATTACAATTTCAAAACTCTGCATTTCTTTTTTGTTATTGCCCGAAAATGTTTTGCTGTTAAATTCTTTTGTGCGTGTGCGCGATACCATCACTTTTTTATCGCGGCCGAAAGAAAGGTCAAGTGTATCATCCAGGCTGCGGGTGTAAATGTAGGATTGCCCTACATAACTGCCGCCAAAATAAACATTGGCAGGGCCTTCCACTAAATCTAATTGCTCCCATCCGCCGATGCGCGCCAATAAAAAGGCTTCTTTTTCGGTTTTAGGAATGCTATAATGCTCAAAAGAAGCGGGCAAGGTGTAGTTGGTTACTTCAACAATATAAGGTTTTGCATCGGCAGGAATTGTGTATGCATTTTTAATATCAAACTCCGCACTCAGGTCGGATACCTGTATATCTTCATAAACAACAGGGAGGGCTTTTGTTGTTTTAGATATGTCTGTTACTTTTCCGTCAATTGTTACAGTGGCCGGTTCGTTTCTGTTACCACGCACAAGGCCTTTATCATTATTATTGTTGTCGACATTATTATAAACCTGCTGTTGTTGGTAAACGCCATTCTGATAATTGTTTACAGTATATTCATTTTCGAAATTCAATAACCAGGGAGCTAATTGGGGTTTGGCGGCACTTAAAGAAGGGTTTGTAGTAGAAAGTTTAATTTTTACGTTATCCCAATCTACATTGGTATTATTATAGACTTTAGCACGGTATTTAAGTTCAATCGGTTTATTTACATCTTCGGCAATTAAATCGTAACTGGGTGCCCATCCTGTACCACCTACTAAATATTTTAATTCGATTTTTGTGGTCAATTTTGCATTTGCAGAAAGTAATACGGTAATCTCTGCCATCGGAGGGTTTACTTTTGCATTGAGTTCTGTCAATTCATTATTTACACGGTTAAGAATTTCGTTATTGTGTTCAATTTTTTTATTCAGTTTGAAAAGCTCTCCGTTTATTTCCTTTATTCTGCTTCTGTAGAAATCCGCCGCAAGTTTCAGTTCAGCAATCGCCACAGCTTTTTCTTTTCCGCCCAGAGCCTGGTTCTGAATCAGCATTTCCTTTTCGGTATCATAAGCCTCCTTCTCATAATTAAACTGGTCAATAATATCATCCAGCATAACCAACGAATCTTTTAACTGTTTAATTTTCGGAGTTTCAACGGCCATGTTCATGTAATTTATTTTATCGGATATGGATAAAATCGAAACATCGAGCCCGGCATTAATTTGTACGCTTTTTGATAATAATCTTGAAGAAATTCCCGTAAATACCAGAGTATTCCTTCCGGCTTCGAGAATCACGCTTTTGCTTTGGGTAATTTCGGAGCCATCCAGGTAAACCACTACCGATTCTACCGGGACTTTAAGGCGTTGTTCATTATCACCAACACCGGCAAAAGTGTTAAGCAGGCTGAGCGAAAAAAAGGAAATAAACAAATGTTTCATAAGGGTTGTTGTTTGTAAGGCGAAAATAGTCCTAAACTGCGGGATAAAAAAACGACTTTAACTATTTATAACAATTTTGTTTTCACGAGGTATTAAGTTAGTTTTGTGCTAATAATTGCACTATGCCAAAAATCTCTTCAAAAGCTCTGCGCATGCCCGCTTCGCCTATACGCAAGTTGGTGCCTTTTGCCGACGCTGCTAAAAAACGCGGTACAAAAATTTATCACTTAAACATCGGTCAACCGGATGTTGAAACTCCCGCTACGTTGATGAACGCTATAAGGAATACGCAAATTAAAGTTGTAGAGTACAGCAACAGCGCGGGCATTGAAAGTTACCGCAAAAAACTGGCGCAGTATTATAAGTCTCACAAAATAAGTGTTGAGTACACTGATATTTTAATTACCACGGGTGGTTCAGAAGCATTGCAATTTGCTTTTAATACTTGTTTTAATCCCGGCGATGAAGTAATTATCCCTGAACCGTTCTACGCAAACTACAATGGCTTCGCCACCGCCGGAGATATTGTGGTTAAACCTGTTGTTTCAGGAATAGAAACCGGATTTGCATTACCTCCCGTAAGCGATTTTGAAAAAGCGATTACTCCCAAAACAAAAGGTATTTTAATTTGTAACCCGGGTAATCCTACAGGTTATTTATATTCCCGTGCCGAGTTAGAAGCACTGAAAGCATTGGTGCTTAAATATGATTTGTTTTTATTGGCGGACGAAGTTTACCGCGAATTTTGTTATGACGGAAAAGAATATGTTTCTGTTTTTCATTTAGACGGATTGGATAACAATGTTGTTCTTCTCGATTCAATTTCTAAACGATACAGCGCTTGTGGCGCACGTATAGGTGCTTTCGTTACAAAAAACAAAGAGGTAATTACAGCCGCACTGAAATTTGCACAGGCAAGGTTGAGCCCGCCTACATTCGGACAAATAGGAGCAGAGGGCGCTTTGGATACGCCTAAAGAATATTTCGATGCGGTTAGCAAAGAATACACAGGCCGCCGCAATTTTTTGGTAAATGAATTAAACAAGATTCCGGGTGTTCATTGTCCGATGCCGGGCGGGGCATTTTATTGCATTGCCAGTTTGCCGGTTGATGATACCGATATTTTTTGTCAATGGTTATTAGAAAGTTTTTCGTACGAAGGGCAAACTGTAATGATGGCGCCTGCTTCGGGTTTTTACTCGGGTGCGGGAAAAGGAAAGAACGAAGTGCGATTGGCTTATGTACTGAAAAAAGAAGACCTTGAAAAAGCAATCCTTTGCCTGAAAGAAGCATTAAAAAAATATCCCGGCACTTTGCAGGGTAAAAGCGCATAATGATTAAACTACAGGATATTTTTCCTGAATCAGAAAAAACCGTGAACAAAGTGCTTGTGGCACTGCTTGCTTTAGTGGTTTTTTTTCTTCCTTTTAAATTTTTGGTGAATCTTTTTATTGTATTGGCTCTGATTACGTGGCTCGCAGGTAATCCGTTTAAAGCGCTTTTTACAAAAAATAAATTCACAAAATGTTTACTTGCAATTTTAGTTTTTTATTTATTGCACGCAATCGCATTTTTTTATACCAATAATATAGAGGAAAGCTTTTTCAGTCTTGAAATTAAAATAAGCCTGCTGATTTTCCCGTTAATTTTTTATACAGAAAATTATACCTGGCATCAAATGAAATTTTTTGTGAGGAGTTTTGTTTTGGGAAATTTGTTGTGTTGTCTGCTTTGCCTGGGCCATGCAGGTTACCTCACTCTGACTGAGGAAAAAAATTATTTCTTTTACCAGGATTTGTCATGGTTTCAACATCCTTCTTATTTTTCCATGTATCTCACTTTCTCTTCCGTGGCATTGCTGCAAAAGAAAATATTTACGCGGCTGCAAAATCTACTTTGTTTAGTCATTTTTACTTTATTTATTTTACTTCTGTCTTCAAAAACAGGTATCACCATACATTTCCTTTTTCTTTTAATGGTAGGTGTTGCCTATTTTTTAGGAAAAGGAAATTACCTGAAAGTAGCGCTCTTTGCTTTGGCTTCAGGATTGGTTTTGTTCTTGCTAGTTTATTTTGTCCCTCCTGTAAAAGAACGCTTTCAGAATGTAGTAAGAGCTTTTGACTCGGATAAAACTGATAAATCGGCTACCGAAAGTACAGCGGTACGTATGCTTATCTGGCAGGAAGCAAAAAAAATAATAAAAAAGAAACCTTTGTTGGGCGTTAGCCCGGGAGATGCCAATGATGCTTTGTATGCAAGTTACAAAGAGCATGGGTTAACCGGTGCTTATGAAAAAAAATTGAACGCTCACAGTCAGTACTTCCAAACTGGTGTTGGCCTTGGTTTTGTAGGACTAACAAGCTTATTAGCGATGTTTATTTTACCCTTTTTTCAGAAACCAAGAAAACTACTTGTATTTTTTTTATTGATAAGCGCTGTTAACTTTTTAACCGAATCTATGTTGCAGACTATGGCTGGTTGTATTTTTTTCGGTTATTTTTATGCCTTGTTATGTTTTGATAAAGAGTTAAACCCAAAGAAATTTTAAAATATGATCCCGTTTTCACCTCCCCGTATTGATCAGAAAATAATTGACGAAGTGGTTGCTGCTTTAAAAAGCGGATGGATCAGCACAGGTCCGCGCACTAAACTATTTGAGAAAAAAATCACGGAATATTGTGGTTGTAAAAATTCACTTTGCCTGAACTCAGCTACTGCGGGATTAGAAATCATGCTTCGCTGGTTCGGAATAGGAGAGGGCGACGAAGTTATTTTGCCCGCCTATACTTATGCGGCTACTGCGAATGTAATTATGCATTGCGGAGCCACCCCCGTTTTTGCGGATGTAAATAAAAACGATTTCAATATTTCCCTGAAAGAAATTGAGAAGCACATTACATCAAAAACAAAAGCCATTATGCCGGTTGATTTTGGCGGGTATCCCTGCGATTATACGGAAATAAATACGTTAGTGCAATCAAAAAAAAGTTTGTTTATCGCAAAAGGTGAAAACCAAAAGATGTTAGGAAGGGTTTTAGTCCTGTCTGATTCGGCGCACTCTTTAGGCGGAATTTATAAGGGAAAGAAAACCGGCTCTTTGACGGATGTTTCTGTTTTTTCTTTCCATGCTGTAAAAAATTTAAGTACGGCCGAGGGCGGTGCCATCGCTCTAAATTTACCTGAACCATTCAATAACCAGGAGATTTATAATTATCTCTGCATAAAAACCCTGCACGGACAAAATAAGGACGCGCTGGCAAAAATGCAGAAAGGAAACTGGAAGTATGATATTATTGAAGATGGTTATAAATGTAATATGACTGATATATCGGCCGCTATGGGTTTGATTGAACTGGAAAGATATGATTCTGATACATTAGTAAAGCGTAAACATATTTGTGATTATTATGCAAACTTCTTTGCCAGGGATGCACGTTTTGAATTACCGGTACAAAAAACCAGCGAAAAGGAAGCCTCTTATCATTTATATGCTTTAAGAATTAAAAATTGTACAGAAGGGCAACGCGACGCAATTATTCAGAAAATATTTGATAAAGATGTTTCGGTTAATGTGCATTTTAAACCGGTGCCTATGATGAGTTTTTATAAGCAACATGGTTATGATATTAAAAATTATCCTCAGGCTTACGAAAATTTCAGTCGCGAAATAACCTTACCGGTTTATTATGATTTAACTGACGATAATTTGAAAACAATTTGCAAGGCGGTAGTAAAATCTGTCGATGAAATTTTAAAAGAGTAAAAGTATGAGTGATAATTGATATATATTATTCCTTCACAATTCTTTTAATATAATTACCCGAGTCATTTTTTATTTGCAGTAAATAGGTGCCCGGCACTAACTTACTTACATCTATTTGCTGGGTACTTGTATTTGAAATTTCCATTGCATAAATCTCGTCACCAAGCAAGCTCATAAGCTTAAAGCTCGTTTTTGAAGCGGCAGGTATATTAACGATTAACATGTTCTGTGCCGGGTTTGGATAAACCAAAACATTTTTATCATTTAAGTTTCCCACAGATATAACACGATTATTAATAATATTTGATTTTGATTTTACAATAGAGGCTTGTGTTTGATACCCTTGTCTTGCAGTTGGAGTACACGATATATTCCATTGAGTTGCTACACGCCAATTGGCGGTTGGCTGAAAAGTTGCAAAATTGATATCGTTAATATTAAATTGGGTTCCCGCTGTTGAATCAATCGCATGCCAGCTATTGGTATTATAGTCATCACGGAATAATATATATTGCACAACGGGATTAGGGCTATTCTCTATAGTATATAATTGATTCCAACTGAATTGTCCGCCGCCATTAGATACTATATAAACAGTATTATGGTAATTACTGAGTTGGCTTTCGTTTCCGCAACTGTCAACTGTTGTAATTTTATATCGTTTCGTGTTTGCATTTGGATTGGCCGTTGGGTCTAAGTCAATAAATTCAGACAGACTTGTTATAGGTACTGCACCAACCTGATGATAAATGTTGGTTAAGTCTTCTCTGTATACGTTAAAGCCTATAACATCCGGAGTTGCAAGTGTTTTATTCCATAAAACCAAGTTGTGTTTACTTGAATCATCTACTGTAACCATACAAATTTGAACAGGGAGAGGTGCACTTTTTATGTTTACTTTAACTGAGTCTGAATTTTCAGAACAACCATCATGTTCTGTGTATGTAAAATAATAATTAGCTGTAGTATTTACAGTTATTGTAGGAGTAAGAGCACCATTACTCCACATAATATTGCCTGCGCCACTGACCGCCGCACTTAGTGTAATGCTTGAGTTCTGGCATATGTTTGTGCTTCCCGAATAAGAAACTATAGCTGCGGGTAAATCGCAATATTTCAGGAGAGCTATATCCTGATTAACTCCCTGATAAGGGCCCGACTCAACGTTGGCTGCCACATAAATCCTGTGATTAGCCGTTACTGAAATAAATTTACCGTAATCATCGCCATTTATCGGCCCGTCATATGCCGTGTTCCACAAAGTAACGCCCGTTGAAGAAATTTTTACTGTATGAAGATTTAATGTGCCGGATTGGGTTCCGGATAAAAAACCCGTCGCGTAAACATTACCTGTGGCATCCAAAGTTATACCTTGTCCCGCTGAATAAGGATTATTACCGGATGGGCTATCCTGAAATAATTTTTCCCACAATAAGTTTCCGGCGTTATCAAATTTATGCACTTAAAAATAATACCCGCCGATCGTATTGCTGGCGCGGCCTGTTATGTAAATTTCATTAGCAGGGGAAATTACTGCATTATATGTTGCATAGGAATTACTACCACTTGCATTATAGGAATAAGTAGTTACTGCATTGGTATTAGGGTTTATTTTCAGAATAAATTCTGTACTGACCGTAGCACCCTGTTTGGTAGCGGAGCAAATAGCGTATAAAAATCCATCCCCCGCATTGTAAATTACTTTTGCAGCGCGTGCCTGCTCAGATACGGTTGAATCCATTCCTGCCAATTTATAATACCAGGTACTTTGTGCGCTTGCATTAAATTTTTGAAGCAGTACATTAGCATTCCAATAACTTGTATTTGTGAGAGTGCCAAGAATAAATGTGTTTTGATTATTATCTAAAGTAACAGAAACCGGATATGAAAAATAACCTGTATCATGGCTTAAAGTTCCGGTTGCTCCTAAAGAACCCGTTGTGCTTACTACTGCTGTTGCAAAACTTCGGGAATTAATTACGTTATATAACAAGGGGTTAGCACCGGCGGCTAAATGTGCGTTACCTGATGCATCTAAAATAACGAGATTTGATTTTAAAGGGACAAGTGTATTCCATAATTGATTTCCTGAAGAATCATATTTAAGGAGATTGGATGAGGCATAACTCTGACTTAATAAGTAGATATTCACCTGAGCATCGGCCGCAATTCCACCTGCGTAATTAGTGCCGTTCATATAATCAAAAGTATTTATCCATTGCTGATTACCCATTGCGTCATATTTAGCAATTACAGCATCAGACTGAGTGTATGTATTATCAACGGTACCTGCCACATAAGCATTATTTGCGCCATCAACAAAAAGGCCGGTAGTATTATTTGTAGAATAATCCTTGCCATTATAAAAAACTTCCCATGTAACAGAGCATGAGGAATTAAATTTTACCAAAACCACATCATCATGATTGGATGTATTATTATAATTATAAGTTTGAAAAGCGCCGTATGGATTACCTGCATTATCGATCATAAGCCCGGAGGGTTGATAAACAATAGCGTTGGAGTTAAGCGTTGAGTATACTGATGAAGCAATAGTGTTTAAAGCAGAGCCGTTTTTCCATAGATATCCGCACAGGTAATTGGAATTATTACGTGTAGTTCCTAAAACATAAATGTTACCATAAATATCAAGCTCCACATCAAAGGCTTTGGTGTCCTGTGCAGTGCCGTAAGCAAACGAATTCCTGTTTATCAAATTACCGTTAAGATCAACATTCTGTATATAAGAAATTGTTTTGAAAGGGGAGTAAAGTTGCGTACCGTTATAAGTAACATAAAAAATAGTTTGCGTTGGATCCATGGTCATATCAGTTTCTTCATTGGAGCCACAACCCAAAGTGTGGTAATCTTTGCTCCAGGATATAAGGCCTGAGACGCTGATATATATCATTTTTACCCAGGGAAGCCCGCTCCCAACTGAGTCACGAACATTCCCCGCAACCATTACACTGCCATTATTCAATATTTCAATATTATTGGCAACGTCTGCTGTATCTGAAGCCCCGTTAAATGATTGTGTCCAGGCTATATTTCCATTTGAATTTAATTTAGCTACAAATCCATCCTCTCCGTTTGTATTAAAATTTTTACGGGTTAATCCGCAAATAAACGGGTTACCGCTGTTGTCTGTTTTTACATTAACAACTGTACCTCTTTCAATTTTCTTTATCCATACCGAAGTACCATTTATAATGGATATTTTATTTACTACAATCGAATCATTATGTGCGCCGGTTGCATAAATATAATTTGGATTTGTTGTTTTATCAAGCGTTATACTACTGAATGTTACCGGATAATACGTGGAGTAATTAGGCGACATATAATATTCCCAAACCTTATTACCGTTCGGGTTAAATTTAATCAGCATATTAGAAGAAAACCCGGTAATGGGTGAATAGGAACTTCCCCCGACATATGCGTTTCCATTATTATCTACTGTCAGGTCGGACGGACGACAGGAAGCTAATCCCGGCCCGAAATAAGTGATTCTGTATAATTGAT
>DATMMV010000039.1:0-92950 GCA_035569635.1 Bacteroidia bacterium | reverse complement strand
CTCGACACTTTACCTCACCAAACATTTGCATTTACCTATCGCAAAAAACAGGTGGGCACAGATATTTTTGACTGTGTTTACGGCGATAAAGGAATTTTTTCTACCACAGGCGATATGCTGCTTTTTTCTAAAGCTTTTTTTGAAGGAAAAATAATTACCTCTGTAAATGTGGCTATAAACCCAAGAGTATATACAAAATACGGGCAGTTTTACGGTTACGGATTTCGCATAAATCCCAACATGGGAGATACAATTGTATTTCATAACGGTTGGTGGCATGGATTCCGCACGGCGTTTCATTATCGCAAAAGCGACAAAACCACGATTGTTGTTTTAAGTAATCGTTTAGATAAAGCGGCTTATCAAACCTGGAAACTGTTTGATGTTTTGGATAAAAAACAAAGCGCCAACGAAGAGATGATGGCAAAAGCCTATGGAGAGTGATTTTATTTTTCCCCCGTTAAAAAAGGGCTTTTATCTGTCAAATAATTATTCCTGCATGCAAAAAGCCGCAAAAGAGCTAAATGACTTCCTCCGCATAGAAATTTTATGTAATTTGATCCCCTTTCACTGTTGTGGTAAAATTTATTTTTAAGAAAATAGCGTACGGGTTTTTGGTATTACTTGGAGTAATTACCTCTATTTTCTTTTTATTTAATGTATTACCCGGCGATCCTGCCACTGTCTTACTCGGACAGCGTGCCAACAAAGAAGCTGTTGAAGCCATTAACCGCGATTTAGGAAGAGACAAACCCTTAGTTACTCAGTATTTCATGTACCTGAACGATTTATCGTTCATTTCTTTTCATAATACGGAAGATAAACACAGTGCTTTTTATCTCGATAAAGAAAAATATTCCTTTACAAAAATTCTTAACCTCGGCGAAAATACCTGTATGGTTGCAAAGGCTCCTTACTTCCGGCGTTCTTACATTACAAAACGAAAAGTCTCGGAGATCATAATTGAAACACTGCCCGAAACGGCAGTGCTTGCCATCAGCTCTATCATTGTAGCAACACTGTTGGGTGTTTTTTTAGGAGTAATTGCGGCTATAAAAAAGGACACTTTTTTTGACCGGCTCGCACTTATTCTCTCTGCGCTCGGCATGTCGGCTCCGTCATTTTTCTTCGGAGTAATTATTGCCTGGCTGTTTGGTTATGTGTTAACGGATTATACCGGCCTCTCACCCGTCGGAAGCCTGTACACCATTGATGTTTGGGAGGGGGAACGGCTTGATTTAAAAAATTTAATTCTGCCAACAATTACTTTAGGCATGCGGCCGCTCGCCATTATCGTTCAGCTTACCCGAAGCTCGCTGCTTGATGTTTTGTCGCAAGACTACATACGCACCGCGCGTGCAAAAGGATTAACTTTTTATGCCGTAATTGTAAAACACGCTCTTAAAAATGCGCTTAATCCTGTTGTTACAGCTGTGTCGGGTTGGTTTGCGGGCTTAATGGCGGGTGCAGTTTTTGTAGAAATTATTTTCAGTTGGAAGGGGATCGGCTATGAAGTATTTGAGGCACTGACAAAAAATGATTTACCCGTTGTAATGGGCGCAACTTTAATCTTCGCCACCTTCTTTGTGGTCATCAATATTTTTGTGGATGTGATTTACGGAATTTTAGATCCGAGAATTAGGGTCAAGTAAATTTCACCGCCAAGACACAAAAGCGCCAATATTCCTTATTGTTTTTTACGAACCTCCTGCACTGCATCTTTGCAGTTAAGCTCCCAACCATAATCACAAAAACTTCGTCTTAGTATATATGGACATAAGTTTTATAATGCCGCCTAATTTCCTTACTTTTGAAACGTATGCCCCGTAAAAAAATAATCGCCGGAAACTGGAAAATGAACAAATCTTTGATCGAAGCACAAGCTTTGGTAAATGCTATTATTAACGGTTGTGGAGAAGAAAATTCTGTAACAAAAATCTTCTTCCCTCCTTTTCTTTTTATCGAAAAACTGGCCGGGCTTTGTGAAGAAAAAAAGGATTTTTTTGTGGGCGCGCAAAACTGTCACCAGCTGGAAAGCGGTGCTTATACCGGAGAAGTTAGTGCGAAAGCCATTGCTTCTTGCGGGGCAAAATATGTTTTGATCGGGCATTCTGAAAGGAGGATTTATTTTCACGAAAGCAGCGAAGAGCTACGTCAAAAAATCGAACAGGCTCTTAAAAACAATTTAATTCCCGTTTACTGCGTGGGCGAAAAGCTGAACGAACGCAAAAGCAACGCCTATTTTCATGCTGTTAAAAAACAAATAGAAGAGGTTGTTTTTCATTTAACAGAAGAACAAATTAAAAATACAATCCTCGCATACGAACCCGTTTGGGCAATTGGCACCGGCGAGACCGCCACGCCCGAACAGGCACAGGAAATGCACGCGTTTATTCGTTTGGCTGTTGCTGAAAAATTCGGACAAACCATTGCGGGGCAAACAAACATTTTGTATGGCGGAAGCTGCAATGCGGGTAATGCAAAAGAACTTTTTTCTTGTCCGGATGTTGATGGTGGATTAATCGGCGGAGCCTCTTTAAAAGCGGAAGAATTCTTATCTATTATAAACTCCTTTTAAGATTTGTGCAATGGAATATTTGTGTTTTACATTTAAGGTTGAACCGGCCGATCCGGGTAGTGAAATTTTAGCCGCCGCTTTATCGGAAGGGAATTTTGAAAGTTTTGAGTTCAGCCGCTCGGGCTTTAACGCATACGTTAAAAAGAACGAGTTTAACGATGAAATTATCGAAAATTTAAAAGAGCAATTTCCCGATATTGGTTTTTCCTATTCGTTGGAAGAAATAAAAAAACAGAACTGGAACAAAGAGTGGGAGAAAAATTTTACGCCCGTACTTATAGAAAATTTATGCTGCATCCGCGCCTCGTTTCATACCGCTCCTGCCCCACCTTTGTTGGATATAATTATTGAACCAAAAATGTCTTTCGGTACAGGCCATCACCAAACAACTTGGTTGATGAGTAAGGCACTTTTTAGCCTTGATTTAAAGGGAAAATCGGTTTTAGATGTGGGCTGCGGAACAGGAATATTAGCGATAATAAGTAAAAAACTTGATTCTCAAACAGTTACTGGCATTGATATTGATGAGTGGAGTATAGAAAATTCCAGAGAGAACAGAAAGGCTAATGGTTTCAGTAGAGAAACTATTGATTTTTACCAAGGCAACATTGGAGGAATTGAGAATGAAACCTATGATGTAATACTCGCCAACATCAACAAAAATATTTTGCAAAAGGAAATGATAAAATATGCGGCCCACTTAAACAAGGGCGGCAAACTTTTATTGAGTGGTTTTTTTGAAACCGATTGTAAAGAGTTAATTTCGGCTGCGGAAAATGCCGGACTAAAAAATATCGGTAAAGAAACCAAAAACGAATGGGCCATACTTATCTTCGAAAAGTAATTTTTTCTTCCTCGCTCCTGCTCTCTTTGCAAAGCGGAATTTCTCAGCCCTTTGTCGATATAATAAACACCAGCTATCAGTCCCTTCAAACAAAATACAGCGATACTCTGTTAGGAAAAAACAAAACGGATAATGTTTTTTTAAACCTGACTATTCCTGTAAAAATTGATTCGCAAAACACGGTGATTGTGCGCTTATACGGCGAGCGTTTATTTTCTCAATCTACAGATTATTCTTCGTCTCAATATTCACCGTTAACCAACGGCGTTTTAAACTCACTCCTTTTACCCATCGGCCTGCAACACGAGACCAAGGACAAAAAGTGGAAATTTATTGGTCTGGCAATGCCAAAATTCAGCGGGCAATTTAGTCCTATTGACATCAAAGAATTTCAAATGGGGGGGTATGGAATGGCTACCTGGGTGAAGAGTGATAAGTTTAAAGTTAAGTTCGGTTTGTTTTATAACCACGAATTTTTTGGAAATTTTTTCATCCCTGTTTTTGCTATAGATTGGAAAGTCAACAACAGATTTCAAATGTACGGAACTCTGCCAAATTTTTATCGCTTCGAGTACGCAGTAATTCCGAAATTCATATACGCGGGGATTGGTTTTAAATCCTACACCCGCACCTATCACCTATACATTAACGACCCCTACTACTCCGGCGACTTTTATGTGCGAAACAATGAAGTGCAGGTAAAAGCCTTTGTGGATTTATACCTTTCAAAAAAATTTGTTTTGTACGGGGAGTTTGGGAGAAGTATAAATTATAGTCCAAAAATGTATTTATCGGGAACAAAAGATTTAGCCACATATCCTGGCGTTTACTCGCCCATAAAGGACGCTTTCTTTTTTAATGTGGGTCTTGCCTATCGCATCCGTTTCGATTTTTAATTCCTTTCCAAAAACCACATTATACTTATGTATTTATGCGTGGGGTCCAATTGGACTAGTCTTCTGCTCCAAACAAAAAGCCCCGTCTTTTGGCGGGGCTTAAACATTGTTTCACGTGGAACAAAGGCAGCTACATCTTCTCGAAGATATATGTTTGACTGGAGAATTCCTTGCCGGTTTTGTTGGCTTTAAGGTTAGACCTCAGCCCAGTCCAGAATGCATTTAAAAACCCGTTACGCCCCGTTTGGTATTTGCGGCTTAGCATGGAAACATAATACGAATCAAACACCATAGGAAGGGTTGTAATAAGTTTAAAGCCTTGGTCTTTCATAAGCCTTTCTATGTTGGCAGGGGTGAAGTGCCAAAGGTGTCGCGGCACATCGTAAGCCGCCCAATTCTCTTTATAAACACTTGCATCGAAAGAAGAAGGGTTGGGTAGAGCTATAATTAGTTTAGCTTTTTGCTTTAGAGATCCTTTCAGAATATTTATAGTTTCTTTTAAGTCCGGAACATGCTCTAATACATGCCAGGCGGTTATCACATCAAATTCATATAATGCATTTTGGATCATGGCATCTTTAAAATCAGGATATATAGAAAGGTTAAATTTTTCCTTCATTACCTTCCTTGCATCTGCATCTGGTTCTATACCCGAAGCATCCCATCCGTTCTTTTTGCAAGTATCAAGGAATGCTCCTGTGCCGGCACCATAGTCCAGAATCTTTCCCTTCTTAAGCCCCGTATAATGCATTACAAGCTGTAACTTTTTGATAAGAGTATAAGACCTCGCCCAGTGATACAAAGTGTTTATGAGGCCCTTCTTTGTGTCGCTGTGTGATATATAGCTTTCGGCCTTATAGTATTGCCCGAGGTCCTCATCGTTTGGGCGGGGAGAGGTGTATTTAAAGCCGCAACTTTTGCAGCGCTTTATTTCAAAATCCTTTTGCGAAACGGTGTGATCTTTACAAATCAAAAAAGTTTCCTTTTCTGCCGATCCGCAGATTATGCAATTGGTGATTTCTTTCATAAATTAGTTTTCTTTAATGGCTTTACAATGCCCTCGGCAAGTTCAGGCTCGCCCTCGTTTAACGAGGGGCGACAAAAATAATCTAAAATTGTTTCACGTGGAACTATCTTCCCATGTAAACCATTAGGATTGAAATATCAGAAGGATTGATACCCGAAATTCTGGAGGCCTGACCAAGGGTGCCCGGCTTAATCTTTTTAAGTTTTTCGCGGGCTTCTGTTGAGATGCTTGAAAGCTCGTCGTAGTTAAAGTTATCCCAGATTTTTAATTCTTCCAAGCGTTTAAGTTTAAGGGCGTTTTCTTTTTCGCGCTCAATGTATCCTTCATACTTCATTAAAATTTCCGCCTGTTCAATACTTTCGGTATCGTAAGGAGAAAGGGCGGCAAAAAGATTAGTGGAACTTTTTGCCATTTGAGGTATGGAAATATTAGGCCGCGAAAGTATATTTTGGTAACGTACTTTTTGGTTGATAGGGGCGGATCCGATGCTTTCTAAAAACGGATTCATTTCTGCAGGCTCGGCACTATTGTTGTTGAAATATTTTATTACCGAATCGTAATTTCTGATTTTCTCTTCAACACGCTTCATGCGTTGTTCTGATGCGAGGCCAAGTTCGTGCGAAACAGGCGTTAGTCGGATATCGGCGTTATCCTGACGCAAAAGCAATCGATATTCGGAACGAGAGGTAAACATACGATAAGGTTCATCGGTTCCTTTGTTCACCAAATCATCGATTAAAACTCCGATATAAGCATCATAACGATTTAATATTAGCGCCGCTTTTTCGTTAATTTTCAGGTGTGCGTTAATCCCCGCCATAAGTCCCTGACAACCAGCTTCTTCATACCCGGTGGTGCCGTTAATTTGTCCTGCAAAATACAGATTATCAATAAAATGTGTTTCCAAACTAAGTTTTAGTTGGGTAGGAGGGAAGTAATCATACTCAATTGCATAGCCCGGGCGAAACATTTTTACGTTTTCCAGTCCCGGAATTAATCGCAAAGCTTTTAGTTGAACATCTTCGGGAAGCGACGTAGAAAATCCGTTCAGGTAAATTTCTACCGTATCCCATCCTTCGGGTTCAATAAATAATTGGTGTCTTTCTCTTTCCGAGAAACGATTTATTTTATCTTCAATTGACGGACAATACCTTGGCCCGAGTCCCTGAATTCTTCCCGCAAACATTGGAGATTTTTCGAAGCCGGTTTTTAAAATATCATGTACCTGTTGGTTGGTATAAGTTATGTGACAGGGAATTTGCTTTTTGGCGTTTGGACCCATGAAGGGCGATGTGTTTTCTAAATAAGAAAATTTATCTAACAGCTCGTCTCCATCTTGTAATTCTGTTTTAGTGTAATCAATACTGCGCCCATCGAGGCGGGGAGGTGTTCCGGTTTTCATGCGACCGCTGTCGAAACCAAGCTTTACTAATTGTTCGGTAATTCCGTGCGCAGCTTTTTCACCGGTTCTTCCACCTGAAAAATTCTTTTCACCGATATGAATCAATCCATTTAAAAAAGTTCCGTTTGTAAGGACGACTGCTTTTGCTTTAAACTCCATGCCCATTCCGGTTATTACACCTTCAATTCTTTTTCCGTCTTTGCTGATTAAAAGTGCGTTTACCGTGTCTTGCCAAAAATCAACGTTGGGTGTTTGCTCCAGCATTTTTCGCCATTCTGCGGCGAACATCATGCGGTCGTTTTGCGTACGCGGACTCCACATAGCGGGACCCTTGCTGCGGTTGAGCATGCGGAATTGTATAGCAGATTTATCAGAAACAATTCCCGAATAACCACCAAGCGCGTCTATTTCCCGCACAATTTGTCCCTTGGCAATTCCACCCATGGCGGGATTGCAGCTCATCTGGGCAATAGTTTGCATGTTCATGGTAACAAGCAAAACCTTTGAGCCCATGTTAGCGGCGGCGGCGGCGGCTTCGCAACCGGCGTGACCTGCGCCAACCACAATTATATCGTATGAAGATTGCATTTTTGGGACAGCAAAATTACTGTAAATAATTGTACGGCGAATAATAAAAAAGCCTTTTCCTTTTCGTCGATACTTAACTAACATCAACCTGTTGAATACGATTTTTGATTTTTTAATAAGTTCGCAATAAGCGAATATCTTTGCTTAAACTTTAAAACAACACATTATGACTTTTACTTGGTACGTTCCGTTTTTAGCGGCATTAATTCCCATGATAATTGGTTTTATCTGGTACAATCCAAAAGTTCTTGGAACCGCCTGGATGACAGCTTCGGGTATGACGCCTGAAAAAGCAAAAGGTGCTAACATGGGCCTTGTTTTTGGCCTCGCTTATTTATTAAGTGTCATGTTGGCTATGGCGCTTATTCCGTTAACTATACACCAATCTCACATGTTCTCGATTTTGGCTAACGAACCCGGAGTTAATGATCCTTCTTCAGAAATTGGCATGTTTCTTAAAGGTTTTTTAGAAAAATACGGGCACAATTTCCGTACATTTAAACATGGCGCGTTTCACGGGACACTTGCGGCATTTTTTATTTCTCTGCCAATTTTGGGAACTAACGCTTTATTTGAACGCAAAAGTTTTAAATACGTTGCTATTAATGTTGGCTATTGGATGTTAACCATGGCCTTAATGGGTGGCGTGGTTTGTGCGTTCCTTTAAACATCAAAATTCTTTAAAAGAAAAAGTCCCGCTAAAAACGGGACTTTTATTTTATACCATGTTGAGTCTTTGCAACAATTCATCTTTATAAGAGCCGCCGATCGGAATTGGTTTTTTATCTTTTTCTAAAATCAGGTTGTGGTTTTCAATGGCAACAATTTTATCTACACGGGCAATAAAAGAGCGGTGAACGCGCAAAAATTCATTGGGTGCAAGTTTCTTCTCTATATCCTTCATGGTTGAGTGCACCGTATACCGCGTAAGCTCTGTATTGATTACCACATAATCTTTCAGGGCTTCGATAAAGAAAACATCCTTCATATTAATTTTTACAAGGCGGCTGTTGGTTTTTACAAACAACACATCTTTGCTTCCCTCTTTATTTTCAACCAGGGAATAAAGAAAATCCCGCTCTTTTTTTAATTCGCTGTGTTTTTTGTGGCGGTGAATCGCCATTTCAATAGAGATGTGTAAATCCTTTTCCTTAAATGGTTTTAAAATATATCCGTAAGGTTCTGTAATTTTTGCTTTAGAAAGCGTGCTCTCATCGGCATAAGCGGTAAGGAATATTACAGGAATATTCATTTGTTTAATTTGCTCGGCCGCGTCGATACCAGTTTGCGGGCCCTTAAGCATGATATCCATTAAAACAACATCAGGATGTTGCTCGCGCGCCAGGTCAACCGCCTCCGCGGCATTGTTACACGCGCCCACAATGTTGTAGCCTATTTTTTTCAGGCTGTTTTGTATGTCTTTAGAAACGATGCTTTCGTCTTCAACGACTAAAATATTAATTCCTCCTGCCATGGTTTAAAAAATTATTTCAAATGTAGTTCCTTTATTTCTAATCATTGTTATAGTTCCGTTAATTTGTTCGGTCAGGGTGGTAACCAACTGCAAACCTAAGGTTTCTGTGTTTCTGAAGTTCACGTTTTCAGGCATTCCGCGGCCATTATCAGAAACCGTTATTTTTATCTTCTCTTTTTCTTTTTTCAGGGTTATAAAAACTGTTCCTTCCCTGCCGTCATCAAAAGCATATTTAAGCGCGTTAGAAACAAGTTCGTTTATAATGAGCCCGCAGGGAATTGACAAATCTAAATTAAGAAAGATTGTATCAACTGCAAAATTTGTCCTTATTTTTTGTTGATTGGCTTCAAATGAGTAAAAGAGGTTTTTTACCAGGGTTATGATATACTCGCTGAAATTTATTTGAGAAAAATCTTTGTTTTGATACAACGATTCGTGTATAAAAGCCATTGTTTTTATACGGTTCTGGCACTCCTTAAGCAGGTTTATTGTTCCGCGGTCTTTTAAATAAGCGGTTTGAAGGTTCAGGATGCTGGAGATCACCTGAAGGTTGTTTTTTACACGGTGATGCACTTCTTTTAAAAGAATTTCTTTTTCTTTCAGTGATTTTAAGATGTCGTCTTCCGATTTCTTTTGGGCTGAAATATCGCGCGAAAAAATAGCAATTCCTGTAATTTTTCCGGCGGTTTTAATAGGATTATAGTGTGTTTCTAAAAATATTTCATTTTCACCCGAACCATAACGTTCAACCGAACTGGCGTTTTCGCCATTAAAAACGCGGGTGTAAATTTCTTTTGTTTGAGCGTGGTATTGCGGCGCCATGGTTTCAAAAACCGGCATTCCGGGTTTTAAATCTTTATTGAACGCATGTTTTACAATTTTGCGCAGGGCTTCGTTAAACTCAATAAGGTTGTGGTTTTTGTCAATGGATAAAATGACATCTTGCGTATTATTAATAATGGCAGAAAGCCTGGATTGCTTATTTAAAACCTCTTCTTCATTTTGTTTTTGTTCGGTAATATCTCTTGAGAACACTGCGATTCCGGTAATTTTTTTATCTGTTTTTATAGGATTGTAGTGTGCCTCATAAAGTCTCTGTTCTCCGGCCACATCAAATGTTTCAATATCTGTAACGCTCTCACCGCTCAGTACGCGTTTATAAACCGCCTTAAGCGCGGGTTGATCCCGGGGCGGTAAAAAATCAAAAAGAAGTTCGCCTTGTTTTATCTCCCTGTCCGAACGCTGCTTAATTATTTTTTTAAACACATTATTAAATTCAACCAGTTTATAATTATGATCAATTGAAAAAATTATATCGTTGGTAGTATTAATTATAGCGGCTAACTGCGCCTGCTTACTGAGTATTTCTTCTTGTGCTTTTTTCTGCCCGGTAATGTCGTATCCAACGGCGGAAACTTCAATCACTTCGTTTTTTTCATTGTAAATAGGGTGTAAAAATATATGGCGATATATTTTCTTTCCCGTTAAAGTATTTCGCTCGGTATCAAACTCAACGCTTTTTCCTTTTAACACCTCTTCATATTTGCCGTTCCAGAATTCATTATATTCTTCCGACCTCATTTTATCCGGTAACCGGTTAATAGCTATGTCTAATTCAGGATAAGTTCCGTACAGTTCATAAATAGCATTTGCATAATTTTTATTAAACGAGGTAAGCTGTAGTTTTTTGTTAATCGTCCACATTAACTGCGATCCGCTTTTAAAAATAGCGCGCAACCTGGCCGACTGTTCTGTAATTTGTTGCTCCGCATTTTTACGGTCAGTTATGTCTTGCGAAAGAGCGGCTATCTCAACAACTTGTTTTTGTTCGTTATAAATCGGATGCAAAAAAACCTGGCCATATATCGGCTTTCCATAACGCACAATGTGGTTGGTTTCAAATTCCAGGCTTTCTCCGGTTAAAACCGCCCGGTATTTTTCTTTCCAGAAATGATAATACGGCGTATTTTTAACAAGCTCCAAAACGAATGAATTGAGTTCCGGTTTTTTACCTAACGATTTTTGATAGGCCTGAGAAAAGTTTTTGTTAAACGATGTAAGATTAAACTTTCTGTCAACCGTCCAGATGCGCTGGCTTCCGCTTTCAAATATAGCTTTTAGTTTTGCCGTCTGTTCGGTTATTTGCTTTTCGTAATTTCTTCTTTCTGTTGTGTCTTGGGCAACGGCAGCAATCTCACTTATTTTTCCGTCAATGATAATAGGATGAAAGTGCATTTCGCGATAATATATTTTTCCGTCAATGGCCTTCAGCGGAATCTCTATTTTAGTGTCTTTGCCTTTAAATGCCGCCTTGTGCGCCTCTCTGAGTGTTTTGTAATCCTCTTTAGAAAAAGCCCCCTTAAACTCTGTAATTTTTATACCGGGCTTAAGCGTAACGCCGCAGAGTTTTTTTACCGCTTCGTAATATTGTTTGTTGTAAGAGACTAGTTCAAGATTTCTGTTGATTGACCAAATAAGGTGAGAGGTGCTTTCAAAAATCGCTTTCAGTTTTTGTTCGGATTCTATCCTGAGATTGATTTCCTTATGGAGTTCTTTATTTGTTTGTTCGGTAAAGCGTGCCCTGATTTTTTCATCTTCAAGTTTTTTCTCAAGCGTAATATCCTGCACAACAATTTGAATCGCTTTGGCTGAATTATAAAAAATCAGGCTCGATTTTGTTCGGATAACTTTTTTACTTCCTTTGTGTGTAATTACATTATACTCAACAAAGGGTGTGTCTTCTCCCGCCATAGCTCGCTTAATGCGTTCAATGCCTAGGGGGCGGTCTTCCGGTAATAAAAAATCCACCAGCGAAAAAGAATCCAGATCATCTTTATTGGTAATTTCTGCAATAGCATACGCTTCCTTATTCCCGAATTGTATTTTTCCGTCAACATGAATAAAAATACCAACCGGAATCGAATCGATAAGGTTGCGATAATTTAACCAACGTTGATTCAGTTCCTGCTCGGCAATTTTTCGCTCAGAGATGTCGTTAATAAACCCTTCGATATATAAAAGTTTATTCTTTTGATTATAAACACCCGAGCCTTTTTCCCAAATCCATTTGGTATTTCCTTTTTTATCAATAATGCGGTATTCTATCTGAAAAGATTTTCTGTTGCGCAGCGCTTCCCTGATTTCTTTTTTTCCCAGCCCCCTGTCTTCCGGATGTATAATAGAAGCAAAACTTCTTTTTTTATTATCAATAAATTCTTCTGGTTTATAGCCCGTTAATTCTATTGACCCCGACGAAATAAATTTCATGGTCCACTTATTATCATTCAGGCAACGGTAAGCCATGCCGGGTAAATTTGAGAGTATATTTGATAATTGCGTTTTATTATTATCAAGCTCTTCTTCCTTTAATTTTTGTTCGGTTATGTCGCGGCTGACACAATGAAGCGCAGTAATTTCTTTTCCTTTATAAATGGGCGAATAGCGATTTTCCAGCCAAACGATGCCACCGCTTTTAGTGATATACCTTGCGGAAAGTTTTGCAAACGTTTGCCTGATCGCTTTTCGTTTAATAACGTTTTGTTGCGAATTCAATAAAAGATCACGGTCGGCGGGGTGAATAATTTTAAACCCTATGAGCGCGTCTTTATAAAATTCTTCTGGACTATAACCCAAAATGCGTTTTGCCGAAGGGCTAACATAAGTATAAGAGGGGGTAGGTTTAAATTGAAAATGAAAAATAATGTCCGAAGAATTTTCAGCAAGCAGCCTGAATTTTTTTTCGCTTTCGGTTATTTGTTCCTCGGCTTTTTTTTCATTTTCAATGTTTCGTGAAACGCCGAAATATCCGATCAGTTTTTTTTTACTATCTACCTGCGGATATATGGTTTCCTCAATCCATAAATATTTCTTTTTTTGCGCATGATAAAAGCGATAGCGGAAAGAGCCTTTAATTTTTTTCTTTAATAATGCTTTAATGTTGCTGATAATGGCCGGTACATCGTCTTTGTGGCAATATTCAATTATTTTTTTTCCGAGCGAAAAATATTTCTTTTTAGTAATTCCTAAAATTTCAAAGATTTTATCCGATAAAAAAACAATTTCTTTTTTTCCTTTTTTATCGATGGTTACGTAATAAATAACCTCGTCAATATTTTTTAATATTAAATCGG
This sequence comes from Bacteroidia bacterium, assembly GCA_035569635.1. Lineage (GTDB taxonomy): Bacteria > Bacteroidota > Bacteroidia > B-17B0 > Aurantibacillaceae > PALSA-968. Next base: position 80,011 of record DATMMV010000039.1, on the reverse strand, counting down.
TATGAGCGTTAAACACGCCTAAAGGGTGTTGTTTATTTTTTATTTTCCGCTCCTTCATCCGGTTTTTTTTCGCTCTTCTTCTGGTTTTGTTTTGTGTCTTCAAACACTTTTAAGCTTTCTTCGTATGTGGGTACGATTTTTTGCCCGTCCCATTTTCTTTCAATACCGTTTTCGTACGTTACGGTAAGAATTAAAAATCCGTCATCTTCAAAATAATGCCAGTCGCCTTCTTTTTGCCCGGCCACATATTTACCGGTTGCCTGAATTTTTCCGTTATCGAAATAGTATGTGTGTTTTCCGTCGGGGTCACCGTTAACGAATTTCCCCTCGAAACGTAATTTATTTTCTTTTACATAGTAAGCTCTCCAAACGCTGTCAGGAACTCCGCTACGATATACGCCGTACTCTTTATAGTTTGCAATTTCGTAATACCAGCCTCCTTCTTTCTGGTCATCCAGATATTCGCCCTTGGTAATTAATTTTCCGTCTTCGGTATATTCTTCCAATACACCTTCGCGTTTATCGTTTTTATAATTTTCCTTTCGCAAAACTTTTCCGTCATCGTAATATAAAATCCACTCTCCCTGCGCCCGGCCTTTTTTATCGTAACGGCCTTTTTGTTCTGTTTTTCCGTTGGGATAAAAGAATTCCCAATTCCCAATGCGTTTATCGTCCACATAGGTTCCTTTAGAGCGAAACTCGCCGGTAATATTATATTCAATCCACTCTTTCTGGCGGCGGCGCAAAGAATCAACGGGGCCGCGTTCTAATAAATATCCTTCCTGGTAAACAAATGCTGAATCTGCAATAGATAAATTAAAACACTTAAACTGCATAGTGTATTTTTCAGTACTATCGTCATAAACTCTTACCGAATCACAACGTTTTGATAAATGGAATTTATAGTGCGTGCCCAACGGCATTCCGTTTAAATACAATCCCTCATAACGCACATTTCCGTCTTCAAAATAGGCTTTAAAAATATCGGGCTTGGCTAATTCGGGAGCGTTTTTTACTTCTTTACCGTAACTGAATTTTTTCATTTCCGATAGATCACCTTTTTTATCATACTCTTTTACATAACCGTCGATCGTATTGTCTTTATAGCGCGTTTCTTTTTTTACAGTTCCGTCGGGATAAAATTCTTTCCATAAACCCTGTTTATTTCCTTCTGCATCGGTTTGATTAATTTTTTCCTGCTTTTCAATATAACCCATTTTGTATTTTATAATGGCGGTTATAAGCGAATCTTCCGAATACACATAAGAAATTCCGTCGGCACGGCCGTTTTTATAAGGAATGCTTTGTTTTGTATTTCCAGATTTATACAAATTATAGGACAATCCTTGCTTTACATCGGCTATATAGTTTTCTTTTGAGCTGATAAATCCCGCTGTATCAAAAGTATTGGTAACCCCATTTTTCTTTCCTTCTGAATAATTTATGCTTTTAGTAATTTTTCCTTTATCATTATAAAATTTCCAAACACTGTCTAACTGAAAATTTTTACGATTTCCTTCATTTTTTAAAACTCCTGTTTCATAATAATTTTTCCAGTATCCTTCCGGCTTACCGTTAACCATTCCGCCCTCAGAAGATTTGTTTCCGTTATCATAATAAAAAATATTATATCCGTTCGGATTTACCGGATTTTGTGCATGTAAAACCGGTAAAATGCTGACAGAAAGAAAAAATATAAGGTAAATTTTGCGCATAAATTATAATCCGAATTTTGCCGATAATTCAAGCATGCGCAAGATAGGCTTTTTTGCGCTTTCTAAAAGGCTTTTTTCAAGTATTAATTCGGGTTTTTCATATTTTAATGTGAGGTATATTTTCTCAATAGTATTCAACTTCATATGAGGGCAATCGTTACAGGCGCAGGAATTATCGGGTGGTGCAGGTATAAAAGTTTTTCCCGGCGATAATTTTATCATTTGATGTAAAATCCCTGTTTCTGTTGCAACAATAAATTCTTTACAATCTGAGTTTTTAGAATAATTTAAAAGTGCAGTTGTACTTCCTATAAAATCCGCCTTTTCTAAAACTACCGCTTCACATTCAGGGTGAGCAATTAGTTGTGCATTCGGATGCTGTATTTTCAATTTTACGATTTTCTCTAATGAGAAAATTTCATGTACCATACAGGTTCCGTTCCACAACAACATATTTCTTCCCGAAATTTTATTTATATAAGCCCCTAAATTCTTATCCGGTGCAAATATTATTTTCTGTTCCTTAGGTAAACTATTTACAATTTGTACAGCGTTACTTGATGTACATATTATATCTGATAAAGCTTTTATTCCGGCACTGCAATTAATATAGGAAATTACAAGATGATCCGGGTTTTGTTTTTTGAAAACAGAAAATTTTTCGGGCGGACATGAATCTGCTAATGAACATCCGGCATTTAAATCCGGAATTAAAACTTTCTTATCAGGATTTAAAATTTTCGCTGTTTCAGCCATAAAGTGAACTCCGGCAAATAAAATAATATCGGCTTTTGTTTTTTGTGCTTCCTGCGCCAGGCCTAAACTGTCACCAATAAAATCTGCAATATCCTGTATATCGGCATCCTGGTAGTAATGCGCCAGTAACACAACATTTTTCCGGCGCTTCAGTGACTTTATTTCTTCAAATATATCAATTGTTGCATCAATCACTTCCTCAACATATCCCTTATCTACACTATACATATTCTTTTTTTAAAATTTAATATTATTAATACTATAAGTGTTAATTCCGTTAATAAAATTAATTAGTTTGATTTTTTATATCGGAAATTAAGATTCCATTAACAATTTATACAGGGTATAAAATTAACTATTTACTTGGAAAACAGGAATTAATATAGGTTATTAAATGATGTTAATAAGAGTTAATACTGATAACTTAATACTAAAAGCACAGCTCATTGAGTTGTACAAAATGTTAAGACTTGGCCACAAGATTTTCGGTGAAAACCGGCTTTTAACAAATAAAACCGTCCTATAAAAAGCAATGAACAAAACAGAAAAAATTAATTGATAGTTTTAAACAGGACATGAGGTTTTTTAATGTCCAAATGACTGATAAGTAAAATTATCAACCACAGAAATAAACATCTTTTTATAGGGTTTTAAACAGGGTTTACTAACTTTGTCTTATAAATTTTTTGTATGCAGGACTTGTTTGATAAAATTAAAAAGAATATGGGCGAGATAGGCCGTTATTCTAAGGAAAGTCACGGATATTTCACTTTTCCTAAATTGGAAGGGGATATCAGTCCGCGAATGTTGTTTCGTGGTAAAGAGCGTCTTAACTGGAGCCTGAATAATTATTTAGGATTAGCCAATCACCCGGAAGTTCGTAAAGCAGACTCAGAGGCAGGAACAAAATATGGTTTTGCCATGCCTATGGGCGCGCGTATGATGAGTGGAAATACTAACCTGCACGAACAATTAGAAAAAGAATTAGCGGCTTTTGAAAATAAAGAAGATTCTATACTCGTAAACTTTGGTTACCAGGCTATGGCCAGTGCGATTGATTGTTTGGTTGACAGGCATGATGTTATTGTATACGATGCGGAATCGCACGCCTGTATATTAGATGGTGTGCGCCTGCACATGGGTAAACGCTTTGTGTATACACATAATGATATGGCGAGTTGCGAAAAGCAATTACAGCGCGCCACTAAATTAGCTGAAGAAACCGGCGGTTCGATATTAGTTATTACAGAAGGAGTTTTCGGAATGAGCGGAAACCAGGGTAAACTGAAAGAAATAGTTGAGTTAAAGAAAAAATATAAATTCCGTTTATTTGTAGATGACGCTCACGGGTTGGGCACAATGGGAAAAACCGGAGCCGGCACAGGAGAAGAACAGGGTTGCCAGGACGGTATTGATATTTACTTCGGCACATTTGCAAAAAGTTTTGCAATGATTGGCGGGTTTATTGCATCGGACGAAGAGGTAGTAAATTTCCTTCGTTATAATATGCGCTCGCAGATTTTTGCAAAATCTTTACCATTACCATTGGTAGAAGGCGCTTTAAAAAGATTAGAATTAATCCGAAATCACCCCGAATTAAAAACAAAACTTTGGGATATTACCAACGCACTACAAAGCGGATTGAAAGAAGCCGGCTTTAATATCGGAACCACAACTACGCCTGTAACACCGGTATATTTAAATGGAACCGTAAACGAAGCAACCAATCTTACTTTTGATTTACGTGAGAAATACAATATTTTTTGTTCGATTGTAGTATATCCTGTTATTCCTAAAGGACAAATTATTTTACGTTTAATTCCAACCGCCGTTCATACACTTGAAGATGTAAAATATACCGTTGAAGCTTTTTCTGCTATTAAAGATAAATTAACCGGTGGAGAGTATGCTAAAGGCGGATTTGCGAAAGTACAAGGTTAGGTATCACAATATTTTAAAAAAATTGTCGTTTTGTTCTATGAGAACGACAATAATCCTGTTGCTTTTGCTTACATGTACTTTATCGGCACAAACAAGAAAATTTGTTTTTTATTATAATTCCGGAAAAAAAATACCCCGCAACTACAACCAGTTTAAAGACTCTGTAATTAAATGGAGCATGCTGGCCGAAAATATTTCCGTTATTTCAGTAAATGGATTTGCTGACGATAAAGGAAGCGCTAAAAGTAATTTAAGGCTTTCCAAAAAGAGAGCGGACAAAGCAGATGAATTATTAAAGACCCTTAATCTCCGTTACAAAACATATAAAACAAAAGGTTTTGGTGAAGAACAACCCGCCGCAACCAACACAACAATAGCTGGAAGATCAAAAAACAGAAGGGTCGAAGTTGAACTTTTTCTCATCCTAAAAATAAAAACAGAAGAATCCGCGGCAGTAATTCCGCCGGAAACCAAACCAAAAAAAGATTGTGACGAGCGTGACACAATAATTGTTTTGCCGGATGGCACAGAAATAGAAATAGCGGGTTGTTCACTCGATGGTGTTAAATTGAGCGAAATAAAAATTGATGCCGAAGAGTTTTTTGATAAAGACAAAATGATACAAAACGATATGTTTACGCAAACCGCCAACGGGCAATGCCTTTCCACAGGAGGAATGCTTAAACTAAGAATAACCGACAAGAACGGAAACCCCGTTAAGCTAAAGCCTAAAAAAGATTTAACTATACGTATTCCTAAAATCTCCGCCGACACCGCTTTTGATCTTTACCAGATGAAAACTGATAAAGACAAAGAAAACGTTGGTTGGGAAAAGAGAAACGAAAAAATAAAATATAAACCTGACGCACAAAAGTTTGAATTTAAAATGTCAGATCCGGTTATTTCACTTAATTTGGATTTTTTACCAAAACCATTAGGCGGACTTGTAAAACGAAAAACATTTATAAAAACACGCGTTGTAAGGAATGCAAAAGTTTATATCAACGGAGGAGAAAGCGTACTACTCATGAAAAAATTCCGGCCGAGAAAATTTGACATAAGGGGTTGCGACTGTATTCCGATCAATCAGCAATATGTAACCGCCTATGCTAAAAAAGACGGAAAAATATATTATTGCCATAAAAAACTCAGCGAACTTAAAAGGCGGGTTATTATAAATCAAAAGTTTATTATAAGAAAACGTGATTATGTGGTGCTTGATGATAAAAACGCGCTGAATCTTCAAATGAAAGGAGATTTCGCGCGGCGATAACAAACAATAACAATTTTAAGAACTTTATTTGTACAGGAAAGCCTTTTTTACTTTAAATTCGCCATAAATAAACCTCATGAAAAGAACCACGATTCTTTTTATTTTTCCTTTTCTTTTTTTCCTTGTTTCGTGTGCCAGTTTTCACAACGGCGCAATAAGCTCGGGCCCGCTGTTATCTGCAAACGACAAACACGTACGCACCGCCTATGGCCATGCAAAAACAAATATAGTTTTAGGTTTTGGCGGCGGAGAATACGTTGCGCTTGTGCATAATGCAAAACAAGACCTCGAAAAAAACTGGCCGCTTGCCAAAGGAGAATACTATGCAAATTTTACGGTAGATTTCAGAAAAACATTTTTTTTCTTTGCAATAGTTATCACAAACGAGGTCATGGTGAGCGCGGATATCATGAGCGACAACCCTTTTTCCGGGCCCGCCCAAATACAAGGACCGGTTATATCGTTTTATAAAACCGAAACGGACTCTTTTTTCGTGGGGGAAACCATCTACATGAACTACGACGGACAAAACCAAACACCTTTTACTTTTAATGAATTTATAATCACAGGGTTTGACGAACAGGGATTTGTCTATCTTGAGTTTACAAAAAATTCTAAAACCGTGGCAGTTGACCAGGCTTTGTTGTATTACTCAAAGGACAAGCAAACAAACGGGTTTAATGCCGGTGATGAAGTGGTTTTTAAAAAACGAAGAAAAAAAGTAAAAGGAGTTATCCTGGCCACATCTCCAACAAAAGCTCTTATTTCTTATAACGGAGGGTTTTATGAAAAAGAAATTACTGAAATTACGAAGTAAGACTTTTCGGTAGAATATATTTCCGCTAACTTCGCGCCGGACAAACAACAACAAAATGAAAAAATTTCTCAAATGGACTGGAATCAGTTTATTAATACTGATTGTTTTAATTATTGCTTTACCTTTTTTATTTAAGGGTAAATTAATTCAGCTGGCAAAAGATGAAGCGAATAATAATTTAAACGCCAAAATAGATTTCGGCGAATTTGATTTAACTATTTTTTCTTCTTTTCCTGATTTTCGTTTTTCCATTAACAACGTAAGTGTAGTGGGAGCAGGAGCTTTTGAAAAAGACACGCTGGCCTATTTGAAAAAATTGCAACTCGATGTAAATGTAATGAGTGTGATTAAAGGGGATCAGATTAAAATAAAGGAAATTATTTTAACCGAACCGAAAATAAATGCCATTGTAATGCACGATGGCAAAGCTAATTGGGATATTGCAAAACCGTCGGCCGACACGACTAAAGCAGCGAAGGCATCTTCTCCGACAAAATTTAAAATGAATCTGAAGAAATTTGAAATTACCGGTGCGAAAATTTCTTACAATGATATGCAGGGTAATATGAGCGCCTCGCTGAACGATTTTGATTTTAACTTAAAGGGCGATTTTACGCAGGATAATTTTTTACTGGGAATCATCTCCGAAATTCAACAGATGAATTTTTCTATGGGCGGGGTTGCTTATGCAAAAAACATGCATGTAAAATTAAAAATGAATTTGGATGCCGATATGCCGAACATGAAATTTACATTTAAAGAAAACGAATTTAATTTTAACGAACTCGGCCTGGGTATTGATGGTTTTGTTGCTATACCCGACAGCAATATAAATATGGACATGAAGTTCCTGTGTAAACAAACCGAATTTAAAAATATCCTTTCTTTAATTCCTGCGGTTTACTCAAAAGATTTTGCCAATGTACAAACAGCCGGAAAACTTGCTCTTAACGGATACGTAAAAGGAACTTACAACAAATCCACGATGCCTGCGTTCGGGACGCATTTAGAAATTTCTCAGGCGATGTTTAAATATCCTTCGCTGCCAAAATCTGTCAACAACATAAACATAAAAGCGGATGTTGAAAACCTCAACGGCAAACCCGATGCCACAACAATCGACGTAGAAAAACTCCATATAGAAATGGCCGGAAATCCTGTTGACATGGTTATGCATGTACGCACACCGGTTTCCGATCCGAATTTGCACGGGGAAGTAAAAGGTAAGGTGGATTTAAGTAGTGTGAAAGAATTTATTCTTTTAGAAAAAACCGACGATATGAGCGGAGTAGTTACTGCCGACGTAAAACTAAAAGGAAAAATGAGCAGCATTACCAATAAGAAATACGAAGAGTTTGACGCGCAAGGAACGGTTGAAGTTGATAAAATAAAATATACAACCGCAAGTCTTGGCTATGATATAATGATTAATGAAATGAAATTAAACTTTACTCCGCAATTTGTTGAACTTGCTTCATTCGATAGTAAAATGGATAACAGCGATATTAAAGCGAATGGAAAAATCGAAAACTTTATGCAATACATTTTCCGGGATAGTTTAATTAAGGGAAAATTCGCGCTCAACTCTTCGTTGATGGATATAAATCAATTAATGGGAAGTCCAACGGCAACTGTAGCTCCAACAACGACTACTACCGCGTCACCAATGACTGTTGTTGAAGTTCCGCGTAATATTGATTTCGTTTTAAACATCAATATAGACAAAGTGATTTACGATAAACTCGACATTAAAAATATGGTTGGGGAAGTTGTGGTTCGAAATGCACGCGCCGTTATGACAAACTTAAAAATGAATCTGTTAGACGGATCTATGATAATGAACGGCTATTATGATACCAAAAACAAAATGAAACCGGAAGTAAGTTTTAATTTGAGTGTTTCAGATTTTGATATTCATAAAACTTCGAACGCTTTTGTTACAGTTGAGAAATTAGCGCCAATAGCAAAATCGGCCCGCGGAAAATTCAGCACAACGCTGAATGATTTTACTGCGATTCTTAAAACGGACATGACGCCCGACATGAACACAATGAGCGGACGCGGAACATTAAAAACAAAATCGGTTTCTATAGAGGATTTTCCTCCGTTTACAAAAGTTGACGAAGCGCTTCATTTAAATAAACTGAAAAAAGTAAACCTCAATGATGTTTCTCTTGAATACGAGTTTAAAGACGGGCGCATGCACACAAAACCATTCAACACAAAAATTTCGGATATACCGGTTGAGATAAGCGGTTCTACCGGGTTTGACCAAACGATTGATTACCGTTGGGTGATGGAGTTGCCGACTAAATTAATGAGCAACCAGGGACAACAAATGATACAAGGTTGGTTAAGCAAAGCAAACGCGGCAACGGGTGGAACTGCAAACGGAACATTGCCCGATAAAGTTCATGTTACCGCTTTAATAGGAGGAACAGTTACAAAACCCGAAGTAAAAACCGGTCTGAAAGACGCGATGAAGGATGTGAAGAATGAAGTGAAAAATCAGGTTAAAGAGGTCATAGAGCAGAAGAAAGACGAAGTGGTAAAGGGCGCTAAAGCCGAAGCGTCTAAACAAGCTGAGAAAATATTGACTGATGCTCAGAAAGTTGCCGACGACATTAAATCACAGGGCGCAAAATTAGCTGACGATATTCGTAAACAAGGAACTGTTTCGGCCGACTCGGTAAATAATTCCGCCAGCGGCCCTTTGCAAAAAATCGCCGCGAAGAAAATCGCGGAAGGAATTAAAAAGCAATCGGAGCAAAAAGCACAGAAGGTTACTGACGAAGCAAATGCGAAAGCAGATAAGGTAATGGCGGATGCGCATGCTCAGGCGGATAAACTGAAATAAATTTAGGTGGTTATTTACTTTAAGACGTTAAGTGTTTGGGCCACTTGGTGCCCCATACTAAAACAAGCTTGTAGCAAATAACCCCCGGTGGGCGCATCCCAATCGAGCATTTCGCCAATTACGTAATTGCCGGGCAGTCTTTTCAGCTGAAAGGTTTCGTCTATTTCTTCAAGCGAAATTCCACCAACGGTTGAGATCGCTTCATCCATGGGCGCTGCAGATAAAATCGTTAGCGGCAAATGTTTTATTTTTTCGGAGAGCCTTTCGATATTTGTGAATTCTTCTTTGATTAAAACCGATTTTAATAAAGCAATCTGTAATCCATCTAATTTTAGTTCTTCTTTTATTAGTTGTGTTAAATTGCTTTTACTTTTTTGAGATAATTTATTTTTGATTTCGGCGACGGACAGAGTGAGCTTAAGATCTACAAAAACCCGAGCAGATTTATTTTCTTCTAATTGTTTTCTTATTTGCGGACTTAAAGCGTAAACAGCCCCGCCCTCAATTCCGAATTTAGTAATCACCAATTCTCCTTTCTTTTCGGAGTTGCCGCAAGAAAGAGAAATATTTTTTAAAGATTTCCCTTCCCATTGAGAAAGAAAAGCTTTATCCCATTTAATTTCGTAAGCGCAGTTAGAGCCTTGAAAAGGGATTATTTTTACTTTTTTCTCCTCAAAGAATTTTGTCCAGGCGCCATTACTTCCTGTTTTACTCCAGCTGGCCCCGCCCAATGAAAAAACAGTAATATCAGCGACAACTTTACTTTCTGCACCCTTAACATCAAAAAGTAATTCTCCGGTTTTGTTCCAACCTTTCCATTCGTGTAAAGTTTTTACAGAAACATTTTTTCGTTTCAATTCAGTTAAAATAGCATTTAAAACATCAATGGGCTTAATTCCTTTTACCGGAAAAACTCTTTTGCTGCTGCCCACAAAAGTTTCTATTCCGATTTTTTTCAACCATTCGCGTAAATCATTATTTGTAAAAGCGCGTAAACTTTTTTCGATAAAGGAAGCAGGTGTATAGCGGGAAATAAAATTTTCAAGCTCTTCGGAATGGGTTAAATTAAAACCTCCGTCACCGGCGACTAAAAATTTACGTGCCGGAGCGACGTTTTTTTCGTAGATAATAATATCAAACTTATTCTCATCAAGCATACAGGCCAACATTAACGCCGCCGGGCCACAGCCAATTATTGCCACTGATTTTTTCATTCAACACTTTCAATTAAATAAAATGTTCCGTTAATTTCTGTTTTATCGCCCGCCTTAAGCCCGAACAACTTTAATCCCAGAGGAGATTGAGGAGAAATGGCCATGATACCGGTTTCATCCACAACTACCTTCCCCATAGGAATGCTTAAAAATAAAAACCCGTTATTCGTTTTAACAAGACTTCCACTTTTTTTCAATTGAGATTTTTGTTCCAATAAATCTTTTAATTGCTTGCTTATTTTTTCCTGCTCTAATTGCATCATAGCTCGCGACGTTTCATGCTTATCGCCGGCAGAACTTTTGCTGTCGTTTTGTGAACCTTCTTCCAGTTCGGATAAAATCTTTTTGAGAGAATTAATTTTTTCCTCTAACAGAGCAAGGCAGGCATCAAAAACTTTATGCTTAAAGCCCATATTAAAAATATTCCTGCAGACTACCGAAGTAGGCACTGTTCCACCCCTCAACAATATCGTCAAATGTTTCGTCGGGAATATTGCTGTGTCGCAACTCAACCGAAGCTCCTTCGGCGTGAGGATGAATTTTTATTGTTACAATAGATTCTTCTTCCTGCTCACCGAAATACCATTGCTGTACAATTTTTTTATTTTCTACAAACTCAATATTTTTTCCAACGATACTGTCACCCATTATAGAAAACTCACTGCCCGGCTCTGTGCTCATTTCTGCCTCTTCGTTGGTCCATAGTTTTATGGTAAGCGGATTTGTTAAAGCAATGTAAACCTCTTCGGGCGTGGCACTCAATAAGTAGTATTTTTTAAAATCTTTCATTTCAGTATCAGCTTAATGTAGTCGGTTCTTGTCATCTCTTGTTTGGTGGTGTCCAACACAGAGCGCTCAATAAGTAAAGAAGAATTATCTATCCATTTAATTTTTTCCGGCCCCCATTTACTTAATTCCCTGCGCCCGACAAGTTTTATTTTTTTTCCATTTATTTCGTATAAATCGAAACCGTTAATTACAAAGGCCGCAATTAAATCGGTGTTGCCGCAAATAAAATATTTTTTATCGGGACTGAATACCGGTTCTCCGCAAATAAAGGTTGTATCGCCGGAAAGGGGATTAACCAACAAATAACTGAAGGACTCATGAAAAGAACCTAAAATCAAATATTGGTTTATATCCGGAATTTTTCCGAGATAGGTATAGTCGGCATATTCTTCATAGCCCTCTTTCGGATTGTTTTTAAAAACAATGGTTTCTTTGTCTTTACAATTTAAAATTAAAGTTCCGCCAAGCCTGGTAACGAAAGCAGAATCTTTAAATAAATTATTTTTTTCAGAAGTATCGCAACGTACGGGCTCGGGAATTTTATCAAAATCTTCTTTGGAAGCAGGAAAAACCGTAAACAATTTTTGTCCTATGTAAAACGTGTCGAGCTCAGAAACGAGAGAGTCTTTTTTTAATGATACATCACTTGTTTCTTTGGGTTTTTCCGCGTTTGTGCAACACGAAAGCGAGGCAATTAATAGAAGACAGAAAAAAGAAAAATTTTTCATAAACTCGCTTTTGTTTCAAAGATAAGGTATTTGAAACAAAAGCAAGCGTACGGTTATTTTTTTTCGGTGCAGTTAAACATCCAATTGATTCCGAATTTATCGGTACAACTTCCGAAATAAGTACCCCAAAACATATCCATAAGCTCCATAGTTACTTTGCCCCCACCCGATAGTGCGTCAAATAATTTTTTGGTTTCTTTTCTTGTTTCGGGCTCAAGGTTGATGTGCATGTTATTCCCCTGTGTTACTGTAAAGCCCATACTTTCGGGAGCGTCTGTAGCCATTAAAATGTGCCCGCCTGTAATTTCCAGTTCGGCATGAATAATTAATTTTTTGTCATCTGCAGACAAAGGAGGCTGTCCTTCAACAGGAGGAATATCGCCGAAGCATTGCAATCCACCTCCACCGAATTCTCCGCCAAAAATGGATTTGTAAAAATTAAATGCTTTCTCGGTATTTCCCGGGAAATTAAGATAAGTGCTTGTTCTTGCCATGTTTTTTGTTTTTAATTGTTTGTGAATTTTAAGTTGTACTTGCAAATAAGCGCTGAGTTTTTCGATGTTTTGTTTTAAACCCTCGTCGGCTTTAAATGTTTTAATTACTTGTTGTAATTCATCTGCCGATTCAAATAACATTCTCCACGAAAGAAGTGTTTTGTCGCCCTGCTCTGTAAAAGTTATTGTTGTTTCAAATTTTGGTCCGCTTATATGGTCGAACACAATTTTTTCGGGGACAACAATTTCCTTGAACACACTTTTGTTTTTATAATCTGTCCCGTCGGGGCCATGCATTATAAATTCCCAAATTCCTCCCGGTTTCACATCCATTTTAAAAATGGTATTGGTAAATCCATTCGGGCCCCACCAGTTTTTTATGTGTTCCGGTTCAGTAAAAACTTTAAATACTAATTCGAGTGGGGCATTGAGTAGTCGTGAAATTAATAATTCACGGTTTGCGGTTTCTTTTTTTGCAGACATCATTTAATTAAACAATTGTTTTTAAATAAGTTTCAAGTTGTTCAAAAGATCCTTCCATGCCAAAACTCATGCTTTCGTGGCTCGCATCAAATAAAATGCATTCATCTTCCGGCGCGTTGATAGCTTTCCAGTTTACAGTAACTTTTGTTTTATCTCCCAGGTCTTCAAAAGTGGTTGATGAAAGTGTTTCTAAAGGCCAGGTTGGCGCCATTGGGTGACGGGTAAAACCACCATCTTTATCAGAGAAGGAAACCACAAAAACTAATTTTTCAATCGGAACAATCTCCCTGAAAACAAATTTACCCCACATCGTATTTCCATCAGGCATTTGAAGTCCGTAATGGAAAATGCCCTGTGGACGTAAATCCATCTTACCAATGATCATTTTGGTGCCTTTAGGGCCCCACCATTGCAACATATGTTTTTCCTGGGTGTAGGCGTCCCATACTAATTGACGCGGCGCATTAAATATGCGCGTAATAATAAATTCTTTAGATTCATTTTTTTCTGCCATGTTTTTTATTTTTAGTTTGATGTTTATTTTTTGATTGTAATTTTTCTAAATAAATTTCCAGCGAATCCAGTTTGTCTTCCCAGAACTTCCTGTATTGTTCTACCCAATCGGAAACCTCGTTCAGTTTTTTCAGTTTCGCTTCACAAAACCTTTCGCGGCCCTGTTGTTTAATTATAATGAGGCCGCACTCGGTTAAAATTTTTATGTGTTTGGAAATGGCGGGACGACTTATATCAAATTGCTCTGCCACGGAATTTAAATTCAACGCCTTGTGGGCCACAATATTCAGTATTTCCCTCCTGGTTGGGTCTGCTATGGCCTGAAATACATCTCTTCTCATTAGGGAAAATTATTCATATGTAACTAATCGGTTACAAATATATGTGAAACCTTTTGGTTACGCAAATTTCCGGAAACAAAAAAAGCGGAACTTACTCAAAGTCCCGCATAATTCATTGAAAATCAGAAAAATTATTTTTCCGGATTCAGTACAAAGCGTTTAAATTCTTTATCATTAAAATAAAAATTGGCAAGGCGTTTAAAATCTTCACCCTTTAAAGCGTTTACCCACGCGTTATACTCATCGATATCATTAACGGATTCTTTATATGCGTCGGCTTGTGTTATATACGAAAGCCAGAAGCCGTTATCTTTTAATTGTGTTTCGCGCTCTTTTAAAAGCGTTTCTTTTATTTTGCCGAGGTTAAGTTCATTGCAACCGTTTTTCTTTACATCATTGATTTCATCTTTAGCGGCGCCAATAAGTTTTTCCACATTGTCCGGCGCGCAGGCAAAGCGGCAAACAAATTTATAAGCACCTTTCGGGAAATGTTCGAAGGAAGGAGCGATTCCTACGCCGTAAACGCCTCCTTTATCTTCGCGTAAGTTTTCACGCAGTTTAATATTTAAAAGATTTGCGAGCGCCCTTGCTTCGAAACGATTTTTACGTGTATAGGCAATTTCCCCGGTCCAGATTAATTGTACATTGCTGCGCGGATTGTTTCCTTTCTTAAATGTTTTTGAATACTCTCCTTTTAAAGATTTTATTTTTAAATCTTTGCAAACCTCGTGTCTGGCGGGCACAGAAATTCCACCAATGTAAGCCTCAATTAAAGGTTTGATAGAATCCAGATTAAAACTTCCCACAAACGTAAAAGTAAAATCTGTGGGGTCAGAAAAACGCTCTTTGTAAATTTCGTAAGTGCGGCCGAAATTTATTTTTTTCACATCTTCTTCCGTTTCAGGCTTCATGCGGATATTTTTGCCGGATAAAATATAACGGATAGAATCATTAAACACACTATTGGGGTCAGAGGCGGAGTTTTGTAAAAAACCTTTTTGCACTTGTAAAAACGCCAGAAACGCCAATGAATCTTTGCGCGGCATAGTAAATGCGGCATACGTTAATTGCAACATTGTTTCAAGGTCTTTTTTGCCACAACTTCCGTTCATAGTTTCGTTTAATTCACCGACGCCCGCATAAACCGAAGCATTTTTATCCTGCAAATATTTTTCTAAAGCGGTACCGTCAAATTTTCCGTAACCCATTTGCTGTTGAGCCGCATTACTTGCATTGGCCGAAGGAAAATCTTTATCGCTGTATAAACTTGTTCCACCCCAGCTGAATGCCGACATCATAATTTCATCATCTTTAAAATCGGTTGGTTTAAGTAATATTCTTGTTCCGTTACCCAATACCCATTCGGTAATACCGCGGCCCTTATCTGTTGCGGTCATTACTTTTTGTCCATTAGGTTTTATTGGAACAAGAGGTTCGTTTATTACTTTATCCTGATAAGCCTCTATGTTTTGAGAGCCTTCTGCTTTTTCAAAAACAGTACGCACTTCTTCTTCGGTAGGAATTTTATTTCCGTCTTTCTCTGCCATCATCAACACACTCATTCCGTTTTCTCCTTTAGGACGTATCCATAATTTTGCAAGAGAGTTTACTTCCTCCAGGGTAATTCCACCGATTAATTCTTTTAAATAAGTAAATTCATTTTCAGCACCCGGTACTGCTTCTCCGGTCAAAAAGAGTTGTACCAAATCACCAACCAATTGTTTTGATTCGGTTTTGTCGCGCTCATTATATTCCTGTTCTGTTTTGGTAAGTATTTGCTTTTTCATCCTTTCAAATTCGGTGGTGGTAAAGCCAAAACGTTTTACTCGTTCGTTCTCTGTTACAACAGCTTCAAGCGCTTTATCCGCTTTTCCGTTCGGAAACAAAGCAAAGCCGGCATATGCGTTTTTGTTTCTGAGTATGGAAGAGTAGCCCGCGCCTGAAAACATAAAAGGAGCGTCCGGTTTTTTTGCAAGCTCACTCAGGCGGCCGCTGATCATTCCGTTAAACAATTCATATTTTAAACTTTGACGAAAATCGCCGTACGTTTTTGTTTTTTCAGGTTCACTGAAATACAGCATTTGTAAAATATTGTAAGGCGATTCTTTATCGCTCACAACACTTACACGCAAGCCTTTCTGGTCGGGAACGGGCCATGATTTTAACGGGCGTGGATTTTTTACAACGGGAATTTTAGAAAATTGTTCTTTAATTAATTTTTCTACCGCATCTACATCTACGTCGCCAACAACAATTATTGCCTGTAAATCGGGGCGGTACCAATCGGCGTAATATTGACGCAACACACTTTGCTTACAGCCTTTTAAAATCTCGGGTTTACCAATAGGAAAACGCTCGGCATAACGCGCGTCTTTAAACATTACGGGCCAGTACTTACGGCTCATGCGTTCAAAAGCGCCCTGTCCTAATCGCCACTCTTCAGTAACAACCCCACGCTCTTTTTCTACTTCGGCGCTGTCAAAACTTAAATTATGAGCCCAGTCTTCTAAAATTAAAAAGCCTTTTTTAAAAACGTCTTCTTTTTCGGTTGGTATTTGCAGCATGTAAACGGTTTCATCAAAACTGGTGTATGCGTTTAAATCGGGACCGAATTTTGTACCGATTCCCTCAAGATAGTTTACCAAATCATTTTTCTTGAAATTTTTTGAGCCGTTAAAAGCCATGTGCTCTACAAAGTGAGCAAGCCCTTGCTGGTCGTCGTTTTCCATGGTGCTCCCTGAGTTAACCGCGAGTCTTAATTCGGCACGCTTTTCGGGTTTTGCATTATGACGCACATAATATTTCATCCCATTGGGTAAAATGCCGGCACGAACTTTCGGGTCGAGAGGAAGGGCGTCGGCAGGCTTTAAAGTTTGTGCAATTGCGCAGAAACCAAGCGCGACGAGCACCAAAAGAAGAAAATGTTTTTTCATTATAATTTTTTTTTGAGGAAGGAAAGATACAAATTTTATTTGTTTGCCACAGAACTGAATTTCTTTTTAAGTTTAAGAAATGGTCTTTCGTACAAATAATAAAGAAGTGTCGCAATTACTATGCTGAACAATGTTGCTATGAGGGGAATCCATAACACCACGGCAGCACCTTCAGGATGAATATTTTTTTTGAGCAAATAATTTATAAGCACATTGATAATTACAGTGTGAACTAAATACATGGCATAAGAAATATTCCCTGTAAAGCGTGAAGGAACAAGAGGAAGTTTAAAAATGAAATTTGTGCGGCTTGCTGCGGCCACCACATAGGCACCAAAAAAACCGCACAACAAAAGCCAAACAGGAAAAGCATAAACTCCCCCTGGCAAAAAACTAAAAACATATAAAACAAGTAAGGAGCATATAACCAGTTGCCCGGGAATACTAAAAAGCGATTTTAATTTTATAGAAGCAATTTGCGAATGAAAAAGTGCAAGAAACATACCTAAGCCGAAATAATAAAAATAGCAAAGACAGTTAAAATAGGGGGCGAAGCCCCTGCCCGACGAGTGAAGATAACTGAAGTAGAACCACGAAGCCAGTCCGAGAAAAATTAAAAAGAGAGAAAGTATCTTAAAATTTTTCCTGAAAACAAAAAGAAGAAAGGGAAGAAGTAAATAAATGTGCTCCTCTATACAAACTGACCACAAGACAGAGTAGGTTTTGGCAGTTTCATTAATCATCAATTGAAAATTGACAGAGAAGCCCAGGGCGTAAAAGGCGTTTGTTTTAATAATTTCTGAAGGACTGTGTTTTAACAAAGGAACCAGTACAATAAGTACCAACACAATAAAAAAATAAAGAGGCCATATGCGAATGATGCGCCTCAGGTAAAAGTTTTTTAAATTGTATTTGCCGCTTTCATTCTCTTTCATTAAAATGGCGCTGATTAAAAACCCACTGATAATAAAAAATACATTCAGGAAAAAAGGACCGGCTAAGATTTGTGAGGCAACAGATGAAGCAATTAAACCCCTCTCAAAAAGTTGTTTTGCGGTGTGATGAAAAATTACCCCGGTTGCGCAAATAAAACGCAATACATCCAACCCCGGAAAGTACCCGATAGACAAACCCGCTGTTGGAACAATTTTTTTTGCACACATTTGTAAAGGAAATGTACTACAATTAATTTGTAATGCGTATAGTTTTGTTGTTAATTAACAAAAGAGTATAGAAAAAAGAATCGTTTTGGATTAACTTTCTTTTTTAGGCCCGCGTAAATGTATAACAAGCCCGTTTAAAAAGTTGCGTAAAATCTGTTCGCCGCACTCGACATAATTTGGATGATCTTCGGCGCGGAATAAAGCCCCGAGTTCGCTTTTGGAAATATTGAAATCAACCAGCTTTAAAATTTTAATAATATCATCATCCCTGAGATGTAGAGCAACGCGTAATTTTTTAAGAATGTCGTTATTGGTCATACTAAAGCCAGCCGCCCATATTGGTTTTAACTGTTTTCTTGCGTCCGTGGCAGTCACGTGCGCGACAGGAAGAAGAAACAACGCTTATAAAAACGATGGCAAGAAGAATATATGTGGCAGTTTTTTTCATACGCTTTGAGAATATAAAGGTACAAAAAATTATTCAGGGCAGGAAGCCGTCCGGTATTCTTTTTTTATGGCGGGATTATCTAAAACCTGGAAGCTCATAAAGGGCTCACCGAACAATTTGCAATATTTGTCTTTATTGAGCGCTTTAATTTCGCTTAACGCATTGGCAAATTTATGTGAGAAAAACTTCTCAGGTACATGCGAGGCAATTGAAACATAGGCGTACAAAACTTTTTCCTCCGGCTTATCCAGGTATGGCTCTAAAATGCCGGCTGCGAATTTAAAGTCTTTCGCCCTTGCAAAAGCGTAAGCAAGTTTAACGGCGTTTTGCCAGGTTGCGTTTTTAAAGTCGTAAAAAGATTTAATTTTATCAATGCAGGCTTGTCTTTCCGCGTCGGCACCCTCTAAAGTATCCAGCGCATCCATAATTTTAAACTGCCACTCGATGTTCAGCGCGTCAATAATGTTTTTTGATAAATCGGTTTTGTAGAGGTCATCAATTTTTAATTGCATTTCGGCTTGCGCGGTTTTATCACCAATGGTACTGTCGACCAGAACTTTGCAAAACAGAGAATTATATTTAATAATTGTATTACTGCCATCTGCTTTTAGTAACTCCATCACGCCATTATATTCTTCCTCGTTCACTACTTTTCCGCTCAGGAGATATTGGTAATAAATTTTATTCATTTGCAAGCCAATAAACTTACTCTCTGCAGGAATTTGAATTTTATCAAAACTTTCTTCAGTATATTTTTTCTCTAATACTTTATTGGCAATGTAATCCATAATGCGGTAAGCCTGCCGGATATTGCCTCCTTTTACAGCGCGGTTAAATTGTACGACCGAAAACTTTTCTTCTTTGCTTCCGCTTATATCGTAAGTGACATCCATTACAATTTGCGCAAAACGTTCTTTAGACAAGAAGGGCTCGAGCTCTTCTGTTAATCCTTTAGTGTGATTAATTGTTTTAATGGCTTCCTGCTTGGTCATTTTTGTAAGGTGGTCGTATTTTCCGTCCTCCATTTCTAACACAAATAAATTCCAGGAGTCGTTGGTCATAATATTAGGTGCAATTTTATTTTGCTGCATGGCTTGTAAAACTTTTACCACACTCTCCGCACGTTTACGTTGCAGTTTTGTGTTAGCGTTAGAATCTCCCTCTATTGAAGAGTACGCGTAAATATATAGCCCGTCAATAATAAAATCGGGCTCCTGCAAGGCGTCAATAAAAGGCTGAACATCTTCTTTTTTAAATTCAAATTTATTTTTCTCGAACGGAATTGTAAAACTCAGTAAGGAACTTTCCGAGCGCGGCTCAAAGGGAGGTTTTCTTGCCTCGAGGCTTTCGGGCATTGGGAGCATTTCAAAAGGAGTGTTGCTTTCCTGGTCAACAAACTCCGTATAACTGCGCAACACGGTTTTACAAACAATTCCATCTTGTACAATCAGAAGGTTCATTTCAAAAGGGCCTTTAATTTCTTTCGGAAAAACACCCATTTCTACTTTTAATTTATTTACTTTTTTGTTTTTCTTTTTCGGGTCTTCGGGCTTGATTAAATTTTTAGAAAATAATTTATCTTTCTTCACCACTTTAAGCATAACACCCTTGTTGCGCACCGCGTTATCCATGATGTTATAATCTTCCTTGCTGTATTGTTCCTTCTGAATAATATCCACCGCCAAACCATCGGTACTTTTTTTAAGAAGGCGCTTCAGGTTTTTTATATTGTTGTAACTTAGATAAACTTTTCCGTTCTCAACGCTTAATCCCGCTTGCAAGACTTCAGCATCTTTAAATTTCTCGCAATTTTTGCATTTACGCGGATCGGCATCCTTTAACTTTTTTGATTTTGTGTTGAAAGGAACTTTTAATTCTTTTTTATGCTTGGCCCCTTCATTAAAGCTCTGAAAATTTCCAAACACCACAGAGATATAAATTCTTTTATCGGCTTCGTCTGTTTCGCCGCTGATCCCCACGTAAGTGTTACTTGATTTTAAAATCACATCACGTTCTTTTTTGCTTGCGGCCCATTTTGCCAATATAACTTTAACAACTTCTTCGGGCGTTGCCGGATTTTTTCCTTTTCCGTTGGGCGTAACAATGATGATTTCTTCTCCCTTTCCCGAACCTCCCGATTTTTTCAGATTTTTTGGTGTGGTAGAAGCCAGGCCTTTTGCATCTGCTCTTTCGGCTTTTGCCATTGCAGACGAACTTTTTTCGGAAGCTTTTTGTAAAATTTCCTGCGCATCAAGTGTGTCCACGCCATTCTCAACTCTGAATTTGTTCAGCCCCTTCAGCAATAGTTTATTAAATTCCAGGAGGTCAAACGAAGAGATACTCCCGCCCTTTTTACTTTGCGAAAAGGTGCTCGGCGCAAGTAAAACCAATGTTATTAAAATACAGGCAAGGCGGCGCATAAATTAATTTTATGCAAGTATATGCAAAACCCCTTCTTTTTACAAAAATATCAGCTGTTTTAAAAAATTCATTTTCTATCTTTGCCACCTTATGCAATTCGAGCTAAGCAATGAGTTATTAGAAAAACTGAAGTTATCGGTAGAAAAAAGCGATATCGAAGCGGCTAAATCACTTTTGCATGATTTATTTCCGGCGGATATTGCCGAAACACTCAATCAGCTTTCATTTGAGGAAGCGGCGTATTTGTATGAGTTGCTCGATGAAGAAACTGCATCGGCCGTACTGATTGAATTACGCGAAGAACTCCGTGAAGAATTATTAGCCACACTTTCCACCAAAGAAATCGCCGAGCAGTTGGATAACCTTGCTTCGGATGACGCGGCCGACGTAATTAATGAATTACCGGAAGAAATCCAGGACGAAGTACTCGCGCAAATAGAAGACCATGAGCAGGCGGGAGATATTGCCGACCTGATGAATTATGCTGAGGGAACCGCGGGCTCATTGATGGCGAAAGAATTGGTGCGTGTTTATTATTACGATTCTGTGAGTATGTGTATTGATGAAATACGCAGGCAGGCCGATGATGTGAGTGTTATGTATGCGGTGTATGTGGTAAATGAAAAAGACCAGCTTATCGGAATGTTGTCACTTAAAAAATTATTGATTGCACACCCCATAGCCCGGATTGAAGAAATTTATGACCAGGATGTAATAAAAGTTGCCACAGATACTTCAACCGAAGAAGTCGCAGAAATTATTCAGAAATACGATTTGGTGGTATTGCCCGTGGTAGATAATTTAGGAAGATTGGTGGGGCGCATCACCATTGATGATGTAGTGGATGTTATACGCGGAGAGGAAACCGACGAGGCACATAAAATGGCCGGTATCGAAAAACTCGATGAGTCATATATGGCCACTTCTTTTTTTGGATTAATAAAAAAACGCGCGGGTTGGTTAGTGGTTTTATTTTTAGGAGAAAGCCTTACCGCAACCGCAATGAGTTATTTTGAAGATCATTTGGCAAAAGCAGTAATACTCGCTTTGTTTGTCCCGCTGATTATTTCCAGCGGAGGAAACACCGGCTCGCAGGCATCAACTCTTATTGTTCGCGCGTTGGCTTTGGGAGAAATTTCGTTCCGCGATTGGTGGAAAATTTTCAAGAAGGAATTAGTTGTTGGTTTAACACTGGGAATAATTTTAGGAATCGTTGGATTTTTACGTGTCGCCATCTGGTCGTCTTTTATAGATGTGTACGGGCAACACTGGATTCCAGTTGGCTTAACGGTTGGAATAACTCTGGTGGGCGTTGTGCTTTGGGGAAATTTAGCGGGCTCGCTCTTCCCGATTTTTTTAAAGAAAGCAAAATTAGACCCTGCTGTTTGTTCTGCACCGTTTGTTGCAACACTGGTTGACGTTACCGGATTGATTATTTATTTTTCTATTGCCAGTGTTATTTTACGAGGAGTTTTACTCTGATGCCAAAGATTTTATTTATAGACAGCAATCATCCCCGTCTGCACAAAATGCTTTTAGAAAAAGGTTTTGTTTGCGATTTATTTTATGATAAACCGGTAGAAGAATTAAAAAAATTGATTCCGCATTATGACGGAATAGTCATCCGCAGCAAATTTAAAATCAACAAAGAAATTATTGACTCTGCACCAAACTTAAAATGCATTGCGCGTGCCGGAGCGGGAATGGAAAATATTGATGTGGAATATGCTACGAAAAAAGGAATTATCTGTGTAAACTCCCCCGAAGGAAATCGTGATGCTGTTGCAGAACACGCGCTGGGAATGTTACTGATGCTTTTTAATAATTTGAAAAAGGCAGACAATGATGTGCGCGAAGGTAAATGGCTACGCGAAGAGAACAGGGGAGTAGAGTTAGGTGGGAAAACCGTTGGGATTATAGGTTGCGGAAATGTGGGCGCCGCTTTCGCAAAAAGATTGCAGGGCTTTGATGTTGAAATTTTGGCTTACGATAAATACAAAAAAGGGTTCGGGAATGATTTTGTGAAAGAAAGCAGCCCTGAAGAAATTTTTGAGAAAGCGGATATACTCAGCCTTCATTTACCATTGACGGAAGAGACAAATTATTTAGTAAACGACGCTTACATAAGTAAATTCCAAAAAAATATTTACGTAATTAATACCGCCCGGGGAAAAAACCTGAATACCGCGGACCTGGTGAAAAATTTACAAAGCGGAAAAATATTGGGTGCCTGTTTGGATGTTTTAGAGTACGAAGCCGTTTCATTCGAGAAAATGGATTTTGAGAAATTGCCCGCGCCAATGAAATATTTAGTAAAATCAGATAAAGTTGTTCTTACTCCCCACATCGCCGGTTGGACGCACGAATCGAATATTAAAATTGCGGAGGTGCTGGCTTCTAAAATAATTAACAGCTTCAGAAAAATTGGCGATTAAAAAGGAACGCATGCCCGGCTCCGGGCACACAGATTACTTATGATTTTTTAAGATTTTATATGAGAGTTGAAAAAAACAATCCACGGTTATCATAATCATCTGGGTCATTTGCGTTACGTTTACAAGCTTAGGAGATTGCTTATCTCCCCATTTCTTTTTCTAAATAAACTTTAAGTTTTTCAAGATTTAAATTAGAACGTATGGTTCCGTTAACCGACATAGAAACCCCGCCGGTTTGTTCGGAAACGATTAATGCAATCGCGTCGGTGCTTTCTGTAATACCAACTGCCGCGCGATGCCTCATGCCGTAATGCGCGGGAAATTGCTCTTTCTCCGTAACCGGCAAAACACAGCGTGCCGCAATAATTCGGTTACCCCGAATGATTACCGCACCATCGTGTAAGGGAGAATTTTTAAAGAAAATATTTTCAAGCATTCGGTCTGTCGCAGCCGAATCAACAGGTTCTCCGCTGTTGATGTAAAAATTTAAATCGCTGTTACGCGCTAAAACAATTAACGCGCCGGTTTTGGTTTCGCTCATTTTAAAACAAGCTTTCATAAGCGGGGTAAAATCAACTTTTGCGTAAGCTTCGGCATAGCCGCTCTTTGCGGGATGAAACACGCGTGCAAGAAATTTATTGCGACTTAAAAATTCGCTACTCCCGATAAATAATAAAAATCTTCGAAGTTCTTGCTGGAACACAACGATAATTGCAATCACACCCACGTCAATAAATTTTCCGAGAATAGAGCCGAATAATTTCATATCAAGAGCCCGCACAAAAATCCAGAAAACATAAATGGTAGTGATGCCTAAAAAAACACTAACAGCCGGAGTGCCCTTAATAATGTTGTAAAGCTGGTAAAGTAAAATGGCTACTAAAAAAATATCAACGGCGTCTATCCACCTGAAGGTTATGAACAAGATATGTTGTGCCGACAAATGCATGATCAGCAATTTGTTTCGTTAACAATATAAAGCGGGCGGTTGCGGATATCGGTTTGCAAACGGGAAATATATTCCCCGATAATACCAATGCAGATTAACTGCACGCCGCCGATAAATGAAATAGCAATCATCAGGGACGCCCAGCCTTTAGGCATTTCGCTCTTAAAAAAGAAATAGCCAACCAGCGCATATAAGATAAGCGCCAAAGAAATTCCCGAAACAACAAAACCCATAATGGTTGCAATGCGTAAAGGAACATTTGAGAAGCCCGTTATTCCGTCGAATGCCAGCTTAAATAATTTTTTATAAGTATAGCCCGGTTCTCCCGCGGCGCGAACATCCCTGTCGTATTCTACAAAAGTTTGTTTAAAACCAAGCCAGGCAATTTGTCCGCGCAGAAATTTATGTTGTTCGGGCATATTTTTTAAAACCTCAGCCACTTTGCGTGTCATCACCCGGAAATCGCCTGTATCAAGCGGGACTTCCACATTAGAAATTCGCGCAAGCAAACGGTAAAAAGTTTTATATGCTGCTTTTTTCAGAATGTTTTTGTCTTTACGCGAACGACGTTTTGCATACACTACTTCATTACCCTGTTTAATTAAAGCAATCATTTCTTCAATTAATTCGGGCGGATCCTGCAAATCCGCATCAATGATTGCAATGATATTTCCTTTGCAATGATCGATACCGGCAGTTACAGCAACCTGGTGGCCAAAATTCCTGCTGAAATCAATATAGCGCACATGACTATCGGCTTGCGCCAAAACTTTGATAAGTTGTAATGATTTATCGCTACTGCCATCGTTTATAAATAACAACTCGTAACTCATGCTGGTTTTTTCAACTACGGGCCTTAAGCGCGTAAGTAAATTCGGAATGTTTAACTCCTCGTTATAAATGGGAATGATGACAGAAAACTCAACCATAAATTTTGTTATAGCCCGTAGGTAAAGTGGTTGTGCGTATCTCCGTCACGCCAGTCGGCCTTAAGTGTGTTGCCGTCGCAAGATTCAATTTTAATAGGCAAGGCTTCGCTGCCATCGGCGGGTTTTAAATTTAGCCAACCACCTCTTGAATAAGTTCCGGTTTTTTCAACCCCCTTTAAAATGATTTTAAAAGTACCGTCGGTATTTAATTGTAACATATCCCCTTTTTGATCAGCACCAGGATCGTTAGTGACACCAAATTTTTCAACCTTAGCTAATTTCCAGGTCTTGCCCGCATAACATGAAGGAGGATTAGTGGTCGTACCATTAGTGCTGCTTCCGGCAGAAGTAGAGGCAGAACTTTTTAGCCCCGGCGTAATAGTAGATTTTGCTTTAGCTGCCGGTTTTTGCGCAAATAAATTTGTTCCGAGGAACAATGCAAACGAAAGGAGGATTACTTTTTTCATTTTATAGTTTTTATAAGGTTAAACTTTGTCTTTCTTTTTTACTAAGATATGTAATTCATTTAACTGCTCGTCGCTTATGTTGCCCGGACTGTCAATCATTACATCTTTGCCCGCATTATTTTTAGGGAAGGCAATAAAATCGCGGATAGAATCCGCACCGCCGAATAAAGAACACAAGCGATCGAAACCGAAAGCAATGCCTCCGTGAGGTGGTGCGCCAAATTCAAACGCGTTCATTAAAAAACCAAATTGATTCTGCGCTTCTTCTTTAGTAAAGCCAAGCACTTCAAACATTTTTGCCTGAAGTTGTTTGTTATGAATACGTATTGAACCGCCGCCGATTTCCACGCCGTTAATTACTATATCATATGCATTAGCACGAACCGTGCCAGGGTTTGTATCTAAGAGCGCAATATCTTCAGGCTTTGGTGAAGTAAAAGGGTGATGCTTTGCCACCCAGCGGCCGCGCAATGATTCTAAAAGATTTGTATCACCCTCATTCCATTCCAATAAAGGAAAATCAATTACCCAAAGACAAGAGAATTTATTTTTATCTCGTAAACCCAAACGCGTGCCCATTTCCAAACGCAATTCTGATAAAGCCTTACGCGTTTTTTGTTCCTCTCCTGCTAAAATTAAAATTAAATCTCCTGCTTGCGCATTAAACGCCTTCGCCCATTTTTTTAATTCTTCTTCGTTGTAAAATTTATCTACGGATGATTTTATAGTTCCGTCAGCATTAACACGAGCGTAAACCAAACCTGTTGCGCCAATTTGCGGACGCTTTACAAATTCAGTAAGTTCATCTAATTGTTTGCGGGTATATTCGGCAGCGCCTTTTGCGCAAATACCAACGACTAATCCCGCATCATCAAATACTTTAAAGTTTTTCCCTTTTACAACTTCGTTTAACTCCACAAATTTCATTTCGAAGCGTGTGTCGGGTTTGTCGTTGCCATAATACTTCATGGCATCGGCATAACTCATGCGTTGTAACGGCGGAATATCAATTCCCTTAACGGTTTTAAATAAATGTTTTGTCAAAGCTTCAAAGGTTTGCAGAATGTCTTCCTGTTCAACAAAACTCATTTCACAATCTATCTGTGTAAACTCCGGTTGACGGTCGGCGCGCAAATCTTCATCACGGAAACATTTTACAATCTGGTAATAGCGATCAAAACCACTCACCATTAATAATTGTTTAAATGTTTGTGGCGATTGCGGAAGCGCATAAAATTCTCCTTCGTGTACGCGTGAAGGCACCACAAAATCGCGCGCGCCTTCGGGAGTGGATTTTATAAGAACAGGAGTTTCTACTTCTAAAAAATTCAACTTGTCTAAAAAATTTCTTGTTTCAATTGCTAAGCGATGACGTAGCTCTAAATTTTTTCTAACCGGATTACGACGTAAATCCAAATAACGATATTTCATTCGTAACTCATCACCTCCGTCGGTTTCATCTTCTATGGTGAAAGGAGGGGTAATCGCGGAATTAAGAATTTTAAATGAAGCAACTTTTATTTCAATTTCGCCTGTTGCAATATTTTTATTTTTACTTGAGCGCTCAATAACTTCTCCAACAGCAACTACAACAAACTCTCTTCCTAATTTATTTGCAACTTCAGAAAGTGCAGCATCGTTTTCTGCATTGAAAGAAAGTTGTGTAATTCCGTACCGGTCTCGCAAATCAACAAAAGTTAATCCACCCATTAAGCGACTTTTTTGCACCCAGCCGCAAAGCGCAACTGTTTTTCCAATATCACTGATTCGTAATTCTCCGCAGGTATGTGTTCTTAAATTCGTTTTCACAATTCTTAAAATTTATGTTGTAAAGCAACTTTTATTTGCTCTACGTGATGTTTTCCATGCCAGGCATATAAACCAAGTAACCAGAATAAATTAAAATCTTTTTTATTTTCGGGATGATGATACTCGCGCGAAAAATCTTTTTCATTGAGTGTTTTTAAAAGTTCAACAGCGCGGCCGTGAACACCTTTAATAATCAGCAAAGAAAAAGTTAAATCATTACTATTCCCATCAACTAATTTTGCCCATGCATTTTCGTCGTAAGGTTTTATAGTTGGTTTTTCTTCGGTAAGTGTTAAACGCAGGCGCGTATGAAAATTCAAATGGCTATCGGCAATGTGATGCACAATTTGTTTAATGTTCCATCCGCCCGGACGATAGCAAAACAAAAGCTCTCCTTCAGAAAGTCCTTTTACGGTTTCTTCCAGATAGGTCGGGAGCACTTCCATTTGTGTGATGAAATTTTTTACCTCATCCGTACTGAATGCGGCCGGCGGACTAAATTTACCTACGGGGTATTTTAGTTTTTCTATGTCTATTTGTGTTTGCATGTTTTGTAAAGAAAACAAAGGTAATATATTATGGCAGAATTTTAATGCCGGAAAATGCCGTATTTACGTTAGGGATTGAGCAACGGTGTTGGAGCACATGGCGCTTTATGTCGCTGCGCCATTGCGACTTGCGAAAGCCCGGCCCGCCGAAATTATAATTGGAAGAGAATTACCAATGCGGGAAACGCCCAAATTAAACTGTAAAAAACCCGAAATCTTTTTTACTTTCGCTGTGTGGAAACATTAATAAATAAAACAATGGAATACCGTACAGAACACGACACAATGGGCGAGGTAAAAGTACCTGCCGATAAATACTGGGGCGCACAAACCGAGCGCAGCCGCAATAATTTTAAAATTGGACCCGAGGCGAGCATGCCAAAGGAAATTATACACGCATTCGGCTATTTGAAAAAAGCCGCGGCAATGGCTAATTGCGAGTTGGGTGTTTTATCGAAAGAGAAGAGTGATTTAATTGGTAAAGTTTGTGATGAGATTTTAGCGCACAAACTCGACGATCAGTTTCCGTTGGTAATCTGGCAAACAGGTTCGGGTACCCAAAGCAATATGAATGCGAATGAGGTAATTGCTTACCGCGCGCATGTACTTTCGGGTGGAAAATTGACGGATGAAAATAAAGTTTTGCATCCGAATGATGACGTAAACAAATCGCAATCAAGTAACGATACTTACCCAACTGCTATGCACATTGCTTCTTACAAGCAGGTGGCTGAAATTACTATTCCGGGAATGGAAAAATTACGCGACACATTAAAAAAGAAATCGGAAGAATATAAGACAATTGTAAAAACAGGACGTACACATTTTATGGACGCTACTCCTCTAACACTTGGACAAGAGTTCAGCGGCTACGCGCAGCAAATTACCAATAGCATTCGCGCATTAAAAAATGCACTTGAGGCAGTACGTGAGTTAGCTTTAGGCGGAACCGCTGTTGGAACCGGATTAAATACCCCTAAAGGATATGACGTTTTGGTTGCAAAAAAAATCGCGGAATTAACAGGGCTACCTTTTATTACTGCTCCCAATAAATTTGAGGCACTTGCCGCGCACGACGCGATGGTAGAATTATCAGGAGCATTGAAACGTTCGGCTGTCGCATTATTTAAAATTGCGAATGATATTCGTATGCTAAGTTCTGGTCCGCGCTCGGGAATCGGAGAAGTTGTAATACCGGATAACGAACCCGGTTCTTCTATTATGCCTGGTAAAGTAAATCCCACTCAGCCCGAAGCAATGACTATGGTTTGCGCGCAGGTGATCGGTAATGATGTTGCCGTTTCTGTTGGCGGAAGTATGGGCCACTTTGAATTGAATGTATTTAAACCGGTTATTGCAGCAAATGTTTTACAAAGCGCAAGACTGATTGGAGACGCTTGCGTTTCTTTCAATGATAAATGCGCGATTGGAATTACTCCGAATCTTGATATTATTAAAAAACATATGGAGAATTCTTTGATGCTGGTTACTTCTTTAAACACACATATCGGGTATGAAAAAGCCGCAAAAATTGCCAAGAAAGCGCACAAAGAAAACAAAACTTTACGAGAAGCGGCCGTGGAGTTGGGCTATGTTACCAATGAGCAGTTTGACCAGTGGGTGAAACCGGAGGACATGGTGGGAAGCATGAAGTAATTTCTTTCTGCAGAGACCCATCCCGGGCATGGCAAGGAAATTTTAATTTATAGAATTATAACGAAAAAAATCCGCGCACATCATAGTAATCCGCGTTCTATTTCTTTAGCTTTTTATAAAATTCCCAAAGCACCACGCCTGCACTTACTGCAATGTTTAAAGAGTGCTTTGTGCCACCCTGGCGGATTTCTATACAGCCGTCACACACATCTACTACTTCCTGTGCCACGCCGTTTACCTCATTTCCAAAGACAAGGGCGTATTTTTGATTTTTGAGCACTTCAAAATCTTCCATAAAAACAGCATTTTTAGCCTGTTCAACAGCAAAAACGGCCATTTTTCGCAATTTTAATGTTAAAATCAGCGAAATTATGTCTTTTTCATGTTTCCACTCAATGCTTTCGGTTGCCCCGAGGGCGGTTTTATTAATTTCTTTATTGGGGGGAGTACCTGTATAACCACACAGGTATAAAGTTTCAACCAAAAAAGCATCACAGGTACGAAAAACCGAACCCACATTATGCAAACTACGCACATTATCAAGCAGAACAATAAGCCCTGTTTTTTCCGTGTTTTTAAAGTCTTGTGGGCTTAATCGGCCCAATTCTTCGTTTTTCAGCTTAGTGTTCATTGGGGCAAATATCAATAATAAAAGGGCTGTCCCTGTATGAAACCTTGAAATTATCCCTAAAAACTTATTTAAAACCGCTGCTAATTTTAATTTTTTTATTTAACAAACTATGTTTATACTTGCGGTTTGAAAAATACATCATTTTAAAAATCAAAAACATGCAAAAGAATGCTATTAAGTTGTTAACAGTTATCGCAGGGTCGGCAGTGCTACTTACCGCTTGCGACGGACTGGGAAAAATGATTAAGAAACAGAACCTGATTACCCATGAGGTTACTCCGAAACCCCTTGAAATGCACGGCGACACAGTGGCT
The DNA here is from genome assembly GCA_035569635.1 of Bacteroidia bacterium. Taxonomy (GTDB): domain Bacteria; phylum Bacteroidota; class Bacteroidia; order B-17B0; family Aurantibacillaceae; genus PALSA-968. The sequence goes on along the minus strand of DATMMV010000039.1, from coordinate 49,387 downwards.
TTTACCGTTACCGGTAAATACCCGGCAAAGTTGTTTGCTAAAAAGGCAATTGTAACCTTAACCCCGGTAATAAAATATAACGGAGGCGGCGAAAAAGCTCTGGAGCCTGTAACCTTACTTGGCGAAAAAGCGGTTGGAAACGGACAGAAAATTGCTTACGAAAAGGGAGGTACTTATTCTAAATCTTTCCGTACTGTTTACGAAGGCGGAATGAAAAATGCAATCCTTGAAGTTCGTGCTTCGGGCGCGGTTGGAAAAAAGAAACCGAAAGAATTTAAAGCAGTTAAATTGGCTGATGGTACTATCATTACCCCCCTTTTAGTCCGCAACGATGAAAAAGGAATTTTAGCGAAAGATGCTTTTATAAAAGTTACCCCGATGAACCAGGTAACACACATTTATTACGTGATAGCTCAATCAGTGGTTCGCCCTACGGAAATGAAGAGCGAGGAAATGAAAAATATTTCTGCGTTCATTATGGCAAACCTGCACAACACATTGTGGTATGATTTTAAAGGAATCGATGTGTCTGCTTACGCTTCCCCTGACGGAGAAACCGACAAGAACGAAAAGTTAGCACAGGACCGCGCGAAAACAGCAACTGACGCGATGGTTGGCACTTTCAGAAAACACGAAAAGAAAGACATCACTTTCGGTAAAACAAAAGAGCAATACAAAACAATAACAACCCGCGAAGACTGGGAAGGTTTTAAAAGCATGATGGAAGCTTCCACTATGAAAGATAAAGACCTTATCTTACGTGTGCTTACTATGTACAGTGATGCTGACCAACGCCGTAAAGAAATTAAAAATCTGGCTGAGACCTATAAGGAATTAAAAGATCAGGTTTTACCAAAGTTACGTCGCGCCGAAATTACCGTTATGGTTGATAAAAAATCCCGTACAGACGAAATGATTACACGCCTTTGCAACAGTAACCCCGATTCATTAAGCATCGAGGAGTTATTATACGGCGCTACTCTTACTACTGATGTAAACACTCAAATGAATATTTACAAAGCAGCAGAAAGGTTATATCCTAACGATTGGAGATCTTCTAATAACTTAGGTGTTACTTACCTGATGACTAATAAAACGGATGATGCTAAAGCTGCATTTGAACGTGCTGCTAAAAACGCAAGCGGAAATGCAATCGTAGCAAACAATCAGGGCATTATTCTTGCTAAAGCAGGTGATCGCCGTGGTGCTATGGATATGTATAACAAGGCAGGCGGAGCAGGAAGCGAAGTAAATTATAACAAAGCTATTGTACAAGTTCGTGATGGTAAATACGCTGATGCGGTAACCAACTTCGGAAACTACAAAGGATTTAACTTAGCTCTTGCTCAATTACTGAACGGTAACGGAGAAAGCGTTGGCGCTACTTTAGATGCAAGCAACGAAAAAGATATGGCACTTAGCTATTACTTACGCGCTATTGCTGCTGCACGCAAAGGCGATGCAAGCGGATTGACTTTTTTAAAAACAGCTATTGAAAAAGATGGATCTTTAAAAGCTATGGCAAAAGACGATTGCGAGTTTTTAAAATGGAGAGAAAATGCTGACTTTAAAGCAATGACTAACTAAGATTTTAATGATATAAAAAAAACCCTCGCCTTAAGCGGGGGTTTTTTTATGATTTTTTGTAATGAAAAAAACAGGATACATATTTTTTGGGATAATACTTTTTTGTTTTTCTGTGCGCGCAAATAATGCGGATACCATCCGCTTAAAGCAGCATCTTGAAAAAATAATTAAAACCAGGGGGCCAAGGAATTATATAAATACGGCAGCGCTGGATAGTGTGGCGAAATATATTTATTCGCAATTAAATTTGTATGCCGATAGCGTTCATTACCAGGAATACCGGGTAGGATTGAAAACTTATAAAAACGTAATAGGGCGGTTTTTTTCAAAAAAAGAAAAAACCATTATGTTGGGGCCGCATTACAAAGAAAAAACCATTGTTGTAGGAGCACATTATGATGTGTGCGAGAACCAAGATGGGGCAGATGACAATGCGAGCGGTGTTGCCGGATTGTTGGAGTTAGCGCGTTTGTTAAAGGGGAGCGAACTTAATTATTCGATTGAACTTGTAGCTTACTCCCTTGAAGAACCTCCTTTTTTCAGAACTGAACAAATGGGAAGTTATGTGCACGCGAGATCATTATACAGAAAGGGCGTTCCCGTTTACGGAATGATTTCTTTAGAAATGATAGGTTTTTTTAAAGATGAAAGAAAAACACAATCATATCCTTTGGGGTTCTTAAAATTGTTTTACGGAAGCAGGGGCAACTATATTACGCTGGTAAACAAAAATTTTCCCGGTAAATTCTGCAGAAAATTTTCAAAGCAATTTATACAAAGCAAATGCATCCGAACGAAAAAATTCAGCGGACCTAAATTTTTACCGGGAGTGGATTTTTCAGACCACCTGAATTACTGGAAGTTTGGTTATCGCGCATTAATGATTACCGACACTTCGTTTTACCGTAATAAAAATTACCACGAGTCAACGGATACCATAGAAACACTTGACTTAAAAAGAATGGCAAAAGTAACTGAGGCGGTTTTTATCGGATTAACCGGATTAAAATAATTAGCGTTGTATACTTATTACTTTATACACAGGCCGGGCTGCGCCGGCGGTAAGAGTAAGAAAATAAATACCATTTTCTATATCTGAAATAGTAAAAGAAAACTCGTTTTTTCCTTTAGATGATTTACGTACGGGAAATTTTTTTATTTCCTGGCCGAGGCTGTTTACCAGAGAAAAAATTAATTCTGTTTCAGTAATTGTTTCTGTGGCGCAATTTAAAACATTTGTTACAGGATTAGGAAAGACATAGAATCCGGTATTACCGGAAAATTCCTGTGAGCCCGCCGTGCAACAAATGCTTGAATAATCGCAGGTATCAACTACGTAAACCTTTACACTTCTTACGCCTCCATTAGCAAGATAAAAGGCGGTGCTGTCGTAGTATACTCTCGTGCCGTCGTCTGATTTGCAGGAAAGCAATTCGCTGTAAGCAAGGGCGGGACAGGAATTAGTTATTGTCCATGGCTTCAATATTCCGTGCGTAAACCAATAATATAAAAACAAAGGATGATTTACGTTGCCAATACCTTCAACCATTTCTAAAACATTGCTGTTTGTCGAATGATTGGAAAGATAAAAATGCCGGTGATATAAATTTGCGTAATCGTGCAGGTATTTAATGGAATCAACCGTAAAAGTGCCGCTAACAATAAGCCCGGCGGTAGAAAAAGGAAAATTATAAGTAATGTTTCCGCCTACAGGCAAAGAAAAATCGTAAAGAAGGTCTTCATTTGTTGTGTCGCAAAAAGCCCGGAAATAAATTTTTCTTGTCAGAGTATCTTCGCGCATAATACCCGCAAGAATGCCGTTACCGTATATGCGCCGATAGGTTTTGTTTTTATAAATGGTATCGCCGCTCGCCTGCCATAAACCCCAATTAGCGGAAACGGGCGTAGACACACAACCCGGAATTTTATGTTGCCCGGGCACAGGTTTTGCCAAAAAACCAAGATTGACAACATTGAAAGTATTAATCGTACCTGCCAGCATTTTCTGATAAGGCTGTGCGCATAATGAAACAGAGAAAACGAGAAGGGCAAAAAGTATAAACTTTTTCATACCTTTAATTTTCACTAAAATAGAACAATTTAGCTAATAAAAAAACCCAACCGGTATGGCTGGGTTTTAAAAATGTTAAAGGGCTTTATTTGCCTGTACCGCCGCCCGTGGTACCTTTAGGCTGAGGTTTAGGACCATCTTTTTTAGGAGCGGTGCCTGGTAATACCGCAGGAGGCATAGTCTCCATTTTCTTTTTTACCAATAGTAAAATATCATCGCTTGCTTCCGAATATAAAACAATACCGGTGCTTGTATCAAGTACATATTTGTATCCGTTTTCTTTAGCAACCGCGTCTACAGCCTTTTTAGCTTTCTCCTGGATGGGCTTAGAAAGTTCAACATATTTTTTCTGGTAATCCTGTTGTGCCTGTTGTTGAAAATCCTGAATACGCTGATTTAAGGTTTGAAGCTCTTCCTGTTTGGTTTTCTTTACCAAATCGCTGTAAGAAGCTTCGTTCGCCAGGTAATCCTGATATTTTGTATCGAATTCTGTTTTCATGCTGGCTACCTGTTTTTCAAGGTCTTTTAAGTAAGCCTGAGCAATTTCCATTGCTTGTTTTGTTTCGGGCATCAGTTGAATCAAAGAATCTAACTGGACGTGGGCCATTTTTTGAGCCACACTAATTTGTTGCGCGCCAACAACGAATAATAGGGCGGCGATTGTTTTAAAAAGTCTGTTCATTTTTTTTTAATTAATGGATTGCAAATGTACTAATTATGCCTGTAAAACCAATAATGATGCCAAACGGGGAGTTTTTATCCTTTCATATCCTGAATATCAAGCATTCCCACGGGTTTTCCGTTATCCAAAACAAGCAGGGTATCAACGTTGGTTTTCTTAAATATTGCAGAGGCTTCATTTAAAAGCGCCCCGGCCTCAACCGAATAAGGCGTGTTAAAGGTTAAATCACTTAATTTTTTCTGAAGCACGCCCCTGCCTTTTTCGGCAATGGCGCGGCGCAGGCCCCCATCGGTAAATACACCTATAGCTTTGTTGCTTTTATCAACTACGGTAATAGCGCCAAAACCAAATTCAGTCATTTTAATAATAGCATCGGTAAGAGTTGTATCAGCAGATACCAAAGGATTAACCCCGTTTATTGCCTCGCTCACGCGTACCGTCATAAGGCGGGTGTCGGTAATAAATTGCTCAGTACCTACCGTAGTGAAATTATTTTCGGTAAGTTGTTTCATTATTTTTAGCGGAACAGTAATAGTATGCACACCAATATTTATCGCGTTGCGAACGTGTTCAACTGTGCGAACGGATGAGAACATAATTTTTGTATCATATCCGTAATACTCAACCGCATCAACGCATTGCTCAACTAAAGTTAAAGCATCGTGACCCTGGTCTTGCAAGCGGCCCACCAACGGACAAACATAAGTTGCACCGGCTTGCATAGCCATATAAGCTTGTTGCAGGGTGTAAACTAAATGCACGTTTACTAAAAGCCCTTCGTTACGCAACATTTTGCAGGCGCGAACGCCCTCCAAAGAAACGGGGATTTTAAAAACCGTTTTGTTTTTATCCAAACCTAAAGCCAACTGGCGTTTCGCTTCTTTTAAAATTTCTTCGGCTGTATCACCCAGAGCCTCGATCTGTAAAACTGGAACAATTTTACTGAGCTTAACGATGGTTCCGTCAATATCGGTGATGCCCTCACGCTGCATGAAGGTTGGGGTGGTGGTTAATCCGTCTAAAAAACCAAGTTTAAAACCCTCTTCAATTTCTTTGAGGTTGGCCGAGTCTAAGTATAATTCCATAATTGTTTTTTTAAATTAATTTTTTTTCCGAACAGTACGTTGCTCGATGCGTTTTTCGTAATTATTTCCCTGGAAAACACGGTGTACATAAATTCCGGGAGTGTGAATATAATCGGGATTTAATTCTCCGGCAGGCACTAAATGCTCCACCTCTGCAATGGTAATTTTTCCGGCCATAGCCATCATAGGGTTGAAATTACGTGCGGTAGAGCGATAAATTAAATTTCCGGCAGTATCGCCTTTCCAGGCTTTTACAATAGCAAAATCGGCTTCAAAAGCTTTTTCCATCAGGTAATCTTTTTCCTGCCCGTTATAAGTGAACTTACGGACTTCTTTTCCCTGTGCTATTTCAGTTCCTACCCCCGCAGGAGTATAAATAACAGGCATTCCGTATCCTGCGGCAAGGCAGCGTGTAGCTAAAGTTCCCTGTGGAATTAAATCTACTTCAAGCTCGCCGGTCAACATTTGTCTTTCAAATTCAGCATTTTCTCCTACATAAGAGGAAATCATTTTTTTAATTTGCTTGGTTTGCAATAAAAGGCCCAACCCGAAATCGTCAACACCCGCGTTATTACTGATGCAGGTAAGATTTTTAGCCCCGTTTTTTACAAGGGCAGCGATACAATTTTCAGGAATGCCGCATAAACCAAAGCCACCAACCATAAGGGTCATGCCGTCTTTAATCCCGGCAATAGCCTCTTCGGCGTTTTTAACCACTCTGTTAATCATTGCACAAAAATACTATTTTATTTCACCTGAGAATAGCCTCAAAAAACCCCGATATTTTTGGGTAATTTGCGCAAAATGACCGTTTTTACGAAGCACATACCTCTTCAGCAAATAGCCTTGCCCGGTAATGTAAAACTATGGGTGCTGAGGCTGGATACAATTGACCACTATGCCGGAGGAAACAAGTATTTTAAGCTGAAATATAATTTGGAGGAAGCCAAAAAACAGGGGCATTCAAAAATTTTGACTTTTGGAGGGTCGTGGAGCAATCATTTAGCAGCAATAGCTACGGCAGATAATTGGCGGGAAGCTGGGGGCAGCCGTGTTGCTGTTGTCAGGGGAGAAGAACCAGAAGTATATTCTGAGACTTTAAAATTTTGTCAGGAAAAAGGCATGCTTCTGCATTTTGTATCACGGGCAGATTACAGAAGAAAAAATGAACCGGAATTTATAGAAGAACTAAAAAATAAATTCGGAGATTTTTATTTGTTGCCCGAAGGCGGAAGCAACGAATTAGCTGTTAAAGGTTGTCACGACATTTTAAATTACATTAACATTGATTTTGATTATGTATGTTGTCCTGTTGGCAGCGGAGGAACGATTGCGGGAATTGCTGGTGTGCTGAAAGAACATCAAAATGCTATGGGGTTTGTGGCGCTTAAGGGCGGCGAATATCTTTCTTCCGTTGTTGTAACTTTAAACCCCAAAACCTCAAACTTTAAACTTATTCACGATTATCATTTCGGAGGATTTGCCAAAACAACACCCGAATTAATTTCATTTAAAAAAGAATTTGAAAAACAAAACGGTTTTGAGTTGGACTACATCTACACTTCAAAAATGTTTTACGGCATTTACGATTTACTTAAAAAGAATTTTTTTAAACCCGGCTCGACCGTTGTTGCTATTCACACAGGTGGATTGCAGGGAAACAAAGGGTTTGAATAATCTTCTGGATAATAAAAATACGAGGACAATTAAACACAAATATATAAAATCTGCGGGAACCTTTTCAAAGCCAATCCCAGTCGGGGAAATGTTTTAATAACTCTATCCCATTATAAACTTTACAAAATGTATTTTTGCTGAGGTGAAATTTTTAATCCGGATAAGTTTTTTTATAGTCGCGCATTTCGCGTTCAGCGTTTTATCCGCGCAGATCAAAACTGACGATAAAAAAGATTTTACAAACGGAAAAAAATACGACGCGACTACCACCACACGCATCCTTTTTATTTTTGATGATTCTTTCAGTATGTACGGAGGCTGGGGCAGTGGCACCAAAATCGACATGGCTAAAAAACTGATGGGAGAGTTTTTAGATTCTTTACAAAACACTCCCAAACTGGAAATTGCTTTGCGATGTTACGGCCATCAAACACCCTTTAAACCAAAACGTAATTGCCAGGATAGTAAACTGGAAGTCCCTTTTGCCTCCGCCAAAACAAACTTTAAATTAATAAAAGAGCGAATCAATAAATTAACTCCAACCGGAACAACACCTATTGCTTATTCGTTGGGGGAATGCGCAAATGATTTTACTCCTTGCGATAATTGCCGCAACGTGGTTATTTTAATTACCGACGGAATAGAAGAGTGTAATGGCGATCCCTGCGCGGTATCGGTTGCTCTGCAAAAAAAAGGAATTTTCCTTCGTCCGTTTGTAATTGGGGTTGGGCTTGATGTAAAGTTTGCCGATGTGTTTGGTTGCATGGGAAAATTTTATGATGTAAGCAACGAAGCAAATTTTAAAACGGTATTGAATTTAGTTTTGATTGAAGCGGTTTCCCAAACAACCGTGCAGGTAAATTTAAATGATGTTTTTAAAAAACCAACCGAGACTGATGTTACAATGACTTTTTACAATCAGCAAACGGGCGACGTGTTGTATAATTATTTACACACACTTAATCACAGAGGAAATCCGGATACGATTGTTTTAGACCCGGATATTACTTACAAAATGGTTGTACATACAATTCCACCGCAGGTAAAAGAAAACATTACTCTGCAAAAGGGAAAACACAATATTGTTTCGTTGGATGCACCACAGGGATTTTTGAATCTGCAAACGGAAGGGCCGAATATTTACAAATCACTTTCTTGCCTTGTGCGAAAAAACGGCGAAATGAATACACTTGTTGCGCAGGAATTCGGCAATACCGAAAAACTCATTGTGGGGAAATACGATTTGGAAATTCTTACTATGCCTCGCGTAAAAATTCCGGACATAGAAATAAAACAAAGCAGTACCAATACCGTAAAAATTCCTTCGGCAGGGATTTTGTCGCTTAATAAAGGAGGATTTGGTTACGGAAGCATATATTCGGAAGACGGCAAGAAAATAGAATGGGTTTGTAATCTTAATGAAAACCAGCAAACTGAAGTTTTTTATTTACAGCCGGGAAATTACAGGGCAGAGTTTCGCTTAAAAAACCAACCGGAATCGGAAAAGACGGTTGAGCGTAAATTTACCATTGAACCCAATAAGACTAAGGCGGTGAATATGTTTTGATTCCTACTGTGTCATTCGGAGTCTTCGAAGGAGTCATGTTTACGTGGAATCTACCCATTTTTATGAAAGAGAAATACTCAGACAGATTCCTCGCAGGGTAGCGGGGCTCGGAATGACACATAAAATTGAATAAATTCTCAAAAAATCCCTCAAAAAAATCCCTTCAAATTACGGATATTCGCGGTAAATAATTTATAATGAGTTCAGCCGCCGCCACTATGAGCAAAAAATTTACTTACACCGAAAAAAAAGATACCCGTTCCGGTTTCGGTGCGGGCCTGCATGAGTTAGGAAAGAAAAATCAAAATGTAGTGGCGTTGTGTGCGGATCTGACAGGCTCCTTAAAAATGGATGCCTTCCAAAAAGATTTTCCGGATAGATTTTTCCAGGTTGGAATTGCAGAAGCAAATATGATTGGCATTGCGGCGGGATTAACCATTGGAGGAAAAATTCCTTTCACCGGAACTTTCGCAAATTTTTCCACGGGGCGTGTTTATGATCAGATTCGCCAGTCGGTTGTGTACAGTGGAAAGAACGTAAAAATTTGTGCATCACATGCCGGATTGACTTTAGGAGAAGACGGAGCCACACACCAAATTTTAGAAGACATTGGCTTAATGAAAATGTTGCCGGGCATGTGTGTAATTAATCCTTGTGACTTTAATCAAACAAAAGCAGCTACTATGGCAATCGCAGATTACGAAGGTCCGGTGTATTTGCGTTTCGGAAGGCCGAGTGTTCCTAATTTTACTCCTGCTGACCAAAAATTTGAAATAGGAAAAGCGGTTTTATTACAGGAAGGAAAGGATGTTTCGATTTTTGCAACGGGCCATTTGGTTTGGAAAGCAATCGAAGCAATCGAAATTTTAGAACAGAAAGGAATCAGTGCGGAACTGATAAATATACACACTATTAAACCTTTGGATGAAAAAATGGTTTTGGCAAGCGCAAAAAAAACCGGGTGCGTGGTTACTGCCGAGGAACATCAGGTAAACGGCGGACTTGGCGACAGCATTGCACAATTACTTTCTCGCAACATACCTACTCCGCAAGAATTTGTTGCTGTTAACGACAGCTTTGGCGAGAGCGGAACTCCCGATCAGTTAATGACCAAGTACGGACTGGACACAACAAATATTGTTGAAGCCGTACTGAAGGTCATCGGAAGAAAATAGGTTAACCCTGGTTTTTCCTTCTGTATTTTAAGATATAGACGATTGGTAAAATTCCTGCAGTATTAATAAGAGCAATACAAATAAACCACGCGAGGTGGTTGTTTCTTCCTGCTTTCCATAGCGCAATTAATTTCCACACAGCTTCCCAAACAGCGAGTGCAATAATAATTGGAATAAGATTAACTAACGTTTGTAAGATTTGATGATCCATTTTGTTTTATTGTTAAGGGGTTAATTTTTTTAGCATTAATAAAATCTCATCGATCACAAGCCCCGGCTCTTCTTCATGAATGAAGTGCCCTGATTTGTCTGTGAAAATTAGTTTTATTTGTGGTGCGGTCTTTAAGTAGTTTTTCAGCAACTCAGTTTTAATTTCATTATCCTCTTCGCTGTATTTTTCTTTGGTTATTTTGGCCGAGGCAATAATAGTCGTTGGAATATTTAACGGAAAATTTTTACCGGAAATGAATGCCGAGTCCGGCGCGCTGAATTCACTTCTTATGGTTGCAGAATATTTAGTGCTGTCGGTACAAAACGAATTATGATACTTATCAAACTCCATTTTCTCTTTTTCTGTTCGCAACATTCTTTTTTTCCATCTGAGCTCGGGTATGGCGGGGTCAATTAAAATTAGGCCGCACACTCTTTCGGGATATTTGTTTGCAAAATAGCGTACAATTAACCCGCCGCGGGAATGCCCCACTAAAACACAAGGCTTGTTTAAGCCAACTTTATCTAAAAGTTCTTTTAATTCATCAGAGATGTTTTCAAGATTGCGTTCGTTGTTCAGCGGCTCAGATTTTCCAATTCCCGCTCTGTCATAACAAAGTACCTTCGTTGTCTTTGCAATTTTATTTTGAATTCGAAAAAAATCATCCATTGTGGGGCCGAGGCCCGATACAAATATAACGGCCGGGCTCCCCACGCCTTTACTTTGGTAGTATTGCTTTTTGCCCTTTATTTCTACAAATGATTCTTTGTCTTTACCGGGTTGTTGATTGGTAAAAGAAAGACAGAATAGAGAAAATAAAAGCAGTATAAATCGTATCATTTTTTTAAAGATACAAAACTCTTCTCTTTTATTCGTTGGGCGGAGAAATTTTGTCATTGTACAATAACTAATTTTTTATTTGTAATTCTATCAACCGTTTAATTTTCATTGCATAAATACCTTCTTCTAAGTTTGTGACATCAATATTTGATTTGTTACTTACTCTTTTGCTAAACACGTGTTTACCGTTTATGTTAAACAAATCCAGCGCTAGTTTGTCGCCTGGGTTTGTATCAATAAGAAATGAGTCGCTTGTTGAATTTGAGGTCGTATTTTGCCATTTTCAAGTCTTGAAATATAACTTTTTTTGTTTAAAGCAGTAAAAGGTAAAAATTATATTCCAAAATGGCATACTCAATAATTGGTTATAATATTGCATTTTGGAATATAAATTAATTGGTAAAGACTTCATATACCCAAGATCGCAGATTACTCTGTTCTTTACTTGTTAAGGCAAGGGAAGAAGCCAATATGACGCAAAAGCAAGTTTCCGACACTGGCATTGTAAGTCAAAGTGAAATTTCTAAGATTGAAAATGGACAAAGAAAAGTTGAGTTTATTGTGCTGTTGAAGCTTGCCGAATTATATGACAAAAAAATTAATTTTTTTAACCCTAAAAAAACCAAAGAATATTAAACGAGGCATTTTATCAGGATGGCAAATACAAAAACAGAGATTATCATTAATGAGCTAAAACCAAAAATTGTCGCTTTAGTAACTAAAAAATTAAGCTCTGTAAAAAACAAAACGCATGATGTTGCAATTGCTTGGAAAAAAATGCAGGACGATGCTGCTAGAGAAATAACAAGACTTTTACATGAGCATCTTCCCAAGTCAGAAATAATAATCCCGGCATCTAAAAGCACATATCCGGATATTAAAATTATTAATGGAGAAGGACAGTTTGCAATTGATATAAAAGTTAATGAGTAAGAAAACGTTTAACTGTTTCCTAAAAACACAAGATTGTTTAACTGTACCTCGGTGCTGTAACGTTTAATGCCTTCTTTATCGAAGTAACTGTTGTTTACTAATTTTCCTTCAATGGCAACCTTGCTCCCTTTCTCAGTATACTTTTCAAGAATGCTTACTAATGGTGACGATTTTTACTTTTTGGTTCACCGTAAGGAAGGAGAATAAAATAACGTTTTTTAACACAAGAACCCGTTTTTGTGGAATAATAGCTGTTTAACTTAGCTATATGTTTTCCCGCATACTTTTTCTCTTTTTCTTTTTTCCCATTATTACTTTCGGGCAAACACAATTAATTTTAAATCCTGGCATTGAAGACTCCCTTAATACACAACCCTCTTCCGGCAGAAATAAAAATTTTTGGTTCGGATACCAATTAACAAAAGGTTGGTGGCAGGCAGGCGGGTCGGTAGATTATTATAATTCCGATTTCTCTACCGCAAGCCGCGGCGTTCGTGTACATAAAGCACATACCGGACAAGGGCGTTTAGGAATTATTCTTGGAAGGGCACAAAGCGCAAACACTCCGGCCAGCCAAACAGGTTATCGCGAATATGCACAAACAAAATTAACCCAACCCATGAAAACCGGCACGTTATATAGCGTGAATTTTTATTTTGTGCGTGATAAACGTTCCATTTTCTACGCGCCCGAAATCGGCGTTTATTTTAGTAACGGAATGATTTCAACAGGATATAATTACTCAATGCAGGTTTCATCGCAAGTAGCGGTATCCGATTATAAAAGCATGGCTAATTCTTCCAAATGGACATTGGCTCATGGGTATTACAGGGCAAAAGGCGGAGAAAATTATTTAACGCTCGGAAATTTTAAACCCGAAACACCATTGTATATGGACGATGGAAAATTTGTTCCGGCCATTGTAAGAAATGATTTCGGATGGTTTGCTTACTATTATGTGGATGATATTTATGTATACGAAGTGCCCGATACACTCTCAGATAATTTTCGCAACGTGCTACCCAAAACTATTGATGCACAACCCTACAACAACCTGGTTTTCGTTTTAGACGTATCAGCATCTATGCAGAAAGATGAGAAAATAAAAAAACTGAAAGAAGGCGTAGACGGATTTATTTCCGGGCTTGACACTAACGAAGTAATTTCCATTATCACATTCGACGCGATGCCTAAAGTTTTAGCACGTCATGTAAAAACATCTCACGGAAGAGAAATAATAAATGCTATTGACAGTTTAAAAACAGGAGGCGGAACAAACGTGAACGGGGCTATTTTAAAAGCTTACTCGCTTCTCGACAGCTCTTATATTCCCGGCGGAAATAACAGGGTGATATTAGTTACAGACGATGGCTTTAAAGTTTCTGATCATACAAAAGCAACTATTGAAAAACACGCGCGCGATAAAAAAATGGGATTTTCTACGCTGGTGTTTAATGATGTGAAATACCATAGCTTAAAAAAACTATGTGATAAAAATAACGGAACATATAGTAATATGAATAATGCCAATACAAGCCTTGCCATAAATTCGCAGGCAAAAGAAAGAAAGGTGGAAGACTATGGTCCGGGAAGAAATAAAGCGTACACTTATTTATCATCGAGACTGATAACAATTGGGTTGCTTGTGGGGTTGATAATTCTTGCTAAAGTAAAATAATCATCAGGAAAAAATTTCCTTCACAACAACATCATTCATACAGGCAAAGTGCCCTTTCGGGCATTTTTTATAACCCAGCTTGGAGCAGGGACGGCACTTTAAATTTTTTACTTCTAAAATCTTACTTTTTGCACCGGGCAGGTAAGGCGACATGCCGAATTCGGGAATTGTATTCCCCCATACGGAAAAAACATCTTTTTTGTAAGCCGAGGCAATGTGCATTAACCCGGTATCGCTGGTAATTACTTTATCCGCTTGTTGAATGATGGATGCCGACTGGTTAATACTGAATTTCCCGCAGGCCGAAAAAACTTTGGTGCTAAATTCTTTTTCCAACGATTCTCCAATGGCAATATCTTCTTTTCCGCCCAACACAATTATTTTTTTATCGCTTAAGGTACAAATCTCAATCAGCTTATGAATGGGAATTTGTTTGGTATAATAAGAGCCTCCTGCAACCAACGCATGATAATTTCCCGGCCCAACGCCTAAACGGGAAAGCGTATTTACCTTTTCTTCTTCCGTAATAAAATAATCGAGCCCCGCATTGTCATTGGTAACACCCAATGATTTCACAGTTTCAAAATACCTGTCGACAATATGAATATTCGGTAATTTATTAATCCGCAAATTAACCAGTAACCATTTTTCAATGTTGAGTTTATTAAAGCTGAACGATTTTGCTTTAAGCGAGCGCTTTACCTGTGCCGAACGGAAATTATGGTGTAAATCGATAACGTAATCAAATTTTTCTTTTCGTAAATCAGGCAAACATTCACGCACGTTGCTTTCCATGGCATGAATTTTTGTGATGTAAGGATTATGGGCAATTACCGGAAGAAAAGTTTTTTTAACGATAAAATGTATCTCGGCATTAGGCAATTGTTTTTTAAGACAGCGAATAACCGGTGTTGTAAGCACAATATCGCCAATAGAAGAAAAACGTATAATTAAAATTTTCACTTTATTTTTCTGTGTATCGAGAACTGGTATTATTTAGTCAGCCGTTTAAAAACATCTTCCAGTTTTTGTTCCTCTTTCTGAAGTGCCAGAACACTAAGCCCGTTAGCCACGGCGTAATTAAAAATTTCCTTGCGGATATCTTTATCGCTTGCGCTTACAATATGCCAGGTATTACCTTCCATTAAAATCACGTCTTCAACACCTTCAATTTTCTTCAAAGAATTTTTGCTTACTTCTTTATCAAACTCCACACGCAAAACAATTTTTACGTTCGAACTTTGCTGTAAATGCTGCGTGTCGTCGTTAGCAACAATTTTTCCGTTATTGATAATAATCACACGGTCGCATACCGCTTCTACTTCCTGCATAATATGTGTGCTGAGCATTACGGTTTTTTCTTTGCCGGTTTTCTTTATCAGGTTGCGGATTTCTTCCAGCTGATTCGGATCTAAGCCGGTTGTAGGCTCATCCAGAATTAAAACTTTCGGATTGTGTATAAGAGCTTGCGCCAAGCCAACACGCTGCCGGTATCCTTTAGAAAGCGCGCCGATTTTTTTATTTTGTTCAACCTGCAAACCAACCATGTCAATCATTTCCTTAACACGCCCGGTTTTATTATCTATATGATGCAGGCCGCCTATAAAAGATAAATACTCTTTTACATACATGTCTAAATAAAGCGGATTGTGCTCGGGCAAATAACCCACTTGTTTGCGCACCTCTAACGATTGTTCTTTTACATCAAAACCGCATACTTCTGCCTTACCGCTTGTTTGCGGAATATAACAGGTAAGAATTTTCATAAGTGTACTTTTTCCCGCGCCATTAGGGCCAAGGAAACCTACAATCTCTCCGCTCTTCACTTCAAACGAAACATCATCCACCGCTTTTTGCGCGCCGTATATTTTGGTTATGTTTTCTACTTTAATCGACATGTTTTACAAAGATAAGGCACTAAAAACAAATAGTTCAAAAAATCTGTGTTAAACTGTGAAATCTGTGGCACTAAACTAATTTCATCAACCTTAAAACCTTCTCCACATCTTCGGGCGTATCAATACAATGACTATCAAAATTCGTAACAGCTAATTTTATTTTAAAACCATTTTCCAACCAACGTAATTGTTCTAAAGATTCTGCTTTTTCAAGCGTAGAAGGCACAAGCATAGTAATTTTTTTAAGAATATCACTTCTGTAAGCGTACATTCCTACATGGCGGAAATAACTGAAATGTTTATGCCATACTTTTTTGTCAACTCCTTTTATGTGTGGAATAACTTCGCGACTGAAATAAAGTGCCTCAAAATCTTTATTGAAGGTAATTTTTACTTCGCCGGCGTCAAACAACACTTCATGCGAGTCAACCGGAATCATCAGTGTGGCAAGCTCAGTTTCTCCGTTACAAAGCCCGGCCAGCAAATCAATCTGCGAAGGGTCAATAAAAGGTTCGTCGCCCTGAATATTAATGACGTATTTATAATCAATTCCCGTTTTACGCATTGCCTCAAAACAACGGTCGGTACCGCTTGGATGCGAAGGTGCGGTCATATAAGCGTTACCGCCAAAATCATTTACATGTTTGAAAATACGTTCATCGTCGGTAGCTACAATTACATCGCTGAGTTTGTGCGCTTTTTTTGCCTGTTCAAACACGCGCTGCAGCATGCTTTTTCCCTGTATATCAATAAGCGGCTTGCCCGGAAAGCGGGTAGAGGCGTAGCGCGCGGGTATAACTCCTAAAATCATTTTTTAAAATTATTCAAAAATTTGAAACATTCTCTGTATTTCGTTAATAATTATTTTTCCTCTCGATGTCAGATTGAGCTTGTCGAAATCCGTGAAATAAACAAGGGCTTCGACAAGCTCAGCCTGCCCTAATATTAGTAGATTTGAGAGTAATTCACTATGAAAAAGCGTAAAATTAATAGCTATCTTTGCCCCCTATGTTAAAAAACGATAGATCAGTCGCCTTATTTGAAAAAGCAAAGAATTTTTTTCCGGGTGGAGTAAATTCACCGGTACGCGCTTTCCGTTCGGTAGGCGGAACACCCCTGTTTATTAAAAAAGGAAAAGGCGCATATATTTGGGATGCCGACGATAATAAATACATTGATTATTGCTGCAGTTGGGGACCGCTTATTTTGGGACATGCTAACGACGTTGTTTTAAAACCTGTTAATGAAGTGATGCAAAACGGAACTTCATTCGGTGCACCGACGGAATTGGAAAATAAATTGGCGGAATTAATTATTTCCAATCATAAATTCATTGAGAAAATTCGTTTTGTAAGTTCTGGTACCGAAGCAGTGATGAGCGCCATCAGGTTAGCGCGCGGTTACACAAAGCGGAATAAAATTATAAAATTTGAGGGATGTTTTCACGGCCATGCCGATAGCGTATTGGTAAAAGCGGGCTCGGGATTAGTAACTTTCGGAAACACTTCTTCGGCCGGAGTACCTCAAAGTTTTGTGAATGAAACTCTGGTTGTAAAGTTAGATAATGAGACAGCGGTTGAACAAGCTTTTAAAGAACACGGAAACGATATCGCCTGCATTATCATTGAACCAATTCCTGCAAATAACGGGTTGCTATTGCAGCGAAAAGAATTTTTACAATTCCTGAGAGACATTTGTATAAAGAATGGTTCTCTTTTAATTTTTGATGAGGTGATTTCCGGATTCAGAATAGGGTTTGAAGGAGCGGCAGGTTATTATGACATTAAACCCGACATCATGACTTTCGGGAAAATTATTGGCGGTGGGTTTCCTGTTGGAATGTATGCATCAAGTAAAGAAATTATGAGTAGCATTTCTCCCGAGGGAAATGTGTACCAGGCAGGAACTCTTAGCGGAAATCCTGTGGCAATGGCAGCAGGTATAGCGCAATTAGGCGAGTGCCTGAAACCAAATTTTTACTTGCAATTAGAAGAAAAAACAAAAAAATTATGCGAGGGAATTTCCAACGTATTTAAAAATAAAAATTGGGACTTCAGAATATTTCAGATAGGTTCAATTTTCTGGATGTCGTTTTCAAAACAAGAATATGTGCGAAATGCAGATGAAATAAGTACCGGTGGAATTAAAAGGTTTAACGAACTTTATCACAAACTTCACGCGCAGGGAATTTATTTCGGGCCCTCTGGATATGAAGTTGGTTTTGTAAGTTCGGCACTCAGCAACGAAGATATTGAAGCTACAATCAAAGCTTTTGAAAAGGCAATTGCATAATGAAAAAACTTCTTTTGTATATTTTTATTCTGCAGGCAATCGTATTTTTTGCGCAAGATGGTTTTGTTCCCGGATACGTTGTTACCTATAAGGGTGACACCATGAAAGGAAAAATAAAAGACCGTAAATATCCCAAGAGTACGACAAGCTGGCAAAAAATAGATTTTATTGACTCGGCCGGAAATAAATTCGGTTATGACCCCGAAGAAATAAAAGAATATATCCGTATAGGAAAAACACGATATTACTCACTGAATATAGGTGTAACAAGCAAGCCCACATTTTTAGAAGTTCAGCAGGAAGGCGCTGTAATTTTATATGCGTATAACCGCGGCACATGGGGCGGTGCAGGAATGGCCATCGTTGTAAAAACAAGTGAAACCGGCCCGAAAGAACACGTAGAATTTTTTTTACAAAAGAAAAATCAACCCAACAGTTTAATGCAGTGGCGCCCGGGTGACTATGAAAGAACAGCAAAGGTTTTTTTTAAGGACAATGAGGAGTTGCTGAAACAAATAGAAACAGGGACTTTGAAAGAAGAAGACATATTTGAAATTGTAAAAAAGTACAACGAGAGTAAAAAATAGTTATTTGCTTTTTTCCTTATAAGCGTACTCATCAAACAACAATTGTATATCGGCAATTAAACGGCTCACTTCTGTGCTGTCAGTACCGTCATAATATCCCCGAATGTGTTTTTCTTTATCTATCAAAGCAAAGTTTTGTGTATGAACAAATTCTTCTTCATCCGCGTTAGGATCATCGGTTAAAAAATAAGCCTTGCGCGCCATGTGATACAATTGCTTCGGAGTCCCTGTAACAAAAAGCCATTTATCATCGGTAACGCCATGCTGTTTGGCATAATCCAATAATTTCGGAACGCTGTCTGTTCCCGGTTCCACGGTGTGAGAAAGAATTAAAAAATCATTTCTGCTTTTATATTTCTCGTAAACTCTGATTAACTGATTACTCATTTTCGGGCAGATAGATTGACAGGTGGTAAAGAAAAAATCGGTCACGTAAACTTTTCCCTTAGTAGTTTTTTGGTTTACTTCCTTTCTGTATTGGTTGGTGAAAGAGAAAGGTTCTATGCTATGATGCCCTTCTTTTTTCACACCCGAATAATTTTTCGGATCGAAGTAATCTAAAGTACGTAGCGGACGGTTTTCTTTTTTTCCGGAAAAGAAAAGAAACAACAGGCATGCAATTACCAGTGAGAGAACTATAACCAATACACCTTCTTTCTTCATCACAAGTTATAACTCACTTATTTTTAAAAAATCTTTTTGGCGAATGCCACGCTCAGTATCTTCTAAGCTGCAACATTCATTCTTTGCATCGTGCTCAAAGAAAAGCATCCATTTTTCGCTTACTGCCCTCGGCAAAATACTTTCTTTTTCTTTAAGTGTTTGCAGTGGGCGTACATCATAACCCATAATGTAAGGCATGGGAATATGGGCGTAAGAAGGAACAAGATCCGCGCAATAAAGTATTTTGGTGTTTTTATAAGTAATTAACGGAAGCATCATACTTTCGGTGTGGCCACTGACAATCAAAGTCTCAAAACCGGGCAACCATTCGCCTTCTTTATCAATAAAATTTAATTGGCCACTTTCCTGAATGGGTAAAATATTTTCTTTTAAAAAACTGGCTTTTTCTCTGGAATTCGGATGTATGGCCCAGTCCCAATGTTTACTGTTGCTCCAGTACTTAGCGTTTTTAAAAACAGGCTCTAATTTAGTGCGTGACGAATCGGTATATCTCACGCTTCCACCGCAATGATCAAAATGTAAATGCGTTAAAAAAACATCGGTAATATCATCCACTCCGAAACCGTGTTGTTTCAATGATTTTTCAAGCGTGTCGTTTCCGTGTAAATAATAAAATGAAAAAAATTTTTCACTTTGTTTATCTCCCATTCCGTTATCAATTAAAATTAAACGGCTATCGGTTTCAACCAATAAGCACCGCATCGCCCAACTGCACATATTATTTTCGTCTGCGGGATTTAATTTGTTCCAGATAGATTTAGGAACCACGCCGAACATGGCGCCTCCGTCTAATTTAAAATAGCCACTGTTTACAGAATAGAGTTTCATGAGTTTATTTATGATTTTAAGATTGACAATTTACAGATTTAAATACAAAAATCGTAAATAAGTAAACCGTCAATCTTTTAATTTAGTATTGTTTTTATGCCTCTCGCTATCGCGCAAAGTTTTTTTATTTAAATTTTCATCCAATGCTTTTTGTAAATCAACACCGGTTTGATTGGCAATGCAAATTAACACAAACAAAACATCAGCTAACTCGTCTTCCAGTTTTTTATCTTTATCACTTTCTTTTTCCGATTGTTCTCCGTAACGCCTTGACATAATGCGCGCAACTTCGCCAACTTCTTCGGTAAGAATAGCCATATTGGTAAGTTCGTTAAAATAACGCACACCGTGTGCCTTAATCCACTCATCCACTTTTTTCTGCGCAGCTTCTATTGTCATTCTTTATTTTTTGAATCTATAATTATTGTAACGGGACCATCATTTACCAAAGCTATTTGCATATCAGCACCGAATACTCCTGTTTTAACTGTTTTGCCAAGCGCTAAAGATAAATCCGCCACAAATTGTTCGTAATGCGGAATGGCTGTATCAGGTTTTGCAGCTTTTAAATAAGAAGGGCGATTTCCTTTTTTGGTTGAAGCATGTAAAGTAAACTGGCTTACCACCAAAGCCTCACCGTCAATATCTTTTACACTTAAATTCATTTTTCCTTCGGCATCTGCAAAAACACGCAGGTCGGCAATTTTTTTGGAAAGCCACTTAATGTCTTCATAAACATCTGCATCTTCAACACCAACAAGAATTAAAAAACCTTTTTCTATTGAGGAATAAAGTTTTTTTTCAATAGTAACACTTGCCGATGATACTCTTTGAATAACCACGCGCATAATGCAAATATAATACGGAAAACTTTGTAAAAGCCAAATGTAATAAACAAGGCGTTTTTGCGTTGTAGTACCGTTATATAATATACCGAATGAAAAACGTTATTTTTTCCTTACTGGTTGTTTTTTCTTTTGCCTGTTTTGTCAGTTGCAAAAAGGATCAACCAATACCACTGTATAAGAAAAAACTGAAAATGGAAGTTTTTATAAAAAACCTTGAAATTCCGTGGGGAATGGGCTTTTTGCCCAATGGAGACTTTTTATTTGTACAGCGCGGCGGTAACATTGATCTCCGTAAAAAAGGGGCTGGCGATTATAACCTCATTATGTTTCGCCAGGTAAAAGTTTCGGAAGGAGGTTTGTTGGGCCTGCTTATTGACCCGAATTTTAACACGAACCACTACGTTTACATTTACGAAACCAATACAGATACCACCAATCAGTTAGTGCGTTTGATAATGAATAATGATGCGCTTGTGCAGGATAAAATTATTTTAGGCAATATACCGGCTTCTTATAACCACGATGGTGGCGGTTTAGGTTTCGGGCCCGATGGATATATTTATGTAGGAACCGGCGATGCGCTGAAACCCAATAATGCACAGGATAAAAATTCCTTGTCGGGAAAAATTTTGCGGATGGATCGCGACGGGAACTCTGCTCCCGGAAATCCGTTTAATAATTATGTATGGACTTATGGTCATAGAAATATTCAAGGTTTTGCCTGGAACTCGGCGGGAAAAATGATTTCTACCGAGCATGGGCCTACTACCGAATTCGGATGGTGCTGCCACGATGAAATAAATTTAATTGAGCCCGGAAAAAATTACGGATGGCCGTTGGCTATTGGAGGTACAGAAACAGACACACTTACACCACCAATTTATCAAACAGGTTTTGAAACCATCGCGCCCTCGGGTTGTACGTTTATTAAAGGAGCAGAATGGGGTGCATGGGAAAATACATTTATGCTGGGCGCGTTGAAAGGGGAAAAACTAATTCGCCTTGAAATAAGTTTACCGGGAGTTTTTATTGCGCGGCACGATACTTTGTCAAATATATTGGGAAGGTTACGTAATGTAATTCAGGGCCCGGATGGTTCTATTTATTTTTCTTCAGGCAATGTGGGCTATCCTTCGCAACAGGTAGGCGACGATAAAATCTATCGTTTGTATTGGGAGTAGAAAACTAAACAGCTTCACTAATCACTTCCTTCACATCGTTCGGAAGCAGACGTTTTAATAAACCTTCAATTCCGGCTTTTAAAGTCATGGTGCTACTGGGGCAACCGCTGCAGGCGCCTTTCATTTTTACGGTAACAACACCTTCGTTTAATTCTTTAAAAACAATCATGCCTCCGTCTTGTTCAACTGCCGGGCGGATGTATTGCTCAAGCACTTCAATAATTTTTGCTTCGGTTTGATTTTTTGGTGCGGCGTGCTCGGTAAACACAGTTTCAGTTTCTTTAAATGTGGTGTCGGTAGCCAATTCCTGTTTAGGAATTTCCCGTACAACTACATTTCCTTTTTTATTCAGGTATTCAGTAATAAACGTGCGTGTTTCCAATAAAATATCGTCCCAACTTACAAAATCGGCTTTGCCAACAGTAACAAAATTCCCCGAAATAAAAACCTGTTTTACAAAAGGGAATTCAAATAATTTTTGTGCAAGAGGCGCGTCTTTTGTTTCTCCGATATTGTTATACTCTGCAGTGGCGCCCTGTGGCAAAAGCATTTTATTGGCCACAAATTTCATTGAGGCCGGGTTAGGGGTAGATTCGGCATAAATCATAAAAGGTATTTCGGGCGCATCCATGCAGCAAAGATACATCATTTTAAAATAATCAATTTGTAAAAAGAATTTGTGGAAATTCGTGTAATCTGTGGCAAAGAAGCCTTTATATCAGCTAAGCAGGAATCTGCTATCTTTGTAGATGGAAATTGAATGAAAAGAAAAGTTGATTTTTTAGTAATCGGTTCCGGTATAGCCGGACTTAGCTACGCGCTTAAAGCGGCTGAGCATGGCAGCGTATTGATTATTACCAAAAGTAATGAGGATGAAAGCAATACCAAATATGCCCAGGGCGGAATAGCGGCGGTTTGGGCAAAAAAGGACGATTTTGAGAAGCATACACAGGACACTTTAACTGCCGGCGCCGGCTTATGTAACGAAGAAATCGTACGCATGGTGGTTACACATGCCCCCGAGCGGGTACAGGAATTGATTGACTTAGGAGTTTCTTTTGATAAAAACGAAAAGGGAAACTTTGATTTGGCGAAAGAAGGCGGGCATTCTGAACACAGAATTTTACACTACAAAGATGTTACCGGAAAAGAAATAGAACGCGCCTTACTTAAAAAAGTACGCGAGCATAAAAATATTACCATGGCCGATCATTATTTTGCCATTGATATTTTAACGCAGCATCATTTGGGGCAAGTGGTTACATCGCAAACAAAAGATGTCGCCTGTTACGGTGCGTATGTTTTAAATACACAAACTCAAACTATAGAAACCATTCTTGCAAAAATTACCTGCATGGCTTCGGGTGGTGCAGGGCAAGTGTACGCTGCCACAACAAATCCGCTTATTGCAACCGGCGATGGAATTGCGATGGCGTACCGAGCGAAAGCACACGTGCAGGACATGGAGTTTGTTCAGTTTCATCCAACCGCTTTATATAATCCCGGAGAGCACCCCAGTTTTTTAATTACAGAAGCTATTCGTGGTTTTGGGGCTGTGTTGCGCACTCATGATGGAAAAGAATTTATGCAGAAATACGATGCGCGTGGTTCATTAGCTCCACGCGATGTGGTTGCACGTGCAATAGACAGCGAAATGAAAACACGTGGAGAAGATTTTGTGTATCTCGATTGTCGCCACTTGGATCGCAAAGGATTTATTGAACACTTTCCGAATATCTATAACAAGTGTATGAATTTGGATATAGATCCCTTCGAACAAATGATTCCTGTTTTACCGGCAGCGCATTATTTGTGCGGAGGAATTTTAGTGGATAAAAACGGAAAATCAACCTTGCAGAATTTATTTGCTATCGGCGAATGCTCGGGTACGGGTTTGCACGGGGCGAATCGTTTGGCGAGTAATTCTTTGTTGGAAGCAGTGGTATATGCACATAATGCCGCGCAAAAAGCCATTGAGGAAATAAAAAACATTTCGTTTAAAGAGGAAGTGCCCGATTGGAACGCGGAAGGAACCGAACATCCCGAAGAAATGGTTTTAATAACACAAAGTTTACGTGAGGTGCAGCAAATTATGAGTAATTACGTAAGTATAGTCCGCTCTGAATTACGCCTTAAACGAGCTTTTGACCGCCTTGAAATTATTTACAAAGAAAACGAAGCGCTTTACGATAAAACGGTTATTTCACCTAAATTATGTGAGCTGAGAAACATTATTTGCATCAGTTACCTTATTATCAAACACGCCATGCGCCGCAAAGAGAGTGTGGGGCTGCACTTTATGGTAAAGTACAAATCAGGCGAAAAGCAGCCGGTTATATAACCTCAAAAGGGGGATTTTATCTTTTTTAACATTTAATAATAGTTAGCATTACGAACTATTCGTAAAACTAACTTATATTTGCGACCGATTACCATGTCGCTGAAAGATATATATGTAAACATGCCCCTCGGCAAACTTTGCTCGATGGTTACAAAACCGTATTTTGGGGCACTTATACAAAAAATGGAATATTACGGAATTGAAAAAGATTTTTCCGTTTTAATCCTCCTCGAAAAAAAGGAAAACTGTACACAGCAATATATTTCGGATACTTTACAGATAGATAAAGTTTCTATGGTAAAAATCATTGATGGCTTTGTCAAAAAAGAATTAGTGAAACGGATACAGAATACCAAAGACAGACGCGAGTATTTTATAGAGTTGACCAACAAAGGGTATAAATTACTTCCAAAAATTCACAAAGCAATTAACGAATTAAATGAAGTGGCTTTTAAAGGGTTGAAACCAAAAGAAAGAAAGGAATTTTACCGGACCCTTGTTAAAGTAAGCGATAATGTAAAGGGCTTTCCTTCATCCCATATTATTGTATATAAAACGGCAAAAAAGAAATTGAAAAAATGAAAATAAAAACAGTTGCCATATTAGTAACAATTATTGTCGTGTTGGCTTTAATTAAAATATTTTTTCTTTCTCCTAAGCAACCCCAAAACGGAGGTCAGTCCGGAAACAAACAGCCCGCGGTTGCGGTAAGCGTTGTTGTTGTGAAGGATGTAAACGTACAGAATAAAATAACGGTTTCAGGAAACGTAATGGCCAATGAAGAAGCGTTGTTAAAACCTGAATCGGCCGGAAAAATTATTTCACTGGAAATTACAGAAGGAGCCAACGTGCAAAAGGGACAATTACTCGCAAAACTAAACGACGCGGCATTACAGGCGCAATTAAAAAAAGCGACTGTGCAACAAAAATTAGCAGCAGAAAAAGAACAACGCCTCAAACAATTGTTGGCAGTAAAAGGTGTTAGTCAGGATGAGTACGATGTTTCTCTTTCCAACTTAAACGCAGCTAACGCGGATATAGATTTATTGAAAGCGCAAATTATGGAAACAGAAATACGCGCCCCTTTTAACGGAATAATAGGATTAAAAAATGTGAGCGAAGGAAATTACATAAGTACAAGCGATGTTATTGCCTCCGTTCAGCAAATAAATCCTGTAAAAATTGATTTCAGTATTCCTGAAAAATACTCCTCTAAAATTAAAACAAGCGATACGGTTTATCTTTCAATGGATGGAAACAATAAGCAATACACCGCGAAAATTTATGCCATTGACCCGAAGATTGATGCAAACACACGTTCTTTAAGAGTGAGGGCGCTTTGCAGTAACGATAAAAAAGAAATTTTTCCGGGCTCTTATGTTCAGGTAACGTTGGTGCTTAAATCTGCAAACTCAGTTATGATTCCAACTATGGCGGTAATTCCTGATTTGCGCGGACAAAAAACCTACGTTGTAAAAAACGGGAAGGTGGAATTTGTGAAAATAGAAACCGGTGTGCGTACAGATACAACAGTTGAGGTTGTCAGTGGTTTACAAAGCGGCGATACCGTTGTTACGGGAGGAATTCTCTCGCTTAAACCCGGCGCATTGGTAAAAATACTAGGTCAAAAGAAAAGGGGAACATGAATATTTCATCTACCAGTATAAACAGGCCGGTTCTTGCCATTGTAATGAGCCTTATTATTCTTTTATTCGGCGTAATAGGATATAAATTTTTGGGTGTACGCGAATTTCCCGCGATTGATCCTCCTGTTATTACGGTTCGTACAAGTTACACCGGGGCAAGTGCTGAGGTAATAGAATCACAAATTACCGAACCATTAGAAAAAGTAATTAATGGAATTGACGGTATTCGCACTATCTCTTCAACAAGTGCTCAGGGCGTAAGTTCTATCACAGTTGAATTTAATTTAAACGCAAATTTAGAAAGTGCCGCTAACGATGTACGAGATAAAGTTTCGCAGGCTGTTAGACAATTGCCTCAGGATATTGACGGATTACCAACCGTAACGAAAGCAGATGCAAACAGTGACGCAATTGTAAGCATGACGATTCAAAGCGATTCACGCTCTATGTTAGAGGTGGATGATTATGTGGAGAATGTTTTGGTGGAGCGTTTGCAAACCATTCCCGGAGTAAGCAGCATACAAATATGGGGGCAAAAAAAATATTCCATGCGTTTGTGGATGGATCCCGATAAACTTTCTTCTTTGGGATTAACACCACTTGATGTTCAACAAGCACTCGTTAAAGAAAACTTAGAATCTCCCTCGGGAAAAGTCACAGGCAAGAACAACGAATTAATTGTTCAGACCAAGGGCCGTATGTCAACCGTATCAGATTTTGAAAATCTTGTTTTAAAAACCAACGGCACGCAATTGGTAAAATTTAAAAATGTCGGCAGAGTAGAGTTGGGGCCCGAAAATTTAGAAACCAATTTAAAAATTGGCGGCACTAACATGATTGGTATGGGGCTTGTGCCGCAGCCGGGCGCAAATTACATTGACATCGCTGATGAGTTTTACAGGCGGATGGAAAAAATTAAAAAAGAAATTCCTAAAGATTATAAAATTGATATTGCTCTTGACAACACAAAATTTGTTCGCAAAGCGCTATCAGAAGTAAGCGAGACTTTAATGATTGCGATAGTTCTTGTAATTTTAATTATTTATTTATTCTTCCGCGATTGGCTGATTGCCTTTCGTCCGTTAATAGATTTACCGGTTTCTTTAATCGGCGCGTTTTTCATTATGTACATCATGGGCTTTTCCGTGAACGTGCTTACGCTTCTTGCTATCGTACTTGCAACAGGCCTTGTTGTGGATGACGGAATTGTCGTAACCGAAAACATTTATAAGAAAATTGAAGACGGAATGGACCCCGTGGAAGCAGCGCACAAAGGGTCTAAAGAAATTTTCTTCGCAGTGGTTTCAACATCCATAACCTTGGTGGCCGTGTTTTTACCCGTAATATTTTTGCAGGGGTTTGTGGGACAATTATTCCGGGAGTTTGGTGTTGTAATTGCCGGAGCCGTACTAATTTCCGCTTTTGTTTCGCTTACACTTACTCCAATGCTTAATGCGCGCATGGTACGTAAAGGCGGACACAGGAAAAGTAAATTCTACATAATGACCGAACCTTTTTTCGAGAGGCTTGAAAAAGGATATTCAGATTCATTGGGAAAATTTTTAAAGAGGCGTTGGATAGCCTGGCCTGTTTTGGTGGTTTCAACGATAACAGGAGTTATATTGTGGTTTGCTTTACCTTCTGAATTAGCTCCGCTTGATGACCGAAGCTGGCTGCGTGTTAACACCACTGCCCCGGAAGGAACTTCTTTTGAGTACATGGATAATTTTATGGACAAGCTTGCCAAAACACTTGCAGACAGCATAAAGGAACAGCGTATGGTTCTTTCGGTTACTTCTCCGGGATTTATCGGGGCGGGCTCTGTAAACTCCGGATCGATACGATTAATGCTGAAAGAAGACGGAAGAAAGAAAACGCAACAACAATGGGCGGATTATGCAAATAAAATAACAAGGGGATTTCCGGAAGGAAAAGTTTTTATTTCTCAGGAGCAAACCATTTCCGCAAGTGGTGGTCCGCGCGGCGGATTACCGGTTCAATTTGTGATACAAGCTTCAACATTTGAAAAACTAAAATCCATACTCCCGAAATTTTTGGAAGCAGTAGGTAAGAGCCAGGTTTTCCAGGGAACAGATTGCAATTTAAAATTTAATAAACCGGAATTGGATATTACAATTTTAAGAGACAAGGCAAAATCATTGGGAGTTTCTGTGCAGGACATCGCTCAAACCCTGCAGCTTGCTTTCAGCGGGAATCGGTTCAGTTATTTTGTGATGAACGATAAACAGTATCAGGTTATCGGGCAATTGGAACTTCCGCACAGAGATAAACCTACTGATGTTACATCCTTATATGTTCGTAGCTCGAACGGAAATTTAATTCAGTTGGACAATTTGGTGAAGATGGAGCAGCGCAGTAATCCTCCGCAATTGTATCACTACAATCGTTACCAGGCAGCAACAATTTCGGCAGGATTGGCGCCGGGAAAAACTATTGGTGACGGATTGAAAGAGATGAATCGCATTGCCAAAAGCTGTTTGGATGAAACCTTCAGCACGGCAACAACTGGTCCATCGCGCGATTACGAAGAAAGTGGTTCAAATATTCTGTTTGCATTTGTTTTGGCTTTGATATTAATATATCTTATTCTTGCTGCTCAATTTGAAAGTTTTATAGATCCGTTTATTATAATGTCTACAATCCTATTAGCGTTTGCCGGAGCCATGATTTCATTGTGGTATTTTAATCAAACGCTCAACATTTTTTCGCAGATAGGAATTATTATGTTAATAGGACTTGTAACCAAAAACGGAATTTTAATTGTGGAATTTGCGAATCAACTAAAAGAAAGAGGAGTTCCGTTTCGCGATGCAATTCAGCAGGGAGCAACCGCGCGGTTACGCCCGATATTAATGACAAGCATTGCAACCTCACTCGGCGCATTGCCAATTGCCATGTCGCTTGGAGCAGCAGCAAAAAGCAGAATGAGTATGGGTATAGTTGTTGTGGGGGGAATTTTATTTTCGCTTTCATTAACATTGTATGTAATTCCGGCTATTTATTCTTTCTTATCAAAAAAGCACAAAGCAAAAGCATGAGTTTAAAACGAAACATAATTTTTTTATTTGTTGCGTTGGGATTTTATGCCCGGGCGCAAACCGAGATATTGAAGTTAGAGGATGTTATAAAATTAACCATCGAAAACAATTTTGATGTTCAGATTGCGAAAAATAATATACAGGTTGCAAAAAACAATAATAATATCGGATTAGTGGGTGGCGGGCAATCTACAGGAGGAACAGTTTCGGGTGGTTCCACTGGGATGTTGCCACAGATCTCTGTATCAGCAGGTAGTCCGCAAAACCCGCTTGGTGTGGGTCAAACTATTACAACATTAAAATACTCAAACCCGGCATTAAATGTAAATACCCAAAAACTTACTACTACCAGTTATGCTCCTTCAATAGTAGGTACCTGGTATTTTTTTGACGGACTGAAAATGTTCGCTACCAAAAAGAAATTAAACAGGAATGAGGAATTGAGTAATCTTCAATATCGCCTTACGGTTGAAAATACCTTGTTAAACGCTCTTACTGCGTATTACCAGATGATAAGCATACAACAGTTTATTACATCATTAAAAAAATCATTGGAATTGGCAAACGACCAGAAAAAACTTGCCGCAGATAAATTAAAAGCAGGAACAGGCTCTAATGTGGATGTTTTGCAAACGCAGATTGATTATAATAATATCCAGGTTCAAATAATGCAGCAACAAAATTTACTGAACGAACAAAAAGTTACTTTGAATAATATTTTAAAACGACCTCCCGATGTTGAGTTCTCGGTCCCTGATACAATTGTTATACAAACAAAACCTGAATACGGTATTGCTTTGGATAATACAGACAAAAACAACAGTTCGATTTTAATAAGCAAAAAAACCATTGAAATAGACGAGTTGGGACTTAAAGAATATAAAGCGAACCGCATGCCGAAGATTGGTATTACGGGAAATTATACGATTTCACGAACTACCAACGACATTGGTTTGGTAAGGCTTAACCAGAATTCCGGGTATAACGCGGGGTTTATTTTTTCGTGGACTTTGCTTAATAACCTTACCACGCGCACGGCTATCAGAAACCAGACTGTGCAAATCGGTTCGGATAATTTGCGGATGGAAGCTGTGAGATTGCAGGAAAAAGCAAATCTTTATAAGGCGTATTTTAATTTCCAGAATAATTTAAACATGATTGAAATTGAAAAGCAAAGCTCAGCTCTTGCCAATGAAAATCTCTCTATTGCAGCGCAGCGGTTTAAGTCGGGCCTGTCTAATTACATTGAATACCGAACGGTTGAGCAGAGTTATGAAAACGCGGTGTATCGTTTATCGCAGGCGGCTTTTAATACAAAAATAAGTGAGCTTAATTATTTAAAAGCGCAGGGCTTATTAGTGCATTAAAATCACTACTGTCAGACTGAGCGGAGTCGAAGTTCTTACGAAATTTTATTTATTAAGTTTGTTGTCGATTATTTCACAGGCATTTTTCAGAATTATATCGAGCGATTTCACATCGATGTTTTTATGAATAAAGCATTTAAAAGATTTGTATTTTTTTCTTCCTTCGGCAAGAAGTTTTGGGTGCGCCTTTAGTTTTTTCGTATTGGCGAAACACAAATAAACATAATCATTTTTTAAATGAAGGAAGCAAATCATTTTGTCCTTATAATCATAAGAGATAGTCATGTATTTAAAAGATTCAATGATATTTTTATCGTAGGAGAGCAGGTGCCGTCGCAGAAACAGCATTATTTCGGCGTATTCGGGCTTTTGTCGGTTAATTTTTTCATCGCCGGGTGTTAACATGCTGATAAAGGTAAAAAAATTCCGACTTTTACGATATTATGTCGGGTCTGTATATACATATTCCTTTTTGCCGCAAGGCTTGCACTTATTGCGATTTTCATTTTTCTACTAATCTGGAAAAGCAAGAGCAATTGGTAAACGCCATTTGCAAGGAGATAAAGGAAAGGAAAAATTATTTGGCAGATAAAAAACTTAATTCAATTTATTTTGGTGGTGGCACACCAAGTATATTAAATGTTGCAGAGGTAAAGAAAATTTTAGATTCTGTTTATGATTATTTTGAAGTGGATAAATCCGCTGAAGTTACTTTTGAATTAAACCCCGAAGATGCGGAACCGAAGTATTTATCTGAAATTAGAAAAACAGGTGTTAATAGACTGAGTGTTGGATTACAAAGTTTTAATAATGAAGAATTGCAGTGGATGAACCGTGTACATACCGCACAACAAAGTGTGGATTGTATAAAAATTGCGAAGGAATCCGGCTTTGAAAATATATCTATTGATTTAATTTACGGCAGTCGTTTTCAGAACGGAAAGAGTTGGAAAAGCACTTTACAAAAAGTTTTTGACTTGAATGTGCCGCATATTTCTTCTTACAATTTAACAATTGAAGGTAAAACAAAATTGCACGACCAGTTGCAAAAAAAAGCAGAACCCGAAGTAGATACAGAATTAAGTTCGCGTCTGTTTGATATTTTAATGGAGGAAATGCAAAAGCATGGCTATGAGCATTACGAAATTTCTAATTTTTGTAAGCCGGGATTTATGGCAGTGCATAACAGTTCTTATTGGAAAGGCGCACATTATTTAGGTGTTGGACCTGCTGCACACTCATACAACGGGGTTTCAAGAAGATTTAATATGAAAAGTAATTCTGGATACTTACGAGCAATTGAAGCCGGAAAAAATTATTGGGAAGAAGAAATTTTAACTGAAGCAGATAAATACAACGAATATGTTTTAACACGCCTGCGAACCAATTGGGGGTGCGATACCGATGAAATTGCTGAACTCTTCGGACACAAATACAAAGAGTATTTTATAAGAAACCTTCACCAATACGAAACTTATATTAGTCGTAATAAAAACAAAATAACGTTGAACAAAAAAGGAAAACACTTTGCCGACGGGATTGCTTCTGATTTATTTTTAACTTCCGGAAGTACGGAGTGAAGAAACATAAATAACACGGAGCTGATTTTGTATTTTGCGTTAGCGATTGTAGCGAAAAGCCCGGACTGACCACGCCTTGTATTTGCGGGGGAAGGAGGACTTGCAGCGTAAAGCGCGCCCCCGCCTAAAAGATTGAGCTAAGAAAAAAGCAAATGCGGGGTAACGCTCAAACAAAAATTCTTACTTTTACAGTATGACAGCCACCATTACTCACAAAGGAAAAACCTTTCGCGTTGATTTTACCAAACCTATTGATATTTCTTTGCCTGTTTCGGTTGGTGGCGTAAAAGCCTGGTACGTTGGTGAGCCCGTGATTGAACCGGTGCGTATGGGCGATTGGATAGGAGAGGTGGCGCAGGGCGGGAGCGTGAATTTTAAAAATATTACATTTAATCCGCACGGACACGGCACGCATACCGAATGTGTGGGGCACATCAGCAAAGAATTTTACTCGGTAAACAAAAGTTTAAAACAATTTATGTTTATAGCTGAGGTGATTTCGGTTTTACCGGAGGAAATAAACGGCGATTTAGTAATTACTAAAAAAATATTGCAACTTTTTTTAGAGGATAAGAACCCTGAGGCACTTGTTATCAGAACTATTTCTAACGGAGAGGAAAAATTACACAAGAATTATTCAAGTACAAATCCGGCGTACATTCATGAAGAAGCTATGAAATACATTGTAGAGAAAGGCATTGAGCATTTGTTGTTTGATACTCCAAGCGTAGATAAAGAAGTGGACGGGGGTGCGTTACTTGCGCATAAATCTTTTTGGGAACACCCGCAAAACACTAATACAAACAGGACAATTACCGAATTAATTTACATCCCCAACAACGTTTATGACGGCCCGTATTTATTAAATCTGCAAGTGGCTGCGATGGAAAATGACGCTGCGCCTTCCCGCCCTGTTTTATACAGGATTATATAGAATTATTTAAAAAACTTTGCGTCTTTCCGACTTTGCGGTGAGAGGTTTTTAGCCGTATCTTTGTACTATGTCCGATGAGATAGTAAACAAGGTAGCCCAAAGCGGTATTATAACAATTGACCTGGAGGAATATTATCCCGAGGGCAAACGCGTTTTGTTTGACATCAAACCTTTACTTTTTCAGGAGCTGATTTTAAAGGAAAAGGATTTCAGAGAATTTATAAAAAGCGAAGACTGGAGCAAATACAAAGATTGTTACGTGGCTATTACCTGCAGCAATGACGCCATAGTTCCTACCTGGGCGTACATGCTTTTAACATTAAGCCTTCAGTCGCAAGCAAAGAAAATTGTATTCGGAACGCTTGAAACTTTAGAAACCGTTTTGTTTGAAGAAATCATTGAGAAATTAGACACATCTTCTTATAAAGATGCCCGCATAGTAATAAAAGGTTGCGGAGATAAACCTGTTCCTGTTTCGGCTTATGTGGCAATTACCGAAAAAGTAAAGCCCCTTGCCAAAAGCATTATGTACGGCGAACCGTGTAGCACAGTTCCCCTCTATAAACAACCCAAATAAACCTTTTTAACTAATCCGTGAAAATCTGCGGAATCTGTGGCAAATCCAAGCATTTTTAGTATGTTTGTCCGATAGGATTATCACGTGAAAAATGGAAGCAAAAACTATGAACTCCGAAAGCAAGGTTTCTAAACTTGCGCAGAACATTATTGGTTCTGAAATTATCAAACTCGCAGCCGAAGTCAACGAAAAGATAAAACAGGGCGAGCATATTTATAATTTTACCATTGGAGATTTTAATTCGAAGATTTTTCCTATTCCAGCCGAATTAAAAAAACTAATCGTTGAAGCCTATAACGATGATTTAACAAATTATCCCGCAGCAGATGGTATGCTTGAATTGCGCCAGGCGGTTTCCAGGCTTTTAAAAGAAAAGGGAAATCTGGATTATGCTACCGACGAGATTTTAATTGCTGCCGGAGCACGACCCGTTATTTACGCAATTTACCGCACATTGGTAGATGATGGCGATACTGTGATTTTCCCTGTGCCATCGTGGAACAATAATCATTACTCGTATTTAAATCACGCAAAACCCGTATTGGTGGATGCAGGCCCCGAAAGCAATTTTATGCCTACGGCCGAGCATATTAAACCACATATCAAAGAAGCGGCATTAGTTGCTCTTTGTTCTCCGCAAAACCCTACCGGAACCGTTTTTACCAAGGAAGGATTGGAAGAAATCTGCGATATGATATTGGCAGAAAATATTCGTCGGGGAGAAAATGCGAAACCCGTTTACTTAATGTACGACCAGATTTATTGGGCGCTTACCTATGGCAAAACCGAGCATTTCAATCCGGTATCATTAAGGCCCGAGATGAAAAAATATACAGTGTTTGTAGACGGCATTTCAAAATCATTAGCAGCAACCGGTGTACGTGTTGGTTGGAGCATGGGCCCGAAATTAGTGATTGATAAAATGAAATCGTTACTCAATCACATTGGCGCATGGGCACCGAAACCCGAGCAAATGGCCACGGCAAAATATTTTGCTGATTTTAAAAACTACGATACATTTTTAGCTTCGCAAAAAGAAAAACTGCACCAACGTCTGGATGGTTTTTACCAAGGATTTATGCAGTTAAAAGCAGAAGGACACAAAGTAGATGCTATTACTCCGCAAGCGGCTTTGTATTTAACCATACAATTTTCTTTGCACGGAATGAAAACTGCCGACGGAAAAATTTTGGAAACCACAAAGGATGTTACCAAATATATTCTTGATGAAGGTAAAGTGGCGGTGGTTCCCTTTTACGCATTCGGTGCTTCTGAAAATTCTTCCTGGTATCGTTTAAGTGTTGGCACTTGTAAAGCCGACGATATTGACGGCTTTATTTCGAACTTAAGAAGCGCTTTGAAAAAACTTTCTAAGTAAGGCTATGAAAAATCTTTATTGCGTAATAATGGCGGGGGGTGTTGGGAGCAGGTTTTGGCCTATGAGCAAAACCAGTAAACCCAAGCAATTTTTAGATGTACTCGGTACAGGCCATACACTTTTGCAAAGCACCTGCAACCGTTTTTTACAAGTATGTAAACCCGAACATATTTTTGTTGTTACATCCGGGCAGTACAAGGATTTAGTGTTTGATCAACTCCCGTACATTCCGCAGGAAAATATTTTACTGGAGCCCTCGCGTCGCAATACCGCACCCTGCGTTGCATATGCTTCTTATAAAATTCACAAACTGAACCCTGACGCGGTTACAGTTGTTGCGCCAAGCGATCATCTCATTGCCAAGGAAAATGTGTTTTTAAAAGCAGTTAAATCCTGCTATACAAAAGCAAAAAACGAAGATTGCTTACTTACAATAGGCATTAAACCTACTCGTCCCGATACGGGTTACGGCTATATACAATTTATAGATTCAACCGAAATTGAAAAAGATAAACGGATTAAAAGAGTAAAAACCTTTACCGAAAAACCCGACCCCGAGATGGCAAAGTTTTTTATGGACAGCGGTGACTTTTTATGGAACTCCGGAATTTTTATATGGAGTACCAAAAGCATTATTACAGCGCTTGAAAAACATGAACCCGAATTAGCCGGAATTTTTAAAGAAGGAATTGACCAATACAATACTCCTGCCGAAAACGATTTTATACAGCAAGCGTATATTTCATGTAAAAACATTTCGGTGGATTATGCCGTAATGGAAAAAGCGAAAAACGTTTACGTGCGCGCTTCCATTATTGGTTGGAGTGACCTGGGAACCTGGGGAAGTTTATACCAGCATATTAAGCAAGACGACTCGCACAACGCCACTGTTGGAAAAAATGTAATGTTGTATGGTGCAAAAAACTGTATTGTTCACGTTCCGAAGGATAAATTAGTTCTCATTCAGGGGCTCGAAGATTATATTGTAGTGGAGTCGGAAGGGGTTTTGTTGATTTGTAAAAAAGAGGACGAGCAGCAAATTCGTAATTTTGTGAACGACGTGCGCGTTAAAAAAGGCGAACGCTTTATATAGAATTTTTTCGCCACAAACCCGGAACGCCATAAAACCATAGGCTTTCGCGTCTTGGCAGTTAATGTATTAAAATGTTTATTGATACCCATACACATCTTTATTTAGAAGACTTTAACGCCGACCGCGATGAAATGATTGCGCGTGCCGTTAAAGCCGGGATTGATAAATTTTTTCTTCCGAATATTGATTCCACTTCGGTTGATGTAATGCATCAACTTTGTGAGAAATATCCGAAACAATGTTTCCCTATGATGGGATTACATCCTTGCTCGGTAAAAGAAAATTATAAAGAGGAACTGGTAATAGCTTACGATTTATTGAACAAAAGAAAATATTACGCCGTTGGGGAGATTGGCCTTGATTTATACTGGGACCAAACTTTTTTTGCACAGCAGGTAGAGGCATTTGAAACACAAATTCAGTGGGCACTCGATTTAAATTTGCCGATTGTAATTCATTGTCGCGACGCCTTTAATGAGATTTACGACGTGCTTATAAAATTCAAAACACTTCCCAAGGGAATTTTTCATTGTTTCACGGGAAATGCGGAACAAGCTGAAAAGGTAATAGCACTTAAAAACTTCAAATTGGGAATTGGCGGTGTTGTTACATTTAAAAATAGCGGGCTCGACAAAACCCTTGAGCAAATTGATTTAAAACATATTGTCCTTGAAACCGATTCTCCGTATTTAACCCCGGTTCCTTATCGCGGACAAAGAAATGAATCGGCATATATCGGTATTATTGCGCGTCGTGTGGCAGAAGTTAAAAACTGCAATGTGGGGCATCTTGCCGAGATAACCACCAAAAATGCCATAGAAATTTTTGGAGAAACAATCTAACATATTTTATAAGGCACTTAAATTTATCGGGCAATCCAATATTTTTATATCCCTTTGTTCGGCTTCATTGGCCATGTACGCACAGGTGTTTTTTCAAAGAGAAATTTCTTTGGCAACCATTTGGATTACATTCGGGACCACGTTTATATTATACAACACCCAGCAACTTTTTCTTGGATTTCTTATACTGAAAGATGTTCATGAAAAGAAAGTATGGGCAGAGAAAAATAAAATCGTTTTGCAATTGATATTTTTAACTGTCATTTCTTTGATTTATCCTTTGTACAAAAGTTGCTGGCAGTTTTTGTTAACTTATGTAATAGCAGGTATAATCAGTTTCCTGTATTTTCTTCCTTTTTCAAATCTGCGCGCTGTGCCGTTTTTAAAGTCATTTATTATCGGCCTTGTTTGGGTTTTGATATGCGTAATAGCTCCTATTGAGCCAGATAAAATTGATCGTCCGCAAATTATTTTCGGTGTTTCGCAATTACTTTTTATTACAGCTCTATGTGTTTTGTTTAACATAAGGGATATGGAACAGGATAAAAAAACCGGAACACATACAATTCCCGTTTTGTACGGAATAAAACGGACCAAAGTATTTACTATAATTCTACTTTTAGGATACTTATGGACGTGTTATTATTTAAAACCTGATTTTATGTTTATGTTGGTTTCCCTGATTGTTTTTTTACTGAGTTGTTTCTTTACTATGAAATCAGCAGTTGTGAGGCACTTTTTTTATTTTTATTGGGAGTTGACGGGCTAATACTACTACAAAGTATTTTAGGAATTGTAATTTTAAAGCGATGAAACCTGATTTAATTATTTTGCACGGGGCCCTGGGTTGCAAAGAACAATTTATTCCATGGAAAGAAGCCTTTTCGGAAAATTTTAATTGTCACTTACTCGATTTTTCGGGACATGGAACAAAGAGTGCCGAAGAAGTTGACTTCTCCATCGAGCTCTTTTCAGAAAATTTGAAAAATTATATTCACGGGCACAACTTTATACAGCCAAATATTTTAGGTTACAGTATGGGAGGTTATGTAACCTTGTATACTGCTTTGCAGAATAAAAACTTATTGGGGAGTATAATTACTCTCGCTACCAAATTCGACTGGAACCCGGAATCATCAAAGAAAGAAGCCGGATATCTACAGCCGCAAATTATGTTGCAAAAAGTACCTCAGCTTGCCAGGCAACTAAAACAACGTCACGGTTCCGATTGGGAAAAAGTGGTTGAGAAAACTGCCAAGATGATGATTCAGCTGGGACAAAAACCACGGTTGACTACCGATAATATTAAGGAAGTAAAAAGCAAAACAAAATTCTGTATCGGCGAAAAAGATAAAATGGTCAGCGTTACCGAAACGGAGAATATGTTCAAAGGCTCATCTAACGGGTTTTTCAGCGTTTTACCTGATACAGACCATTTACCCGAAACAATGAATACTAAACTGATTGTTTCTGAGGTGCAGGATTTTCTTTTAAATCAAGCAAAGAAATAAATACCTCCGGGCTGATTTTATTTTGCGCAATAAATTCAAACCCGAATTTTTTACTCCAAAACTCCGCTAAATATTCTTGTTCCGTTTGGCCCGGTGTTGGAATTAGTAATGCTTTCAATTCCATTGTGTGTAAATCCATGAGTGTAGAATAACCCGAGCGACAAATTATTTTTTTTGATGATGAAAGCAATTCTTCCTGTTCTTTAGTATTTATTCTGCCGTAAATAGAAAAATTAGCAGGAAATTGTTTAGGTGTTTTTACTTCACTTCCTCTCACAAGGGCAACTCTGTAATTTGTACCGACAAATATCCCCGTTAATTTTTCTTCCAGTAAAGTTCTTTGAGGCTCAATGCCCGAGAGTAAAATCAACACATCAAATTTGTTTTCAATCGCCGGATTTTTTCTCTCAAATCTGCTTAAAGGGCCGATAAATTTTATATTTTTAAATTTTTGCCCGCCGTGTGATAATTTCCCGCTTAGTGATTTTTCTTCTTCCTCAAAATCCGGCACCCAGCAAGCATCAAATTTTTTAATAAAATAAAAATTCATTTTGTTTACCAATCCAGGTAAAAACGGAGCGGGGACAAATAATTGATGTGTCATAAAAACACATTCAGCCTTTTTATTGTATAAGCCAAAGCGATTATCACTAATAACAATATCAACCGGATTGTTCTTTAAAAATTCTTCCAGCCAATAGTGTTCTTTTCTCACAAGTGAACTCAGTCGCGGAAACTGCAAAAGTATTTTTAGTCCTAAAGATAATTTTTCGGAATATTTTACATTGTACCCGAACAACCCTGTAAACTCAACTCCTGTAATTTCGTTTTGAAGAAATTTTTTTTGCCAATCGGTACAGGCAATAATTACTTTGTTGTTTTGCAACTGTAATTGTTTTATTAAAGGAACGCAGCGCGCCGCATGGCCAAGCCCCCAATCAAGCGGACAAACCAGAATACGTTTATCTGAATAAGTAATTATTTCTTTCAATACTAATGCAACACCTGCACAAAGCCTTTCAGCGTACGTGATTTTATTCCGTAGTAATGTAATTCATTTACTTTACAAATGTAGTAATACGTACCGTCACTCACAGGTTGTTTCATTTGTTTTGATTTGCCGTCCCATTTCAACGCCGGGTCGGTAGTTTCAAAAACAATTTCTCCCCACCGGTTATACATGGTAAACTCTACACTTTTAATATACCTGTTTTTTACAGGATTGTACAGGTCGTTAATATTATCGCCGTTAGGCGTAAAAATATTTGCCAAATCATACTCCGGACAGTTATCCGTGCAAATTTCATTGGTTAAGGGACTGTGATTTCCTGCAGAATCAACCGCAACAATTACGTAGCATCCCGCAATTGAAACTGAGGAAGAACCGGTGGTGTAAGAAGTGTCGTTAGGACTTAACAAGGAATCTATTTTAACCAAAGTGCTATCCTTAAAATCACTGTAATAAACGTAATATTTTAAAACATCATTAATTCCGCAAGTATGATTGGGGTTAGACCAGACGATGGTGTTAAACGAACAGGTGCCATCGCCCCAAATGTTTACAACAGGTTGGCAAGGAGGTGAATCATCAAATGGTGTGGAACAAACTTTTTCAGAGAAATTCATTGTATACGGCCACGGAAAAGGGTTCACTTTATTATTTGCATAAAGCCCCTTTGATAAAATTTTAAAGCAATAGCTGTATTTATTTTCAAGATTTTTAACCGTATAATTGGTAGCTGTGGTACTGTCAATAATGTCGTAAGCATTTGCCATACTGCCGTAACGCTGTTTTAAAATATAATATTTAATGTTTTTCCATGGCACTTGCACGTTCCAGCTCAGGTCAACTCTTTTGTCGTGTGGAGTAGCTGTTAAAAATACAGAACTTGCGGTTGTGGCGCTTCCCAAAAACGAAGCACCATTGTTCCCGTAGAAATCTACTGTATAAAAAAATTGTTTTGTTTGTGTATCAATATTGGTGTCGGTAAAAGTAGTGTCAGCTAATTTTTTTAAACCATTAAAAGAAGTTTCGGTTACCGTATAAACAGGCGTGTAAGTACTGGTGCTGCCTGCTTTTCTTTGTAAAATATATTTATAGGGACCCGGATTCATATTGGTATCAAGTCCCGTTGCATCTGTAAAAGGGTTTTTCCACCATACCAGCATACGGCCAACACCTGCATCGGTAGTATCAACGCTTACTTTCATCATTAAAGGAATATCAAGCTTTAAAGTAACGCAGGTATTTGCGGTTGACGGAGAAGCAATACTTAAAGAGCCATCGGCAAACTGCGCAACAACAATGTACGAATATGAATTACCGGAAGGAAGCCCCTGTCCGAAATTAGTATCTGTAAAAGTAAATGTGGTTGCCGGAGTAGTGCCCACTAAAGCATAACCCGTATTTGAAGGCACTCCGGTTTTACAAGGTGCGGGAGTAAAATTATTACAACTGTCGTTACGGTAAATAAAATATTTTTGAATAGTATTTCCGCTTGTTTGCCCGCAACCCGAAGGAGCATTCCAACTAAGGTTAACAAAAGAGCCTTGCGGCGTTGCTACTACGTTAGAAGGCGGCGGAGAAATAACCAGCATATTAAAGGTTGAAAAATTAGCGTTTGCCAAAGGTGTATTACTATCGGTTGCCTGAAATGTTACGTAATACGGATTTGAATGCACGGCCATGCACGAGGGCGTCCAGTTAAAAGTACCGTTAGCTGTATTTCCGCTGGTTGACGTAAAAGTAGCCTTCGGCCCTATAGTATTTGATGTTAATGGTAAACCCGTTGCCGACAAATGAAGTGGTAACACTGCACTTCCGCCCGAAGAAGCGCTTATAGCAGTAGAATAATTTTGCCCCGCAATAATGCAAGTGTTGGCAGGCTGAGTAACAACAATATCAGGGTTAGAACAAAGGACAACAAGAATCTGTATATCAAAAACGGTTTCGCCAACCAGATAACGCAACCCGTCAATAGGATTTTTACGATACTCTTTAATTAATACGGCAAAATTGTATTCGCCCTGTTGAGATGAAACATTTAACCAGCTAACCGTTCCCGTATTCGGGTCAACGTTTAAATTTGCTGGAAACGTTTCTGTGGCAATAGGCTGCACGCCACCAGGAGGATTATTAGGATCATCTTCAAAAGATTTTACTTTAGAAAAAACCAAACTGTCATTCTCCGGATCAACAAAACCGGGGTTATAATACCAAGGCTGGCCGGCACAGGCATTTTGAATAGGTGGATTTGTTACCGTGGGAGTGCAATTGGTATGTACGCCCACAATGTTATAAATATAAACCGTATCCACTAATGCAAAAGGGATATTCTGCGAATTGCTTCCTCCCAGGTTAATAATTCCTGCATCGCGATTCGGATCAATCATGCTAAGTACGTGAACACCGGGATTAAGTATGTAAGTGCCCTCATAAATATTTTCTTTTACTCCCCCATAACCGTTTCCGGGAGGCACAATTTCTACTCCGTCAACACCGTTACCACCATTCGGGCAAGGATTCGTTCCATTAGTACGAGGACAAGTAATGCTATCTGTGTTATCGATAAAAAGAGTTTGCGAACAACGGTCGGCCGATACACTCTGATAATTAGTATAGGTATAAATTTTAAAGTGATAGGTATTTCCGTACAACCAGCAATAACTGATATAGCCCGAACGGTTATGGGTAGCGAAACCCGAAAAACCAAGCAAAACCAGTACAAAAAACAACTTCGCCCTCATTATACAAATATAACTAAAATGCTATTTAAGACAGCTTTTTTAAGCTTTTTTAATACTTTTACTTACGTATTTATGATTTACAAAACCAAAGATAATCTCAACCTTTATTGTGAAGTAACAGGTAACCTTCAAAGCACCAAAACTTTAGTGTTTTTAAACGGCTTATCGCAGTCAACACTGGCGTGGATTTTAACAACCCCGTATTTTAAAAGTGAGTATAAAATTGTGTTGTTGGATTTTATTTTCCAGGGACAATCGGAAAAAAACGCGGAGGTGAGGAATTTTGATCAACATGCAACAGATGTTAAAGGAGTATTGGACGAATTAAAAATTGAAAAAGCAAATATTATCGGACTTTCTTACGGAAGCCTGGTAGCCCAGCACTTTGCATTATTGTTTCCGGAAAGGCTGGAGAAATTAATTTTGATGAGCACCTTTGCACATAAAACCCCTTATTTTGAAGCTATCGAATTAGCCTGGGGCAGGGCGCTTGAATCAGGAGGTTATTCTTTGCTTTTTGATATTATGTTGCCCAGTGTTTTGGGCGAAGAATATTTTAAAAATCCGATTATTCCTATTGAATTAATGAAACAAACGCGTTCGGATGCAAACAACGATGCGCAGGCGCTTTTAAAATTAATGCGCGCCACTAAAGATCGTCCCGATTACCGCGAAAAAATAAAAAACATAAAAACGCCCACACTCATTATTCACGGCGAAAAAGATTTGTTGCTTTTACCGCATATGGCAGAAGCGGTACACAAAAGTATTCTGGGCTCTGCTTTAGAAATAATTCCAAGAGTAGGACATACGCTTAATCTGGAAGCAATTCCGCAGAGTGTTACGCTGATAAAAGAATTCCTCGCAAAATAATTTAGCCGCTTACGGTTAAAATGTTTCCACTTAAGGAGGTGTTGTATTTTTTTAACGCAGTAGGGGCGGGCCCGCCGGTAACATTTCCGCCTGAATCAAATGTTGCTCCGTGACCGGGGCATGAAAAACTGTTTGAGCCCGAAACGTAATTGATAGTGACCCCCTGATGCGTACAGGCAGCGGCTACGGCAATAAAACCTCCGCTTAAGGTGCGCGCAACAATAACCCCGCTTTGTACAAGAGAGCCGCCGTTGGTTGCTAAAGGACCCGAAGAAACATTTACGGTAAAATTTACAGTTGGCCCCTGTGGCGAACTTGAACTTTTTTTCTTGCAGCTTGCCGCGCAGGCAACAAAAAATAATGCGGCAGAACCTCCGCCAACCTGAGCTATGAATTCTTTGCGTGTCATGGTTTGAATTTAAAGATAAAGGTATTGAAAATAAGAATGGGAAATTGTTAAAAAACTATTTAGAATAAAATGCAATAATAGCCACAAAAAATGCCGCCGCCGCCGACTTAACACGTTTGTTGGTTTTTATTTCTCCGACTGTTTCGGTGTTTTTTATTAAATCGTAACATTCTGTTTCATTATCCTGGTATAAACATTCGCCATACATGAGCGGGCTTTGCACTAAACGGCACAATGCTAAATTGCGGCAATAAACACCCGCCGATGAGGTTGACATGCAATGCTCGCTTAAATAAGTTGCATCTGTGATTTTTGCAATGGGAACATTCAATTGCTTA
The DNA here is from genome assembly GCA_035569635.1 of Bacteroidia bacterium. Classification (GTDB taxonomy): domain Bacteria; phylum Bacteroidota; class Bacteroidia; order B-17B0; family Aurantibacillaceae; genus PALSA-968. Next base: position 5,868 of record DATMMV010000039.1, on the reverse strand, counting down.
TTAAGTTCTGTAACCAAAAGCGAAGAAAATTTTTCGCTTTTATCCGCGTCATCGCAAAGTAGTAAGCGTAAAAAATTTATTTTTCCGGCAGTTGTTTCAAGATTATCGCCAATGAGGCAACCGGGAATAAAAGCCATGCAAAAATCTTTGTCGGAAGGTTTAATCCAGGGCACATTTTTCTCGTTTACGTTGTAATGAATAATAACAGTTAAATCCGGCTTAAAATTATTTATCACACGTGCGCGCTGAACCAATTCGTAGTCTTTAAAAAATTCCAGAAAGAATTTATTTTTGTTCATTTTTAAAAGCAAACCGTGTTTTTGTTTCGTGATTTTATCTGCTTTTAATAAACTGTCGAGCGTTTTCTTTTTATAATTTTTTAACCAATCATCATAACAGCAACCGAATGTGGTAGAATTTTCTTTCCGCGTTAAAGCAACAATCGCTCCTTTTTCTTCCAGCAATTTTTTGAGGATGCTTGCTGTTTGAAAAGTTAAAACCCCCTCGGCAATATCTATACTGTCTTGTTTTAACTCAGGAGAATTTTCCTTTGTAAAATGCAAATATTTTTGCTCAATGCGCGCCATTTGCATATTGCCCGCCATGTGCCCCGGGTCAATTATAATTCTTTTTTCGCAAAGTGGTTTGTCGGGAATGTTACAAGGCGTTTTTTCTTGAGCTGTGTAACTAATAACATAAGAAGGATTTGTTTTTTTCTTCTGATAAATTTTTTCTACCGAATCGGCTGTCAGGGTTTTACAAAGTGCGGCAAAATCATCCCATTCACTTTTCGTTAAAACAAAATCAATTTCTTTTTTTCCTCCGGTATATTTATATAAAGTAATTTTTTCTGAAGAAATATCCACATACTTATCCAAACTTCCTTTGTAATTAAGATAGTTGTCGTACCGGTTTTTAATTTGAGAATATGTCTGCGAAAAACAGGAAACATAAAAAAAATATGTGGTAAAAACCAACAAAAAACGCATATGTAAAAGTAAAAACAATTATACACACCGGGCCGGGGTAAAAAATATTTTCAAACACAATGAGGTTAATCATATTGTTTGTAAACTTGTATGATGCTAAATGCAATACGCGATAAAGTAAGCCAAAACAAAGCCTTTGTTGGCATCAACTTTGTTTTTTTAACGCTTTATTCGCTTATCTGCTTTGTAAACCATGCCAATTACCGCACCTATGCCCTCGATTTAGGAGCTTATACCCGTGCGCTGTATGATTACGCGCATTTTCACGCAAGTTACGGGGAGGTTTTTCGGGCTTCACCCGAAAACATTTTAAGCGACCACTTTGATTTATTGCTTATGATTTTTTCTCCTTTATGGTGGATTTTCGGCAGCCTTACTTTGTTAATTGTGCAACTTATAGCAATTTGTTTCGGATCGTGGGGCGTATATAAACTGGCGCAAGAAAATAAACTTACCAAAACACCGGCGGTATTGGCGACAACTTCTTTTCTTGCCTACTTCGGAATATTTTCAGCGGTTGCTTTTGATTATCACAGTAGCGTAGTAGCGGCCTGTATGCTTCCCTGGTTTGTACTTTTTTTTCAGTTGGGAGAAAACAAAAAAACGATTTTAGTTTTTATTTTTATTCTTATTGCCAAAGAAAATATGGCATTGTGGATGTTTTTTATTTGCAGCGCGTTGCTGTGGATATACCGTAAAATTCCTTCGCAAAGAAAAACAGCATTGGGCTTATCAATTGCATCACTCTTCTTTTTCATTGCGATAATTTTTTATGTGATGCCGTTTTTTTCTCCGCAAAAAGCATACAGCCATATCGAATTTCATGTTTTAGGCAATAACTTTAAAGAAATTATTTTAAACATTTTGCAACATCCTGTCAGAGCTTTTTCGCTCTTGTTTCAAAATCATTTGCCCGATGCTTCACTTAATTACATAAAAACAGAGACCTGGATTTTCTGGCTGATTTCGGGCGGATTTTTACTGATTTCCCGTCCGGTTTTTTTATGGATGGTTTTGCCGGTCATGCTGCAAAAAATGTATCACGACGACCCTGCTAAGTGGAGCGTGGCCCAACAATACAATATTGAATTTGCCCCACTGCTTGCCTGGTGCCTGATTGAAACGATAAAAAATAAAACGAATAAAACACAAACCGTTTTATCGGCAATTACTTTGGGTTGCTGCGTTGCCGTAACTATCCGCTTGTGTGATAATACGGTTGGCTTTGTAGACAAAACCCGCATCCGCTTTTACCAGGCCGATCATTACAAAAGCGATTTTAACAAAGAAGATTTGAATGACGTTTTACGTGCAATTCCAAAAGATGTTATTGTCAGCGCTCAGAGTATGTTCGTGCCGCATTTAATTGATAAAAAGGCGGTTTACCAGTACCCGATTGTTAAAAATGCCGGCTATATTTTACTTTCAAATGATATACACGCCTACCCTTTAACCCCCAAAACAATACAAAAACAAATTGATAGTCTGCTTTCGTCGAAAACAACCTCAACCGCTTGTGTAAAAAAGGGCATTTACCTTTTTAAAATTCAGGCTAATGCACTATATTAGCCAATAAATCTATCTATACTATGAAAAAGGCTAAACTTTTTTCAGCGGGCATTTTTGCCCTTTGCCAGTTTTTGTATTTTTCTGTTGAAGCACAACAGGGCAAAGACGGCGCCGGAAATATTAACGTGGCTAATACCATTGTAAACCCTGTTGCAACCAGGCTTACCGCCAATGCATCTACAGGAAATACTTCAATAACGGTGAATAGTTCGGCGGGTATTACGACCGGTGATTTAGTTTTTATTATTCAAATGTATGGCGCCGACGTTAATGCAATTACGGATCCTTTTAACATGAATAATTCCTTGCCAAATGATACCAGTTACGGTAAAATAAAAAATTATAATAACGTCGGGAATAATGAGTTTGCCGAGGTAATCAGTGTACCGAACGGAACCACAATAAATTTAGATTGCGGCCTTAAGAATAATTATACTTCGGCCCGAATGGTACAGGTAATAAGAGTTCCCCGCTATACAACATTAACACTTACTGCTCCCGGTACTATTGTCTGTGCGGCATGGAACGGTACGAACGGTGGTGTTGTTGTGGTTGAAGTAAAAGGAAATACAATCATAAATGCCGGCGCATCTATCAATGTCAGCGGATTAGGATACAGGGGGGGCGTTGTAAAACAATCGGTTGGCTACGGGGCTTCAAATACCGGATCGTGGTGGCCTGACAACGGCGCCATTAAAGGAGAAAGTATCGTTGGAGATACAACTTATTATCACAATACGTTTTCGGGCTCTTTGTGTAAAGCCAATGTGGCAAATGGCGGCGGCGGCGGCGATGCGATGAACTGCGGCGGCGGTGGCGGATCGAACGGTGGTGTTATTAATACCTGGAACGGAATGGGAAACCCTGATAACAGTACCGCAAATAATACGACATCCTGGAGTAAAGAGCCTTTGGCTCCGGTAAATGGTACTTTCAGGCCAACAGCTTCTTCGGGTGGCGGAAGGGGCGGCTATGCGTTTTCAACTAATAGTAATGCAACTGCTGACCCAACGGTAACAGGGCCAAATAATAATGGCGTATGGGGAAGTGATGACAGGCATAACGATGGCGGATGGGGCGGAATTCCATTGGATTATTCAACAGGAAGAATATTTATGGGAGGTGGCGGTGGCGCCGGTGATAGTAATGACGGATATGGAACAGGTGGCGGTGCCGGTGGCGGTATTGTATACCTGATGAGTTACGGAACGGTTACAGGCGCAGGACAAATTTTAGCAGATGGCACGGCAGCAGCAAATACAATCAATACGGGCGCGTCTCCCGGAAATTGCGCAGGAATTGACGGTGCCGGCGGCGGCGGCGGCGGCGGCGCGGTTTTTATAAATTCTGTTGGAGCGATTACACTCACTAATGTTACCCCTGTAAGTGCGGTCGGAGGAAAGGGTGGGAATCAGCGTACCGGATGTAGTTTTGCGACAACAACCCAAAATTACGGGCCCGGCGGCGGCGGCGGCGGCGGTTATGTAGGAACATCAAATGCAGTTACAAATTCTGTTGTGGGCGGTGCAAACGGAATTGTTGTAAGTGGTGGCGGCAATAATTCAACTATTGCAAATAAATTTCCACCTAATGGTGCAACGTCCGGTGGTGCGGGAAGCAGTTCAACCATTACTAATTTTTATTTAACAACTACAAATTATACAATTTGTGCGGGAAGCACAGCTTCACTTTCCGTAACAATCGGCGGAACTCCTCCGGGCGGAATTTCAGTTAACTGGTACAATGTAAATATTGGCGGCGCACCTGTTTTTACAGGGAATCCTTATGTTACAGGCCCTTTAGCTGTTGGAACTTATACTTATTATGCGGGAACTTGCCCGGGTACTTACCGCGCCCCGGTTGTTGTAACTGTATTAAACGCACCGGTAGTTTCAGCTGTTGCAAGTCCTACAGTAATTTGCTCAGGACAAAGTTCCATACTTACTGCCAGCGGAGCCACTTCATATACCTGGAGTGCCAATGCAGGAAGTGTAACCACAGCCACAACATCTGTTTCTCCGGGGGCGACAACGGTATATACAGTAACCGGTGCTAACGGAACGTGTACATCCACGCAAACTGTTTCGGTGAATGTGAATACGGCGCCTACATTAACAACCACCGCAACTCCAACTGTGATCTGTGCCGGACAAAGCGTTATACTTACATCAAGTGGTGCAGCAACTTATACCTGGAGTGCGAACGCAGGAAGTGTAACCACAGCAACCGCATCTGTTTCGCCTGTGATTAATACAACCTATACGGTAACCGGTGCTAATGGAATATGTACTTCTACACAAACCGTTGCTGTAAATGTAAATAGCGCACCTACATTAACTACTACCGCGACACCTACAGTAATTTGCGCGGGACAAAGCGCGGTGCTTACATCAAGTGGCGCAACATCTTATACCTGGAGTGCGAACGCAGGAAGTGTAACCACAGCTACAGCTTCGGTTTCTCCGGGGGCCACAACTGTATATACAGTAACCGGTGCTAACGGAACGTGTACATCCACGCAAACTGTTTCGGTGAATGTAAATAGTGTACCTACGCTAACTACTACAGCAACGCCAACTGTAATATGTGCCGGGCAAAGTTCCATACTTACTGCCAGCGGAGCCACTTCATATACCTGGAGTGCCAATGCCGGAAGTGTAACCACATCAACAGCATCTGTTTCTCCGGGAACTACAACTGTATATACAGTAACAGGTGCTAACGGAACATGTACCTCTACAAAAACTGTTTCGGTGAATGTGAATACAACCCCTACATTAACAACCACCGCAACTCCAACTGTGATCTGTGCCGGGCAAAGCGCGGTGCTTACATCAAGTGGTGCAACAACTTATACCTGGAGCGCCAATGCAGGAAGCGTAACGACAGCCACCGCCACGGTTTCTCCGGGGGCCACAACAGTATATACAGTAACCGGTGCTAACGGAACGTGTACTTCTACGCAAACCGTTTCTGTGAATGTAAATAGTGCACCTACATTAACAACCACTGCAACTCCAACTGTGATCTGTGCTGGGCAAAGCGCAGTGCTTACTGCGAGTGGAGCAACAACTTATACCTGGAGTGCGAACGCAGGAAGTGTAACCACAGCAACCGCATCTGTTTCGCCTGTGATTAATACAACCTATACGGTAACCGGTGCTAATGGAACATGTACTTCTACACAAACCGTTGCTGTAAATGTAAATAGCGCACCTACATTAACTACTACCGCGACACCTACAGTAATTTGCGCGGGACAAAGCGCGGTGCTTACATCAAGTGGCGCAACATCTTATACCTGGAGTGC
>DATMMV010000038.1:0-84343 GCA_035569635.1 Bacteroidia bacterium | reverse complement strand
TAACCACAGGCAATGGATTTACTAAAACTGTAAAAGTTGCGGGCGCCGCATTCAGACATCCCGCGCTACTTGTTCCGTTTACAGTAATTGTAACTGTAGTCGGCACTGCCACAATAATCGGCATATAGGAAACCGGACTTCCATTATTTGAACTGAATGAACCCGAACTCGCATTCCATGTATAAGTATTTGCACCACCCGCGGTAAACGTGACTACAGTTCCGCCACAGATATTAGTTGAAGAAACAGTAGTTGTAACAACAGGAATAGGATTTACTGTAATGGTATAAGCAACCGGAGTGCCGTTACATCTGCTCATCGAAGTACCCGTTACTGTTACCGTTATGGTGGTAACTGCCGTCACGCTTGGTGCTGTGTAAAGTGTTTGGTTTCCGTTAGTGACACTTAATGTCCCGGAACTTACGGTCCATGTATAAGTATTAGCGCCCGATGAAAAAAGCCGTGTTGTATCGTTGCTGCAAATATTATTGGAGTTTGAAGTTATTATTACAGTAGGTAACGGATTAATAGTTAAGATAGCTACACTGGGTGCAGAACTCACGCAACCTAATGAACTTGTACCGACAGCAGTAACTGTTGCAGTTGTAGTAACCGAAATGGTAGGCGCGGTATAAGTTACAATGGTCCCTGTATTGGAACTTAGTGTACCTGGCGTGGCCGTCCATGTATAGGTACTTGCACCTCCGCCTGTAATGGAGATAATTTGTCCGCTGCAAATACTGTCATAATCCGGTTTTATGACCGGAATTGGTCCGGGCGCCATATTAACCGTAAAAGTTGCCGAACCGTAACTGCCGCAACCGGGTGTGGTATTATTTATTTGAGCCTGGTAAACGGTCGTTACCGTTGGAGAAACAGAAACCGTTGCTGTAGTAGCAGATAATCCTCCGGGTATTGACGACCAACTGTATGAATAACCTGCACCCGGTGATGCGTTCAATACAACAGATTGTCCCGGGCAAATTTGTGTCTGTGTTCCGCTGATTGTTGCTATGTTTACATTGTTCGGACAGGTCCATTTTAAAACAGGGCTTGAGTTTAAAGCGTAGCAACCCATATCAAATTGCGGCCTTGATAAAGAATTAATATCAACAGTCGGAGCATTTCCGGCATCCGAATTTCCGGTATTATATGCCGGCGACCCGGTTCCGCTCAGGGTAAAATCATTTCCGCCAGAGTTGGTAAATAAAGGGTTTGCAGTTGAATTTCCTGTAACACTTGTATAATCAGTGCCTGCAATGCTGTTAGGGCCTATAATACTCCAGCTGACATTAATGTTTGTTCCTCCGGCAAGTTCCAATTGTGTTCCGTTATTATATATAATACTGTTTTTTATAGTGAAAGAACCGAAATTTCCGGCGCTCGCGTCTATTCCTTCTCCGCGCCCGGTTCCGGTGGTACTGTTTTTAGAAAAGGTACAGTTATACATGTTTATATTAGCGCTTGCATTATTTACAGCCATGCCACCGCCGTACGAAGAAGCTCCGGAAGCCGCGTTTCCGTAAAATAAAGCGTTGTAAATATTCATGTTTGTTTTACCTGTATAAATGCCGGCTCCGCTATTTGCCGTATTATTTATAAAACTGCAACGGTCTGTTAAAAAATTTCCGGTTACCAAACCACTGTTTATATAAATTCCCCCGCCGTATTTCATCGTGCCGGTATTAGCTGTATTGCTTTCAAATTTACAATCGGCAAAAGAAAGAAAAGCAGTTCCGCTCCAAACAGCTCCGCCACCGTCAGGGCCCGTTATATCAGTGGCCTGATTGTGTAAAAAACAATTGTTTGTTGCTGTAAGGCTTGCCCCGTTATCAATATAAATTGCCCCGCCGCGTTGCGCCTGGTTTCCTGTGCAGGAATTGCCGAAGGTGCTGTTTTTTAAAGTAACAACGGGCGCTTTGGTAGAAGCTCCCGAGCTAAGTCCGTTATAAATAAGTAGTGCTCCCCCGTTATATGAATTTTTCCCGTTATTTTCAAAATAACAACTATCTATCGTTACGGTATTGGTAACTGTGCCGTTATTTGTATTGCTGCAAACGTCTATACCGCCACCGTAATTGCCGATATTACCAATGAATGAACATTTTGTTATTACAACATTTGTATTTTTGTTGGAAGTTGTTGCAATATAAACAGGTGCTTCTCCTCCCGAAGCAGAAAGGCATCCGTTAAAAAAAACATTGTAAATATGAATATCAATTGCATCGGTAACGGTAATGGCTTTTCCCTGAAGTGCGGTGTTTGAATTATATCCTTTTACGGTAAAGTTTCGGACGGTAATACTATTGGCATTTATTGCCAGGAAATTATTGGTTCCCGAGGTAAGGCTGAAAACAGTTGCCGAAATTCCGTAGCCTTCTATTGCTATACCGGATATAGAAACGGTTATAGCACTTTGATTAAGATAAAGTCCGGCGTCGGCTTTAATGGTATCTCCGACCAAAGCAACAGACAGCGCTTTTGTTAATGTGGCATAAGGAGCTGTGGTACTTCCGTTTCCGGTAAAATCATTTCCTGCAGCGCTGCACCAATCGCCACTTGCAAAGCCGGCATCATTTATATAAATAATGTTTGCATTAAGGCTGCTGCAAAAAAGTAAAAAGCAGTATATGGCAAGGGTAAACTTTTTCATCCTTAAATTTTCCTTAAAAATATTAATAAATGGCAGAAAATCTAAAAAATTAAGACGAGTTGGCTCTAATTACGATACATACTGATTTTCAGCAGTCTTATTCTCTAAAAAACCATACAATTATAATACAATAAAAAAAGCGCTTTTCCTGACGAAATTTATTGCATACTATGGAAAAACGATAAATAAGTAATCTTTCCGGAGTAATAATTTAATTGTGTTTCCGTTTGACAGTAAGTGAATGTATGGAATTTTTTTATTTATCTGTCTGTTTATTTCAGTTTACCGGCTCCGGTTTTCGGCCAGTCTCAACTGACTACACTTTTACTTGGTTTTGAAGATAATATAACTTTCAGATGGGGACCCGGAACGGTTGACCAATTTATGCAGCCTGAAATAATTAAAGAGCATAAAGTAAAAAGTGTAACGACCTGGCAGTATAAAAGCAACGGAGAGCCCTTTGCGTCGACAAAGAATTATTTTGACTCAGCCGGAAAATGTATGAAGCACTTTGTGTATGGAATAAATTATAAGACATTGTGGAATTATGACCAGAAAGGCAATGTAAACGAAATGATCGATTCGGGCAGGGTTACTTTAAGGTCGCACTGCAAGTATATTTATGTGTACGATAAACAAGGCTTACTAATTAAAAAAACTTCTTATTCGGTAAGTGATACAGGCAAGAACTGCTATTACAAAACAAAAGATTCAATTGATCCGAATCCGTGTACGGACAGCTGTATTTATAATGAAATTGAGTTTTATTATAATGATAAAAATCAATTATACGACCTGGTTGAAAGCACCTATAACGAAATAATATGCGAAAAAATTCACTTTTCGTTTTTATATAATAATAAAAATCATTTAACCGAAAGATGTGAGTTTGACACGTACAAGCATGAATACAACCGGAAGGGATTGATGGTAAAAAGAGAAACTTATCTCCCCCCGCGAAGGTTATGCGAGATAACAAAGTTTAAATATAACCATAAAGGAAACTTGGTTAAAAAATTAACTTTTGATACTCATTCATGGTACGATCGTGAAGAAATTACTTACAGCCGAAACGGATTACCTTTAACTTATACAAATTATCGTGGAAGTAAGAATCAGAAAAAACCTAATTTTAAAAGATACTTTGTTTACGAATATTATTGAAGATCAATCGGGCTGAGTAGTTCCTACAAAAACGCCGTTCTTGTAAATTTCAATTTCGGTAAGTATGCCGTTTTTATCGTAGATATAGTTTTTACCTTCCATTAAACGATTGTCTTTAAAAGTTCCGTCTTTGGTTTTCTGGCGGTCTTTATTAAACAAAACGTGGTATCCGTTTAACATAGTCGGAGTCTTTGTATCTCCCGGAACGGTTTCTTCTTTACTAGCAACTACTTTTTTAGTGCTGGCAACTTCTTCTGTTGTAATAACCGGTTTTTTTGGTTTAAATTCTTTTATGGAAGCAACGTCGGCATTTCCATTAGTGTAATCAACTGTTTTTTTAACGCTTCCGTCAGGATGATATTCGGTTACTACGCCATTTTCCTTTCCGTTTTGCCAATTGCCTTCAATTTGCTTAGTGCCATCACTGTAATAGTATTTTTGAACACCCTCTCTTTTTCCGGCCTGGTTAAAAGTAAATTCCTGTTGTACCTGACCGTTATCATAATAATTTTTGTACGGGCCTGACCATTTATTTCCTTTCCACGTACCTTCTTCTGCAGTTTTGCCGTTTTCATGAAAAATTATGGCGTAGCCATCCGGCCGGCCGTTCTGAAAAGTTATTTTTTTGTATACATTACCGCTGCAGAAAAAGGAGGTCCAGATTCCTTTTTTACGATTATCCCCGTAAAAGCCATCTTCAACTCTTGATGTTTTGGCGAAACAGGTATCAGGCTTATTTCTTCCGAAAACAACCCAATGTTTTTGCTTCATGCCTTTAAAATCGATAATATTAATGGTGTCTTTTTTATTTACGGGGTCAAGCTCAAAGGTCTGTGAAGAGCCTGCAAAAAAAGTTAAAGAAAGGCTTAAAGCAAGTATTTTTTTAATTGAAAGTATCTTTACACTTCTTAACATCTTCACTGTATTTTTAATGCGCTTAATTCAAATGTAGAATAAATATTTGATAGAAAAAAATCTAAACCTTCCTAAACTTCATGGTTTTATTAAATGTTATTATATATGGTAATAGGTACCGAAGGGTTTTTATTGTTAGGCGGTTGTTATTCAATTTTCGTCGTTAAAATGGCTTAATTAATCCAAAAAAGGATTTCCCTTGTATATCCTCTAAAAGCGTAAAATATTTCGGGTAAGTACTAAGAATGAATAAAATAGTAGAGTGTAAAGGAAATGAAAAGGAAAGAAGTAATCCAGAAAATAATTTTTTGTATTTGCGTCACGTCCGTAATTCTGTTCGACATTGCTTTTTTAGTTTTTGTTTGTTTCAAATTTAATAATCCGAACGCCGATTTTTTAAAAAATAATTGACTATTATGATAAGTCTGATTTTATTATTTCCTGGACAAATGAATTTGGAGAGGTTAACTTGTTAATTAATTATAAAATTAAGGTTTGTTAGCATTTGCTGTTTAAACTTTGCCCTATAAATGATTTACCTTTGGTTAAAGTCAGGCTGATGCAAAAAAGTAAAATAATCGCAAGTGTTTTAATTGTTTTGTTTCTCAGCAATCAGTTTTTTGTTCCTTTGTTCTTTTCGGATGGACTAACCTCTGTAAAGATTTCGAAAGCGGAAAAAAGAAATATACCCAATGGAAACGTATTGCTGTTTTCTGATTCGGAAGATGAAGCGGGAGATGTGCACGGTTTAATCAGCGCGGATTTATTTTGCTATTTACTTTTTAATACGGAAATAATTCCGGCTTGTTTAAATTCGGTTATAGCTGTTAATGAAGGAAACTATTTAAATAAAGTTTCCTCCTGCAAATTGCATATCCGCAATTGTGTCTACCGTTTATAGCCGCGTATTTTCTGTTTGGTTAATTATTCACTTATTATTTAAAATATTTTGTCATGAAAAAATTCATTGTTTCCGGCATTGCAATTATATTGCTTGCTTCCTGCGCAGTGGTGCCTGCAGGATATAAAGGAGTAAAAGTTTATTTACTCGGAAGAAGAAATGGCTCCGAATTAAAAGTACTCGATGTAGGGCGTTATCGTATGGGATGGAACCAAAGACTTTATTTATTTCCGATGTTTCAGCAGGACTTTACCTGGGGGCATAATAGCGGAGAACCGAACCCTTCTCCGCACGACCCCTTTAATTTTCAAAGTAAAGAAGGCATTAATGTATCGGTTGACTTAGGAATAAGTTTTCATATTGCGCAAGACAGTGTTAAAAATGTTTTTATGAAATGGCGCCGCGATATCAACTATATTGCCAATGTATATTTTGACGATTTAATGCATGATGCTTTAATACATGTTGCGTCAACCATGTCGATAGAACAAATATACGGTACGCACAAAAAAGATTTGCTTGAAAAAGTAGACAGCATTGTTGAGCACCAGGTAAGGCCTTACGGAATTGTGGTTGACCGTATATTTTACACCAGCGATCTAAAATTGCCGGATATTATTGTAAAAGCCATTAATGCAAAAATGGAAGCTACGCAAATTGCACAGCAACGCGAAAACGAATTGCGCGAAGTAGAGGCGGAAGCGAATAAAAAAATTGCGCAGGCAAAGGGAGAGTCGGAAAGTAAAATGATTAAGGAAAAGAATCAGTTTGAAATTAATTTTTTGAACGCGCAAACGCAGGCTCAAATGTTGCAGGTGCAAACGGCGGCGCAGGCTAATGCAACGGTTGTTCAGGCCAAAGCCGATTCGAGCGCAAATAAAATGAAACAATCATCCATTAATGATAAAATTATTGAGTTGATGAGAATTGAGAAATGGGATGGCCACATGCCTACTTACACAGGAAGCTCAAACCCGAATATAACTTTACCGAGGTAATATTTAATAAAATCCTCTGTCATCCGGCAGAGGATTTTATTATTTCCTGAAACAAGAAAATCTGCTTACATTTAATCCGTAAAGCGATTTATGTTTTCGGCTATATACGAAGGAATATTATTAGGTTTGTTTCTGGCTTTCTCAGTAGGCCCGGCATTCTTTGCTTTAATTAATACAGGCATTAGCTACGGTTTTCAATCAGGGGCCGCGTTGGCTTTCGGAATTTTTTTCAGTGATTTATTTTTTGTTGCCGTAACTGTTTCTCTTATTCATTTCGGAATGGCGGATTTAATAACGAATCCGAAGCACCAGGCTTTTATGGGGGTGATAGGAGGGATTGTACTAATTGTTTACGGAGTTTTCCATTTTATAAATAATAATACAAAACCAAGCGAAGGCGATATAATTATGGAAATAAAATCGCCAAGATTAAGAGTACTTTTTTTAAAAGGATTTTTTCTGAATATGTTTAATCCCTTTGTTTGGATTTTCTGGATTGCAACATCTACCGCGGTAAGCAGTAAGTACGAGTTTCATATTTACCGTATTATTTTATTTTTTTCTTTTGTGCTGGGAATGGTTATCGGAACGGATTTACTGAAAACATTTGTAGCGCATAAAATAAAACAAATGCTTAATGTAAGGACATTATTGCGCGTCAGGCAGGTTTCAGGCGGATTATTGATTGTTTTTGGTTCGTATTTAATTTACAAAGTGTTTTTCCTTCACTGATATTTCATGCAGAGACGCAAAGTTTTTGATATGGGAGTGAAAAAATTATGAATAAGAAAAAGATTTGGAGTTTGTCAATTTTGTCAGGGATTCTTTTGGGAGCTTCCTGGTTTTCACCTCTTACTTTTTTAATTTTTACAGCACTTGTCCCGCTCTTTTTTTTAACCGAAGAAATTCTTGTAAACAGCAAAAGGCCAAAGGGCGCTGTATTTTTATTTTCTTACATCACTTTTGTTATCTGGAACGGTATTGATACCTGGTGGACCTGGTTTGCTTCTCCGGGAGGCGCTGTGATGGCTGTTCTCGCAAACTCGCTGTTAATGGCTTTTACTTATTGGGTTTTTTTTATTCTTTACAAATCAATTGACAAAAGGCCGGTTGATTCCATTCAGTCGCCACTTGCCAACCGCCTACTGCATACAGGCTACTGGTTGCTTATTCCGATCTGGCTTTCGTTCGAATATCTCCACACACTTTGGGAACTTGCCTGGACCTGGCTCACATTGGGAAATGTTTTTGCCTTTCAACACAATTGGGTGCAATGGTATGAATACACAGGTGTTTCAGGAGGAACATTATGGATTTTAGTTATGAATATTTTAATTTTCAATTTACTTCAGTTTAAAATAACCATACCGGTTACGTTCTGGTCGAGATACCGGATACAAATAATAGGTTTGGTTTTTGTTTTGCCGGTTTTGTTTTCGCGTTTGCTGCTTTTAACGGGGACTTCAGCTCTAAATGAAAAGCGGGGAGAAAATATTGTGATTGTCCAGCCAAACATAGACCCATACAACGATAAATTTAACAGCACTTACGAGTCGCAATTAAATTTAGTATATAACCGGGTGAAAGATAAAATTACCAATGAAACGAATTATTTGGTGTTGCCCGAAACTTTTTTTACAGAAAATGTTTGGGAGAATAACATGGAACAATCTTATTCGGTAAAATTTTTGAGGGATAGTATTCTTAAAAAATATCCCGACTTAATAATTATTACCGGAGCCACTACTTTTTACCAATACAAATCCGGAGAAAAACATTCGTTAACGGCGCACAGGTATACCGATGTGGAAGAATATTACGAAGTGTATAACAGTGGGTTACAGATAGATAATTATGGCCCCGTGAAGGTTTATCATAAATCGAAATTAGTTCCGGGTGCCGAGCGAATTCCTTATCCTGCAATTTTTAAGCCACTGGAAAAGTTCGCAATTGATTTGGGAGGGACAGTTGGAAGTTTGGGAACGCAGGAAGAGCGGAGTGTGCTTTACAATAAAAATAAATCGGTAGGAGTTGCGGTGGTAATTTGTTACGAAAGTGTTTTTGGAGAATATGTTACCGATTACATTAATAAAGGTGCTAATTTAATTTTCATTATTACCAACGACGGCTGGTGGAGAGATACGCCGGGATACGTGCAGCATTTAAATTACGCAAGATTACGGGCAATTGAAACACGGATGCCTGTTGCGCGTTGTGCCAATACCGGAATTTCCTGTTTTATAAATGAGCATGGTGAAATTTCTAAAGAGACAAAGTGGTGGGAGCCTGCAGTAATTCAGTCTACGTTGAACCCCAATAACAATAAAACTTTTTATGTTAAGTATGGTGATTTAATTTCTAAGGCGGCTTTAGTTTTGGCTCTTTTATCCGTTCTTGTTGTAATTTTTATTTCGGGAAGGAAACAGGCTGACTGAAACAGAAGCGTGAGGGATAGAGCGCATGTTTGAGCTCTTTTTTGCCTTGGAAAGTTGAAATGGAATGCAGATGCCGCGGATGTGTATTATAAAATAAGATTTTTTATTGTGGCTGTTGCAAAAAAAGCGAGTAGCGACAGCCCGCCCTGCCAAAATTACTCATTAGAATATCATTTTAATGCAGGGACACGCCCAAACTCCATACCTAAAAAATCACTGCAACTAACCCAAAAATTTGTAATTTCACCTCGTAATAATTACACTATGGAAAAATTTGATGTTGCCGTAATCGGATCAGGCCCGGGAGGCTATGTTGCTGCCATTCGTTGCGCGCAATTAGGAATGAAAACCGCTTTGATTGAGCGTTACAATACTTTAGGCGGAACCTGTTTAAATGTGGGTTGCATTCCTTCTAAGGCATTACTGGATTCGTCGGAACATTTTCATAATGCCACACACAATTTTAAAGAGCATGGTATTGACATTAATGAGCCGAAAGTAAATATCAAACAAATGATCGAGCGCAAACGCGGAGTTGTAAAGCAAACCTGCGACGGTATTAATTTTTTGATGAAGAAAAATAAAATTACGGTCATTACAGGGCACGCAAGTTTTGTAAATAAAACTACGATTGAAATTGCCGATGCTGACGGAAAAAAAATGCAGATTGAAAGCACAAAAACAATTATAGCAACGGGCTCTAAACCAAGTTCACTGCCGGGAATTGAAATTGATAAGAAGAGAATTATTACTTCTACCGAAGCGTTGGAATTAACCGAAGTACCCAAGCATATGATTATTATTGGAGGCGGAGTAATTGGTTTGGAATTGGGAAGTGTTTACGGAAGATTGGGAGCAAAGGTAAGTGTAGTAGAATTTATGGACGGCTTGATTGCTACCATGGACCGAGGCTTAGGAAAAGAATTGCAGCGCGTACTGAAAAAAGAATTGGCCTTTGAATATTATTTGAAACATAAAGTTACCGGAGTAAAAGCCAAAGGAAAAGAAGTTACAGTTACTGCCGAAAATGACAAAGGAGAAAAAAAGGAAATTGTGGGCGACTATTGTTTGGTTGCTGTGGGAAGAAAACCTTACACAGATAATTTAGGGTTGGATAAAGCAGGAGTGAAGGTAGATAACCGCGGAAGAATTGAAACCGATGAGCACCTGTGCACCAACATAGAAAATATTTACGCGATTGGTGATGTGGTGAAAGGCGCGATGCTTGCGCACAAAGCGGAAGAAGAAGGTGTATTTGTTGCGGAATTAATGGCCGGACAAAAACCGCACATGAATTACAATTTAATTCCGGGAGTTGTTTATACATGGCCTGAAGTTGCTTCAGTTGGTTTAACCGAAGAGCAATTGAAAGAAAAAAATGTAAAATATAAAACCGGTTCTTTCTCGTTTAAAGCGAGTGGCCGCGCTCGCGCCAGTATGGATACCGACGGTTTTGTAAAAATTTTGGCAGACGAAGCTACCGATGAAATTTTAGGAGTACACATGATTGGTCCCCGCGCCGCCGATATGATTGCCGAAGCCGTTGTGGCTATGGAATACCGCGCCAGCGCTGAGGATATTGCCCGCATGTGCCATGCACATCCCACTTTTACCGAAGCTATTAAAGAAGCTGCGATGGATGCCACTGAGAAAAGGGCGATACATATGTAATCTACTTTCTTTTTTGCCATTCCGAGCCTTGTTGTTCAGCGAGGAATCTTGTATTTGTTTGGGAAATGAACGGAGAACAAGTTCTTTTTCTTTCCGACGGAATTAAGGCCTTGATATGTTAGTACGGATTTGCAATCTCTCTGCTTTTTTTGTAATTTTGTTTTAAAGATGTTAGCATGACAGCTGTAGCTATAAAAAAACAACTTGATTCATATCTGCCTTTACTGAGTAAGACGCAGCAGGAATTACTTTTAAATATGGTAAAAAATATTTTGCAAGTCGAGCCTAAAGAAAAACGAATCAGTATTTCTCACTATAATAAGGAACTTGAATTATCTATAAAACAGGCTAAGTTGGGAAAAACCATTAAGCATAAGGATTTACTGAAGGAAATCGAGAAATGGTAAAACCTCGTGGCCTCGATGTTGAGTGGACTTTGTCTGCCCGGGAAGACCTGAAGGAAATTCTTACTTATTATAAAAAGAAATCGACGCAAAGTTATAAGCTTGTAAAAATCGCTATTCTTGATAATGTTAAACAAGCTGCCAATGCTCCTTTAATTTTCACAGAAGATAAACTTAAGAAGCCGAAGGATAATAAAATTCGTGCATTTACAGTATATCACATAAGGGTTTCCTATTTAATTGAAACAAATAAACTTGTGCTTCTCAGATTGAGACATACGAGTCGCGAGCAGAAAGAATACTAATTCCTACTATAGTAGTAGAATATTTCCTATCTTTGCCTTATGCTTTCCAAAAAATCAAAATACGCCATTAAGGCGTTGTTGGCTTTGGCCAAAAATTATGCCAATAATAAACCGCAACGCATTTCTCAAATTGCTGAAACGGAAAATATTCCCCGTAAATTTTTAGAGGCAATTTTATTGGAGTTGCGGAATAATGGTTTTGTGGGTAGCAAAATGGGAGCGAGCGGGGGCTATTACCTCACTAAACATCCAGAAGAAATTATGCTCTCTTCTATAATAAGGGTCACCGGTGGACCTATTGCAATGTTGCCTTGTGTAAGTCTTAATTTTTATGAACCCTGCGAAGAATGTGTGAACGAAGATACCTGCGGATTGCGCGATGTTGTGAAAGAAGTTCGCGAGGCCAGCATCCGGATTTTGTCTAAAACCAGCCTGGCTGATACTTTAAAACGGGAAGAGGCTTTGAAGAAGAAGTTACAAAAGCCTAAAAAACAGCGCATTAAACATTAATTCCTATTAATCCAATAGGAGTTATAGAAAATAAATCACTTTTTTCTTGTTTTATTTAAAAGGATGCATTTACTTTGTGCCCGTTATGAAGAATGCATCAATAAATAAATCGTCAATCCAACTCCCGACAGCTATCGGGACTACAATGTATATGTGGATGCCATGCTGCAAGCGAATGCGCTATCGGAAGGATTTTATATAAACCATATTGTTTGGTTAATTAGTAAAAAAGCCCTTCCGCAAAAACGGAGGGGCTTTTTGTTTGAGGGGAAAATACAAGAAGAACAGAGGCAACAGAGAATAAACGCAGAGTTGCTCAGAGAAAAATGAAAGCAAAATAGAACAAAAACTAAATAAATATTTCCTCAGTGAACCTTTGTGAAAAACTCAGTGTTCTCTGTGGTAAAAAACAAAATAAAATCATGCAAAGTTTCAGAACAGAAATAGAAAACCCGGTTGTGGAAAAGGACATTCTTGAACTGGAAAGAAAAATCCGCGAATTCAAAGAAGGAAAAATTCACGAAGAAAAATTCCGTAGCCTGAGATTGGCACGCGGTGTTTACGGCCAACGCCAGCAAGGCGTACAAATGATTCGCATTAAACTTCCTTTCGGAAAAGTCACTGCCAGACAATTAGTACGTATAGCCGATATCAGCGATGAATACTCTACGGGCAATCTGCATTTAACTACTCGTCAGGATGTACAAATCCACTATGTAAGTCTTGACAAAACTCCGGAACTTTGGGCAAAACTTGAACAGGATGATATTACTCTGCGCGAAGCTTGCGGGAACACAGTTCGTAATGTAACCGCATCTGCCGAAGCGGGAATTGATCCGAATGAACCTTTTGATGTTTCTCCTTATGCCTATGCGGTGTTCAGTTATTTTTTGCGTAAACCATTCGGGCAAGAATTAGGCAGGAAAATAAAAATTGCTTTCTCAAACAGTGATGCTGATACAGCTTTTACATTTATTCATGATTTAGGTTTTATTCCGAAATTAAAAATTGAAAACGGAATTGAGCAACGTGGCTTCAAGGTATTACTTGCAGGCGGATTGGGCGCCCAACCTTTTTTAGCGCAAACTGCTTTTGAGTTTTTACATGAGGATAAAATCATTCCTTTTATAGAAGCAGCTGTTCGTATATTTGACAGGCATGGAGAACGTACTAATCGTCATAAAGCAAGATTGAAATATTTGGTTGGTAAAATTGGTCTTGCTGAATTCCTGAAATTGACTGAGCGGGAAGAAAAGGCTTTGTTGAACAAAACGTATATCATCAATCGTAATGCCGTTAAACAAACTGAGCTTCCGGAAGAAACTGTGTATACAACTTTCAAGCCTGCTGATGAAAAAGTGTACGGTGCATGGAAGGCGACAAATACATTCGTGCAAAAACAAAATGGTTTTTACGGAGTGTACATAAAAGTACTTTTAGGAAATATCAATACAATCAAAGCGAGGGAATTGGCACGTATAGTAAAAACCTACGCTGCCGATGATTTAAGAATTACGATAAACCAGGGATTTTTACTTCGATTTGTGAGGGAAGAAGCTTTATTACCCTTGTACAACGAATTAAAAAAAATAAATTTAGTTGATCCGGGCTTCGATTCGATTGCGGATATTACAGCTTGTCCGGGAACTGATACTTGTAATTTAGCAATCTCAAACAGTACACATATTTCGGTTGAATTGGAAAAAGTGATTTGTGAGGAGTTCTCCGAGTTGATTTACAACCACGATATCAAAATTAAAATCAGCGGTTGCATGAATTCCTGCGGACAACATGGCCTTGCACAAATCGGCTTCCACGGAAGTTCTTTCAAAGCAGGAACAAATGTAGTACCCGCTCTCCAACTTTTATTAGGTGGTGGTGCTTTAGGAAACGGTGAAGGACGAATAGGTGATAAAATAATTAAAATTGCCAGTAAACGCGGGCCGGATTTGTTGCGCACTTTGTTAAATGATTTTGCAAATGGTTCAAGTGAAGGAGAATTGTTCAATACCTATTACGACAGAAGAGGGAAGGATTATTTTTACCAATTACTAAAACCTTTAGCTGATAATGCAAATTTGCTTGCAATTGATTTTATCGATTGGGGGCAAGAAGAAAAATTTAAACCGGAAATAGGAATCGGAGAATGTGCCGGTGTGGTGATTGATTTGGTGGCGACGTTATTTTACGAGGCAGAAGAAAAATTACAATGGAGTAAAGAAGCGTTCGAAGAAGGAAAATGGGGAGACAGTATTTATCAATCTTATGCGGCCTTGATTAGCGGAGGGAAAGCTTTACTGCTGGATAGGCAAGTGCATGTAAATACGCATCACTCGTTAATAAATGATTTTGACAAGCATTTTGTGGAAACCGGAGAAATAGATATAAACGGAAGTTTTAAAGATTTGACAGGAAAAATAAATCAAACCGAGCCTTCAGGTGACTTTGCAAGAATCTGTTTGAAAGAAGCAAGAGACTTTTTGGAAAAAGTAAAAGTGTATCGTTCAGTAAAAAATTCAGGAATAATAAGTGCAAATTAATATGAAAACGAAATTGATTCAAAGAAAATATTGTTGTTGCTTCATGTGCATGCGATAGCACGGAGTTTTGTCCCCGCTCTGTGGTTCGTTTGGTAAGGGGACAAAGCAATAATAATTTAAAAAATGGAAATAATGAACACAGAAAAATATCCAAAATTGACTATAGTAGGCGCTGGTCCCGGTGACATAGAACTAATCACAGTAAAAGCCGTCAACGCTTTAGGTGAAGCCGATGTAGTTCTTTACGATGCACTTGTAAATAAGGAAGTATTGAAATACGCTCCGGTAAATTCACTTAAAATTTACGTGGGCAAAAGAAACAAGCACCATACTTACACACAAGAACAAATTAATACACTGATTGTTGACCTTGCATATACGCATGGACACGTTGTACGTTTAAAAGGCGGCGATCCCTTTGTATTTGGCCGCGGACAGGAAGAAATAAAATACGCCGAACTTTTTAATATTGAAACAGCAGTGGTTCCGGGAATTTCAAGTTCTATCGGAGTTCCGGCTTCAGTCGGAATACCTGTTACACACAGGGGAATAAGCGAAAGTTTTTGGGTAATTACAGGAACTACTACGGCAGGTAAGATATCCGATGATGTAAAAATTGCCGCGCAAACAAACGCGACCGTTGTAATTTTAATGGGCGTTGAAAAACTTTCTGAAATAGTGAAAACTTATAAGAAAGAAGGGAAGGATGAAACCGCGATTGCTATTATACAAAACGGCACTTTGCCCACACAAAATCTCGCAATCGGCACCATTGAAACCATAGAAACAATTGCGGCGGCGGAAAAAATAAAACCTCCGGCAATAATTGTAATCGGAGAAGTGGTTAAACAACATGCTGATTTCCCGGTTGCGTTAACAAACTTAAATTATTTGTTTAACTAGTGTATGAAAAATAAATATGTCGCCATACTAATTTTATTGTTGAGCTTGTCATTACGGGCTCAGCAACAAAAATTTGAACAATTTAATCAACTTTGGGCCGGCTATTATAATAGCATTAAAGTGAATCAGAAATTTGCTGTTAATTCTGACTTTCAAGGTAGAACAACCGATTGGTATAAGCAATGGTCACAGGTACTGGGGAGAACAAGTGTTACATATAAACGCAATGAGAAATTTACTTTTTCACTGGGTTTTGCGGATTTTTTATTCTTTCAAACAGGGAATAAAGTTTCTAAAAACGAATACAGGCCTTGGGAAGAAGTTGCTATAAGCGATATTTATGGGAAATTAAGAATCTCTCATCGTATTCGAATTGAGCAACGCTATTTTCAGCAGGTGGTTAACGATGAACTTACCAATAAGCACACTTTCAATTATCGCTTTCGTTATCGTGTAGATTTGCAATATCCCTTATGGAAAAAGGCAGAAAGTGAACAGGCACTTATCTTGCAAGTTGGAAACGAGATTATGATTAATGCCGGGAAAAGCATTGTTTACAATTATTTTGATCAAAACCGTACCTGGGTTGCTTTATTGTATAAGTTAAACAAGAATTTTTCTTTTCAGCTACAATACATCAACTTATTCCAGCAATTATCAAACGGAATTACGCTCGACAGAATCAACGTTGTTCGTTTAAATATTTATCACACTATTAACTTAAAGGGAAATGCAAATACAACAACAAAATAAATTATTCCCGGTTTTTCTTAAACTTGAGAACTTTCGGGTTCTTATTGTTGGCGGAGGGAAAATTGCAAGTGAGAAAATATCGGCTATACTTAATAATTGCCCGGCAACACAAATTACTTTAATTGCTCCTCGGGTAAGTGATGAAATCTATGAATGGGAAAAGAAATTCTCTAATGTCAGAATAATAAAACGCATATTTGAGGAAAATGACCTGGAGAATGTGGATTTTGTAATCGTAGCAGTAAATAATAAAAAGACGAGCCTCGAAATAAAACAATTAGCCGGGCAACGAAAATTAATCACTAATGTAGCTGATACTCCTGAGCAATGTGATTTCTATCTGGGTTCTATTGTGCAGAAAGGTGATTTAAAAATTGCCATCTCTACCAATGGTAAATCACCTACCTTTGCAAAGCGCGTTAAGGAAACACTTAATGATGCAATTCCGAATGATGTGCAACTCATTGTAGATAAACTTCATTCGGTACGCGGGCAAATAAAAGATAATTTTGAACATAAAGTAAATAAGTTGAACGAAATAAGCGCATTGTTGGATAAAAAGGAAGATAGGGTAAAGAAAAGAATAATCAGTAATAAGCGAATTCTTGTCTATAGCATAACCGCGCCTATACTTATTATTGCGGGTTATTTGCTTGCCGTTTGCCTGCCTCCCGAAGCTTTGGGCGGCATTGCTTCTGATCTGGTTAATTCAGTTGATTCTTCTATTCTGATATTTATTCTTGCGGGCTTCACAGCGCAAATGATTGATGGCGCTTTAGGAATGGCTTACGGAGTAACTGCCACCACATTTTTATTGGGCGCAGGTGTTCCTCCGGCGGCTTCAAGCGCGAGTGTTCATGCCTCAGAAATATTTACAAGCGGAGTTTCGGGTTTAATGCATTTAAAATTTGGTAACGTAAATACAAAATTGTTTCGCACTCTTTTATTACCCGGAATTTTAGGAGCAATTTTGGGAGCTTACATTTTATCCGAGCTTGAAGATTACAATTATATCATTAAACCATTAGTATCCGCATACACATTGATACTTGGTTTTATTATCATTTTCAAAGCACTAAAAAAAGATAAGATTCGCGAAAAGATAAAACGTATTTTTCCGCTGGCGCTTGTCGGCGGTTTAATGGATTCGATTGGCGGTGGTGGTTGGGGACCGATAGTTTCTTCAACTTTAATTGCCGGTGGGAGGCACGCGCGCTTTACAATCGGTTCGGTGAACCTCGCAGAATTTTTTGTTTCATTAGCAAGCTCTGTAACTTTCTTTACACTGATAGGAATAACACATTGGTCAATAATAGTGGGATTAATAATCGGCGGAATAATTGCAGCACCGATTGCAGCGTGGTTGTCGAGTCGTATACCAACAAAATCCATTATGATTTTAGTGGGAGTAGTAGTAGTAATAACAAGTTTAAAAAGAATTTTCTTTTAATATGATCACAACAGATGTAACTATAATAGGAGCAGGGCCGGTAGGATTATTTGCAATTTTTGAATTGGGTTTACTTAAGCAACGTTGCCATTTAATTGATTATTTGGCGCAACCGGGCGGACAACTTTCTGAAATCTATCCGAAGAAACCAATTTATGATATTCCCGGTTATCCAACTGTTCTTGCACAGGAATTGGTAGATAATCTTTTAAAACAGGCTGAACCTTTTAAACCCGCTTTTACATTGGGAGAACGCGTTGAGAAATTAGAAAAAATAGGAGAACGGGATTTTATTGTAACGACAAACCTCGGAACAAAAATAAATTCAGGAGTGGTTGTTATTGCAGGTGGTTTAGGCTGTTTTGAACCGCGCAAACCTGAAACAAAAGACCTTGAAAAGTTTGAAAATGGAAAAGGTATAAGCTACGTGGTGCTGGACCCCGAAAAATTTCGTGATAAAAAAATTGTTATTGCGGGCGGTGGCGACAGCGCATTAGACTGGACTATTTTTTTAGCAAACGTTGCGAAGGAAATTACTTTAGTTCACAGAAGTGAATCTTTCAGAGGTGCACCTGATTCGGTAAGTAAAGTGCAGAAACTTATGGAAGAGGGAAAAATTAATCTTTTACTTAATGCTCAACTGAGTTCCGTGGAAGGAGAAAGCAATTTGCAGAAAGTAATTGTTACAAATATCAAAACAAACGAAGTAACGGAAATTGAAACTGATAATTTAATTCCTTTGTTCGGACTTAGCCCTAAACTTGGGCCGATCGAAAGGTGGGGGCTGAATCTGGATAAAACCGCGATTGAAGTGGATACCGAAGATTTTTCAACTAATATTCCGGGCATTTATGCTATCGGAGATATTAATACTTATAAAAATAAACTGAAATTAATTCTATGCGGTTTTCATGAAGCGGCTTTAATGAGTCACAGTGCATACAAGTATTTAAACCCGGGGGTAAAATACACCATGAAGTACACAACAGTTAACGGAGTTAATTCATTTTAATAGTTAAAAATGTTGTCAGACTGAGCCTGTCGAAGTCTTTACAAAATGCAAAAGATAAACGACATACGAAATTTAATAAGTGGGAAAACCGAAGTGGAAGCACTGCATGTTTTGGCTGAAACTTTTCCGGGCAAAGTAGTCTTTTCTACCAGCCTTGGTTACGAAGATCAGGTTATAACACATTTAATTTATTCAAATAATTTAGCCGTTAAAATTTTTACGTTGGAAACAGGCCGTTTGTTTAAAGAAACTTCAGACTTAATTACTGAAACACATTTGTTTTATAAAAAAGAAATTGAAATTTTTTACCCTGAACAAAGCACTATTGAAAAACTGGTAAGCGAAAAGGGCCTGTATAGTTTTTATGACTCGGTTGAAAATCGTAAGGAGTGTTGTCACATACGAAAAGTGGAGTCATTAAAACGTGCTCTTACAGGAAATGAAATCTGGATTACCGGAATTCGTGCAGAACAATCAGGCGTAAGAAAGGAAATGCCGCAGGTAGAATGGGATGAAACGAATCAAATAATTAAGTTTCACCCCATATTAAGCTGGAGTTTTGAAGAGGTAAAAAATTTCATTAACTTGCATAAAATACCTTATAATCCTTTGCACGACAAAGGTTATATGAGTATTGGTTGCGAGCCTTGTACCCGGGCAATTAAACCCGGGGAAGATTTTCGGGCAGGACGTTGGTGGTGGGAAAACAGTTCAGCCAAAGAGTGTGGGTTGCACGAGAATAAGAAATAAGTTGTCAGACTGAGCGGAGTCGAAGTCCGTGGAAAATTATGAATAAATACAAATTAGATTATTTAGATCAGTTAGAATCAGAGGCGATACACATTCTGCGTGAAGTAGCCGGGCAATTTGATAAGCCCGCTTTGCTTTTTTCGGGTGGAAAGGATTCCATTTGCTTAATTCATTTGGCGCTTAAAGCATTTCGCCCGGGAAAATTCCCTTTTCCCCTGGTGCACATTGATACCGGGCATAATTTTGAAGAGGCATTAATTTTTCGTGATGAACTCGCAAAAGAAATCAGGGAGACTTTAATTGTTGCTTCTGTTGAGGAAACTATCAAACGCAGAAACCTCCGGGAACAAAAAGGAAAATACCCGAGTCGCAATGCTTTGCAAACTTATACTCTCTTGGAAACTATTGAGAAATACGAATTGGATTGTTGCATAGGAGGTGCACGTCGTGATGAGGAAAAAGCCCGTGCCAAAGAAAGAATTTTTTCGGTTCGTGATGAATTCGGACAATGGGATCCGAAAAAGCAACGCCCCGAGCTATGGAGTATTTATAACGGGAAAATAAATAAAGGAGAAAATGTTCGTGTGTTCCCTATAAGTAACTGGACAGAGTTAGATGTTTGGAATTACATCAAACGGGAAAAAATAAAATTGCCTTCTATTTATTTTACGCACAAACGTAAATGTGTTGTCACAAATACACAGCAGTTGTTGGCTGTTTGCGATTATATTAAAATTGAAGAAGGTGACGAAGTTGTAGAAAGAAACGTACGCTTCCGTACTGTGGGTGATATGACTTGTACTGCGGCAGTAGAATCAGAGGCATATAGTTTGGAGGATATAATTAAAGAAATTACCGAGGCGAAAATCTCTGAACGGGGCGCAACTCGCTTAGATGATAAAATTTCGGAAGCAGGAATGGAAGACAGAAAGAAAAGCGGATATTTTTGAGGTACGAAGTATGAAGTTAAAGGTACGGGAAAAAAGAAAAAATTAAATGGACATACTAAGATTTATAACAGCAGGAAGCGTTGATGACGGAAAAAGCACTTTGATTGGCCGTTTGTTGTATGACAGCAAAGCAGTTTCGTTAGATATTCTGGAAGCGATTGAAAAACAAACTAAAAACACCGATAACGGAAAAATTGACTTGTCGCTGTTGACAGACGGATTGCGTGCCGAACGGGAGCAAGGTATTACCATTGATGTGGCGTATAAATATTTTACAACTGCAAAAAGAAAATACATTATTGCCGATGCGCCGGGGCATATACAATATACGCGGAACATGGTCACCGGTGCTTCTAATGCAAACCTGGCTATTATTTTAATTGACGCCCGACAGGGCGTTGTGGAGCAAACCCGCAGGCACACTTATATCACATCTTTATTGGGAATACCTCATATTGTAGTTGCGGTAAATAAAATTGACTTGGTAGATTTTTCGGAAGAAAAATTTAATGAGATTGTAAAATCGTTTAAAGAATTTTCGACAACGCTCAATATTAAAGATGCGGCTTTTATCCCGGTAAGTGCCGCATACGGAGATAATGTGACAATTAATTCCGTTAAAATGCCTTGGTATAAAGGCAAAAATTTATTGCAGCACCTGGAGGAAATAGAGATTTCTCATGATGTGAATTTAGAACTTCCCCGTTTTCAGGTACAATATGTTATTCGTCCGCAGGATGACAAACATCATGATTATCGTGGTTATGCCGGAAGAATTTCGAGTGGAATTTTTAAAAAGGGTGATAAAGTAACTATATTACCTTCGGGAATAGAAAGCGAAATTTCTTTAATTGAATTAAATAATAAGGAAACCGATGAGGCCTTTGCCTTGCAATCGACGATTATTCATTTAAAAGATAATATTGATATTAGTCGTGGCGATAGCATTGTTCTGAGTAATAAACTTCCTTATATTGAACAGGATTTACAGGCAAATATTTGCTGGATGGACACCAAACAATTGCAACAGGGGGCTAAATTGCTTTTGCAGCATAACTCAAACAGGGTAAAGGCCGTTGTAAAAGAAGTAAATGAAAAAATTAACTTACACACACTTCAGTTTGAAAATGCCGACGGACAGGCGGCTCTCAATGAAATTGTTCGTATAAATATTAAAACAGCTACAGCACTTGCTTACGATCCCTACGCGAAAAACCGTAACAACGGCGGTTTTATTTTAATAGACGAGAATACAAATAATACTGTAGCGGCGGGAATATTTGTTCAATGAAAATCTTTCTTGAAAATTTTTACACTTCTTATAGAGATATTTTCGGCTGATTTTAAACAGAAGTGAAAATGTTTCTTGAAGTTGATTAGTACAGTAGATAAAGAGGTTCGCTGTCAGGACAGATTAGATCTTTCCGGTTTCTGTAGACTGGAAAGGACTGAACAAGCTATCGGAAATTCAAGAGCCCGGGATTAATTTTGTTTGCATTTACCTCTATCAGGAGGAGAAAAGGCCTAAATTTCGTTAAAAATGCAATTAAGTGCCTCCTGTTTAAAACTTTTTGGCATAATCTTCGTATATTAGATTGTAGTAAATATCTTGTGGGCGTGATGTTAAGGGTTATAAGCATAGGGTTTTTTGGCCTCCTGTTTTTTTCGGGTATAAACCCAAATGGAAAAATTTTACTAAAAAATGAACCCGAAGAAAAAGCAAGCGCCCCGGCTGATTACCACCGCGATATCATAACCATTTACGATATCAGCAAACAGGAACCTCAAAATTATATTCACGATTGCCAATTATACGATTTGCGCTGCGATACTTTGCCACAGGTAAAATTCTGGCGTGGTGTGATGAATCTTACCAAAGATTCAGCTTACATTTGCTATTCGCACCAACGTTGCGTAATTGATAAAGTACATTTAAAAAACTGGAAAACTTTTTCTGACGTTCAAAAAAATGATTATCGCGACAGCCTGCGCAATGTGCATTGCCTGAGCGACAGCGAACGTGTTTTGTTGGTAGAAGGAAAAAGTTTTTTTTACGATTTCTCTAAAGCGTATTCAAAATTAGACCAGGGAATAAAAGATTTTGTCTCCAACGGCGTTGACCCCTGGTATGCTCAAGCCATTTTATTAATTGAAAGCCCTAACCGTTTACAAAAATCAAACGTGGGTGCTTACGGGCCGTTTC
This sequence comes from Bacteroidia bacterium, assembly GCA_035569635.1. Classification (GTDB taxonomy): domain Bacteria; phylum Bacteroidota; class Bacteroidia; order B-17B0; family Aurantibacillaceae; genus PALSA-968. The sequence goes on along the minus strand of DATMMV010000038.1, from coordinate 61,826 downwards.
AGTTAATGAAACCCGTAGCAAGAATGTTTGGCCTGCACGTAAACAGAAAAATTGATGAGCGCGCTGATTTTGACAGGGCGGCTTATGCTGCTTCGGGTTTAATGAAAACTATTTGTATACCGCTTGCAAAAGAAATGCTGGACACGATGCATATTGCCTATAACGAAAGTGATTTATGGTTTCGTTTGTTAGTGATGCACGTGTATCACGCGGGTGCCGGTAATGTAAGAGCGGTTTTACAAACTATTAAACCTACTGAAGGCGGAATGCCTTTAATTTATACAATGTGGCATACACAGGCTAAAGGTTTTAAATCTGCTTCGCAAAATTATACGCAATTGGTTTTGGCTGCCATGCTCGAGATGGACACAAGGCTGAAACTGGATAATGAAGTAGCCGAGAATTAACTACCTGCCCAATGAGCCATTAAACAAAGCATTTGCAATTTCCCTTATGTCTTTATTGGGTAAATTTCTATAAGCCGCATGCGAAACGTAGCCTGAGCTCATTACACGCGAATCGTCTTTGATTACACGCATCACTGTCCCTGCCATACCCAAATAGCTTTCCCTTTGATCCATGGTAACCTGAACAGTAATGTTTTTTCGCGTAATTGGAATGCTGTTTAATTCTAAAGTTTCTAAACCTATATACTCTGCTTTAAGACTGAATAAAGAATCGGCCACATTTCTTTGAAGGACGAGGAAAGAAAATTCGCCCTTAAGTCCTGTTTGAGTAACCTCAAGCACATTTTTTTGTGAATCGTACAGAGTAACAAAACCGAAAGAAACTTCCTGTTTACTTTTTTCGTTTACCAGTTTGCCCGAAATGCTGATTATATTATCCTTTTCGTAATCACTTTCTTTTGTAAAGGATAAACTATCGGTTTCAATTTTATTTAATTGAGCTTTTATTTTGTTAGAAAAAAGTAAAACAAACATCAAAGCAAAAAAGCGCACCGGACTTTGCCTGAATAAATATTTTTTAAAAGAAATTTGTTTTGTTGAAGAAGCATTTATTCTTCCGCAAAAACTTTCGCCTGTATCGGGTAGGATTGCACCGTTGGTTAAGTCGTGAACTTTTTTTGAACAGTGGTTGCAAAAACGGCCGCCCTCTACGGGTGTCATTTTATCCCAATTTTCGCTGCACGGTTTTGTGATTTGATAAATCATAACCAAATTTAACCTGTAACAGGATCAAAAACAAGGCGCGCTTGCCGGTTTGCCCGTATGGTTTGGTAAGTGGAAGCTTTTTGCTGATAAGTGGTCAGGTTTGTGGTTCTTATTTTGTGTTCTGATTGCGCATTTGGGTAAACCACATTATAAATTTTCTCTGTGTAGCCTTTGTGGTTTTGTATTCAGGTCAGTAACTCTCTTAAAACAGGAAGTGATTTCATTTCTCCGAAACCGGGTATATGCAGGCGGTAAAATAAAAGAAGTGTTTTTACAAGTTCGGAGCGTATCTGGCCATTACAAGAAAAATCTTTTTTCTGCTCATCGGCTTCAATCAGTTGTTGCATGTGAAAAGAAGTTTCGCTGTCGGCATAATACAGATGTTGCGGCACTTTTTCCGTAAAAATACCTTCCTGCAAATCAAATAAATTATTTGTGTTTGTAAAATTATTGTTGGGATAAAAACCGAGGTGTTTACTCAACTCCAGTAAAAAGAACAAATGAAAATTAGCGGGGCTTTTTCCGGCAGTATCGAGTTCTTTCAGCTTTTCTGAAATAAAAAAATACATTTCTTCATTGGCATTATGTTCTTTCAGGCATTTTATTAATACTTCATTAATAAATGTGGCAAAGCAATTTTTAATAACATCTGAAGAAATATTCCGGTAAAGGATGGTTAAACGAATTTCTGTTATCAGGTGTACCTCGCGCAGTTTACGGTTGTGCTCAATAAATTCAATTTGATTAAGCGCCTGTACATGTGCCGCTTTAATTTTAGAGGATTTGCTGTGTCCGATATTCACCGTGTAACTTTGCAAGCCGTGTTGCAGGGTGTAAATTTTTAAAATACTTTTTTTATCGCGGTATCTGGTGTGTTGCAGAATAATGCCTTGCGTGGTTTGTGGCATATTTTAGTTAAGCAACAATATTTTTGTCATTACTTTTTGTCCGCCATCACTTGTAGTACATAAAACAATATACACACCGGTAGCCACGCGTTGTCCGCTGAAATTTTTTCCTTCCCAAAGGGCTTGTCCGCCTTTAGCGGTTGTTTCGTACACAAAATTTCCTGCCACATCAAGTATTTTAACGGTCGCTCCGTTAATCATACCGTGTATTAAAATCGGCCCGTCGTAATTTGGTTTTACCGGGTTAGGATAAGCGTAAACATGGTTAAAATTTTCATTACCCTCGGTAATAATATTCTGAAAAGAAAGAATTCCTTTATCGGTTACAATAAACACTTCGCCTGTTTGCGGGTTTATTTTTACATCTACAATGGCGTTTGAAAAAAGCGGGCTGTTATCGGTAGTAAAATGATAAAGTTGTTTTTGGCCGTCGCCCGAAAAACAGTAAAGCCCGCTTGAGCGCGTACCGCACCATTTGTTGTTGGCGCCATCAACTGTAATAGAAGAAACTTCGTCGGTTTGCAAAAGCAATTGCGTTTTTCCGTCCTGCGTGATATAAATCGGTTGCGCATCCCATCCGGTACTTTGCGGAATGACACTTTCTGGACTGTAAAAAACAGAAATCCCTTTATCGGTTCCCACCCAAATATCATTGTTTTTATCTTCGGCTATGCTTATTACCTCGTTACTTGCCAAACCGCCTTGTCCGGCAATACTGGTAATTTTTTTTGCGTTAGAAGGATTGGGTTGTGTAAAATTTGTGCCGTCGTATTTATATACAAAAAGCCCCACACCGTATGCCAGTGCCCAAACTTGTTTATTGGTATCAATAATTACCTGGCTTACCCTTGGCAATGCCCCCGGCGACCCATTGACGGTATTGATGGTAGAAAAATCAAGGGAAGTCCATGTGCTTGTACCGGCTTTTTTTACGCTTAAAAGATGTTGCGAATCTCCCATGCCCGCCCATAAATTATTATCGTGGTCAACACATAAACCTCCAACTCGGGTCAAGGTGCTGTTGGCATAATCAGTTTGGTGCAATTGGCCGGCTGTATTTGTATAATCATATCTTGCAATTTCAGAGTCGTTCATGAATTCAACAACGCCATTCCAGTAAGCACCTGCATAATAATGGTTTTTATCGTGGCGATCGAATACAATAGTTGTAATGTCAAAAATTCCGGTAGTATCATGTTTTTTAGCTTGTTTCCAGGTATTATCAGTAAAGTCGTATGGAAAGTATTGGTTGTAAACATTAAACATACCCAAATCAAGAAAAGAAGGGGCTACAATAATTTTGTTATCCTTAATTGCCATTGACGAAGCACCTGAAGAAGGCGGTCCGTTAATCTGATAAGATTGCATCGCTTGGGCAATAGCGGGGTTTATCTGGCTTTCTGCTTTTATTAATCCGTATCCCGGGTCTGCCAGCCAATACCACTTTGCCTCGGTCGGGTCGGGAATTACATCAATCAACGTGTGATAATTTCCATCAGGTAGTCCCCATATCCTTCCCACGGTAGCTCCTGTATTATCAAAAGCTTCAAAACCCCATTGGTCAACAGTAATAAATTGAGCGTTATCATCAGAAACGGAAAGTTTAGAAACGGCATAACTTCCCCCGGGTGCCATTATGTAGGGCTTACCTGAAAATTTACTCCAACTAACGCCATCGAATTTATATAATGTATCCTGCAAAAGTGTTTGGTTACTTTGAATGAATCTTGAAAAATTAGTGATAATGCTTCCGCCAAAATAAACAACGCCGTTATAAGGGCCGGCGGGTATGGCGCTTACCTTATTCCAACTGGTAAAACTGGAAAGATTTGGCGAAGTTAAAGAAGCTTGAAATAAACCGCTTTTGGTAGCGGCAAAAATATCTGTTGATGAAACAGCTACCTGATAAACAAAAAGGTTAGTAGCGTTAGGACCTATAATATACTTGTCTTTAAATTCGAAAGTTTCCGTGTCAAATACGGCAATACCGAAACCGCAGGCCAGGTAGGCAAGCTTTCCACTGAAGGTAACCGAACTGACGGTTTTATCGCCGATGTTTTGTATGCGGAACAGATCGGGCACATTGGTAATAACGCCCCCTTTTAAAACATCAATATTTGAATTTTTATAAATAATTAAAACAGCATTGTTGTAGGGATTGTTTTTAATAATGCCCGGTTCTATATCCGAATAGCCGTAAATTTTATTGAGACGATCGTATGAACCGTCGTTTTTATTGTAAGAAAAGGCGCACTCGTTAGCCACGGCAAAAATTTTATTACCTTGGTTGGTAACCGAATAAACCTGGTTATAGGGTAAATGATCGCGCCATTGATAGGATTTAAGCGCGTTTTGAGCAAGGCTGCACAAACCGATAAAAACCAATAGAAAGGAGGGGATTAATCTTTTCATCGACCTATAAACGAAATATCAGTGGTTTTAGTATTAAAAACTCTATAAATATATCGTTTTTAAGTTTACGAAATTGCGGGTAGATGTCATTTTTCGGCAAGATATGCGATTTTTGAAAGATATTGAGTAACAAATAGGTAACATATGTGGCAGAAACACCCTAGATTATTACTTAGTTCTGTTTAAGAATATAGAAAACATTAAGAAATAATTAATGTAGCTAATTCAATACGGTTTTTTTCGATAGTTTTTTTGTACATTATAAAGTCACTTCAATTTTCATTTTCAATAACACAATTTCTTCATCCTTTTGCTTAATTATAGTTTTTATCTTTAACCTTTAATATAATAATTAAGGGTTTATAAAGTTGGACAAAGAAACTTTACTTTTTACTATAGGAACTATTTTTCTTGTTGTTGCGGTTATTTTTCATGCAATCAATAAGGAAAAGTTATCTATCATATTCCTTCTTTCCTCTTCGTTTTTTATTTTTCTGTTTGCTTCTCAATTGTATCCCTTTCTTAATGTGTGGGATGAACGCTTTCATGCACTCGTAGCTAAAAATTTAATGCATCACCCATTAAAGCCAACTTTGTATGATGAGAAGATTGTCAATATGGTTTATGATGATAATTGGGGAAGGTATCATATCTGGCTTCATAAACAACCTCTTTTTATGTGGCAGATGATGTTAAGCTATAAAATATTTGGGGTTAATGAATTTGCAATGCGTTTTCCAAGTGTAATTTTAAGCTGCTTAACCGTATATGCCGCATATAGGTCTGGTAAAATTCTTGGCAATAAAAATGTTGGATTTTATGCCGGGTTTCTTTTTGTAACTTCAGTTTATTTAATGAAACTTATCTCAGGCCGCGTTGAATTAGACCAAAACGATACTGTTTTTCTTACTTACATCTCTCTGAGCATTTGGGCATGGTTAGAATATTATCATACAAAGAAAATTTTTTGGGTTTTTCTGGTTGGTGTATTTTCAGGTTTTGCTATTTTATGTAAATGGTTAGTCGGATTACTTGTATATATGACTTGGGGCGTATATTCCATTTTTGAAAATAAGTTTCAAATTAAAAAGTACAAAGGCATTTTATTAGCTTTGTTAATAACAATTATCGTAGCACTTCCCTGGCAAATTCTTATTTTAAATTGGTATCCTGCCGAAGCAAAATTCTCTCTTGAATTAAATGGGAAACATTTTACCGAACCGGTAGATGGACATGAAGGACCTTTCTCATATCATTTTACTTTAATTGACCGATTGTTTGGTGATTTTGTAACGTATTTGATTATACCTGCTTTCATCATTTTTTACTTTAAAACAACAAATAAGAAAGCCTGCATCTCTATGTTTATTTCTGTTCTGGCAGTATATTTGTTTTTTTCTTTTGCCGCTACAAAAATGCCTTCATTTACGATTGTGGTAATGTTGCCGATTTTTTTGGCTCTGGCTTTTCTTATGGACTTTCTTTTCTCAAGCGTTGAAAAACTTAATTTATCGAAGGGAGACAATGTTTTTATTATTTCATCTTTGCTTCTTTTACTAACCTATTTCAGAATGGATTTTTGCGCACTATATACAGTCAAGTCATTTTCTGATGTTGATGATGTTTATTATAGGGACGCTCTGACACATAACAAGAAAATTTTTCAAAACCTTAGTTTATTACCGGCTAATACGGTTGTATTTAACGACCCGCATTATGTGGAGACCATGTACTATTCCGGATTTCCTGCTTATAAATTTCTGCCTTCTTTGGAACAATATAATGATATGAAGCAAAAGAAGCGGGTAATAGCTTATTTCAGGCCGTTAAATAATAGTATACCTCAATATTTAAGAGAAGACAAGGAGGTTATTGTTATAAAAGATACAATTAGGATTTGTCAATGAAATAGCGCAATGTTCTTGCTCTTTTTAGCCCTGAACGGAACACCCCTCTACCTCCCTAATTTTCTGAATATTTTGGTTTTCTCAGATGTTTTTGACTTTTCATTCAATTGAGCTAACTTATGTTTTTTATCTTTACGCCACAATTAACCTTGTTTTCTTTCAATTGTTAAAGAAAATGAAGGTTGCGTAGTAAAAATATGACTCCGTAGCTCAATTGGATAGAGTGTCGGCCTCCGGAGCCGAAGGTTGCGCGTTCGACTCGCGCCGGGGTCACACCTTACAAACTCTTGTCATTCAAGGGTTTTGTTTTTCATCTTTTTGGGAATGTCGAACCTTAAGTAAAAGCGAAGGTTATTTGACATACCTTTATTAGATAATTGATATTAAATACCATGAAAAAATTATTTACAATTTTAACTGCTGCGTTTGTATTGAATGTAAATGCGCAAACAACAACTACATTTGCTCGTAATGGGTTGGCAGCAGTGGATACTTCCGGAACAGGGACTAGTGGCTCAAACGCACAGTGCTTTAGAAACGCTGTAAATTATCCGGCACACATTTATGTTAGTTCAATTATTACTGCCGACTTTAATAATGATGGCAAAGCTGATTTGGCAACGGCTAATACTGGGGTGGTTGGTTCAAACGATGTATCTATCTTATTGGGTACAGGCACAGGTACATTTGGTGCTACAACTAACTTTCCAATAGGAATAAGCCCTGGTAGTCCTTCAAATTTTGGTTCAATTTGTAGCGCCGATTTTAATAATGATGGCTTTAAAGATATAGCGGTAACTAATGTTGGTTATGATACTGCCGTATTTATATTATTAGGTACCGGTACAGGAAGTTTTGGCACTTCTACTTACATTCATACAGCATCTAACAGCCCATATGCACTCGTCTCTGCCGATTTTAATATGGATGGAAAAGCTGATTTAGTTGTGGGTGCCAGTAATTCAAATTATGTATTTTTATTTCTTGGTACGGGCACAGGTAGTTTTGGTGCTGCTACTAATTTCACAGTTGGTGTTAATCCTCGCTCAATAATAAGTGCAGATTTTAATGGAGATGCAAAACTTGATTTGGCAGTAGCTAATGCAGGTTCAAGCAATGTATCTATCTTATTAGGTAATGGCACAGGCAGCTTTAGTGCTGCTGCAAACTTTCCGTCAATTACCACTCCTTTGTCAATTATCACTATTGATTTTAATAATGACGGCAAACTTGATTTAGCAGCAGCAAATGGTTTTGATACCGTGAGCGTGTTGCTTGGTACGGGAACTGGTAGCTTTGGTGCGCCTGTTTCCACCTATTATCCAAATGGTAATGTAGGATATCAAACCCAAATAGTGAGTGCCGATTTTAATGGAGATGGCATTGCCGATGTGGCAACCCCTGATTACGGTTTAGGTAGTGGCTATGCATCGGTATTGCTTGGTACAGGTACAGGTAGCTTTAGTTTTGACGCAAACTTTGCCACAGGCTCTAATCCTTTTGGAATTGTTACTGCCGATTTTAATATGGATGGGAAACCTGATTTAGCTACAGCCAACGAAAGCAGTAACAATGTATCTATCTTATTAAATTCCCCTACACATACTATTAGCATTGCTGCAACAGCAACTACGTTGTGTTCAGGAAATAGTACAACTTTAACGGCAAGTGGCTCTTCGACTTACATCTGGAGTACGTCTGCAACTACTTCAACTATTTCGGTTGCACCAACAGGCACAACTATTTATTCAGTTAATGACGGAGTGGGTTGCAGTAATACAGATTCAATAACTATTAAGGTTGCTACAACAGATATACCAAATATTTGCATGGTAACAACAGATAGCGCTTCTAATTATAATTACAATATGATTGTTTGGGATAAAACTCCATACAACAATGTTGACAGCTTTATTGTTTATAGATATGATGTAATGTCTTCTTCCTATTTACGTATTGGTGCCGTAAGTCAAAATTCTTTAAGTGAATTTAGAGATACTTCATTTAGTATTGGTGGTCCCAACGGCGGAAACCCGCTTTATTCAAGTTGGTTATATAAATTAGCTATTAGAGATACTTGCGGGAATATTGGCGCAAAAAGCTCGCACCATCAATCTATGTTTGTGCAGGAAAGCGGTTCAACTTTTTCGTGGAATGCTTATGTCGGTGCATCCGTAACAGGCTATTCTTTTTTAAGAGATGATAATAATACAGGGGCATGGCATGTTTTGGTAAATACAGCCGGGCTTTCAAGTACCGATCCTAATTATGCAAGTTACCCCAACGGTAATTGGCGTGTAGATGCTTTAGGTTTTAACTGTACACCAACAATGAGGTTAGCCGCCGGAAATAACAATAATACTTCTGTAACTAATAAAAAATCGCATAGCAATACAAGTAAACCAACCGCAGTGGGAATGAATCAAATTTCGAATAACAACGCACAAATAAAAATTTACCCCAACCCCTCTACCAACAATATAACAATTCAATCATCAACTGAGCTTGGTGCAATTACAATTTACAACTCTTTAGGAGAAATTGTTTCTCAAACAAAAAGTAAAAACACCCAAGAACAAATTGATATGAATAAATTTTCTTCAGGTATTTATATTGTTTTAACGCAGAGTCGGTATATTAAATTAATTAAAGAGTAATTTTACGAAGTATATTATTCATATTTAGTTGTTTTTGTAATTGACACGTAATTTCGTAATTCAAATATGGATTTCAGTCCGTTTTGAAGTTCCGAAAGGTTCGGTTTTTCTGTCGTAGGGGTCACTTTGGAAAAAGCATGATTTAAAAAGGTTTTTTCAGCTGAAATACTTGGTTTTAAATAATGTGCCGGAAGATTTAAGAGGCATGAAAAATAATAGCCGGAAATAATAATGCTTTTACATTTCATTACAATGCTTTGCAGCTTTACGGCAATCGGTTGCACATTTCTTAAACTCAGCCATATCAAACTTATCACATTCTGCGGCGCATTTTTCACAAATTTTTGCGCACTCCAGGCATTCACTTTTTGCATCCTTACTATCCGAACTCATTTCTTTAACAGCCGTTTTGCAGGCAGAAACACATTCTTTGCATAACCTCTCGCATTCCGACATTTTGGCGTTTTTATCCTTAGAACATGTGGCCCCTACTTTCTTACAGGAAGCAATGCAGGTATTACAAGCCTCTATACATGCTTTGTACTTTTCAATATTCAATTCCGCTTTTGCAGTTTTGTTCGTTTTCTCAACTGAGAATGCAGGTTTTGTTGTTGATGCGGTTGTAATAAAACCAACCGCTGCCAACATTAGGATTACTTTTTTCATTTTATTTAGGTTTTTTTGTTTCCAAAAGTAGACGGGCTATGTGAGTACTACCGATAAATTCGTTAAAACAGGATATTAAATAGCCGGAAATATTTTATTGGTTTTTGCCTTTAATTATTGACATATCTTTAATAGAGTTTAAAATAACTAAAGCATGGAAGCAGAAAACCAAAGGCGAAAGTTTATTAAAACAACGGCAGCCGGATTAAATGTATTACCGGGTTGCAAAGAAAAAGAAGGTGAAGGCGGTGACGCGGTACTGAGGCCAAAAACGGAGTTGCGTTTGAATAATTATATAAATAAACCCGATTCGCACATTATTGTTAAATTTGAAAAAAAATAAACCATGTCAACATTCGAAATACTTAAAAAAACACACTTTGTAGTTGTAACCATTTTCTTTCTAATCTACCTGGTTAAAACCATTTTATTATTAGCCAATAAAAAGGAGCAATTGCAATCGTTTACCAAAAAAATTAAGGTAATAGAAATGATTGTGAGTTTTTTGTTCCTGGGAACCGGCATCTACCTGATGACGCAAATTCCCGAAATAAAAATGGAACTTGTTATAAAAATATCCATGGTGTTTTTGTCAATTCCGTTGGCAGTAATCGGGTTTAAGAAAGGGAATAAAGGTTTGGCGGTTTTTTCTTTCTTATTAATTATCGCAGCATTTGGTTTGGCAGAAATGTCAGCAAAGAAAAATTCGGCAAAAGTTACCAATACGGATTTGAATTCTGACGGAAGCATAAACGCTAAACAACTTTATACCGATAATTGTGCAAAATGCCATGGCGATGATGGAAAAGCCGGAATTATGGGATCTACAGATTTAACAACAACGCAATTAAGCAGCGATAGCATTTCAAACTTGACTGAAAAGGGCCGTAAAAATATGCCCGCAACGGTTGGTCTGACTATCGAGCAGCGCAAAGCAATATCTCAATATATTTTAGATAATATTAAGGGAAAGTAGCGCCACAGATTCCGCAGTGAATTGGATTTAAAAATAAAATCTGCGTGTTTAATTTGTTAAAATCAATGGAATCTGCGGCAAACATCCCAACAAAATCATGAGCAAAAAACCGGAAAGCACGGCGCCCAAACCCAAACGCGCCATTTTAATAGGGCTTATTACTAAAGGACAAGAAGTTGAAAATGCGAAGGAGCATTTGGATGAACTTGCTTTTTTGGTAGAGACCGACGGGCTTATTCCGGTAAAACAATTTACCCAACGATTGGAGAAACCCGATAAGTCGACTTTTGTAGGCCGGGGAAAAGTTAATGAACTAAGAAATTTTATCAAAGAAAATGAAATTGATGTCGTTGTGTTTGATGATGAGTTGAGCCCCTCGCAACAAAGAAATTTGGAAAAAGAATTAGAAAGAAGAATTTTAGACCGCACTGTTTTAATTTTAGAAATTTTTGCAGGCCGCGCACGTACCGCACACGCCCGTACACAAGTTGAGTTGGCACGCTATCAATATTTGTTACCCCGGTTAACAGGTATGTGGACGCACTTAGAGCGTCAACGTGGAGGAACAGGAACACGTGGTGGCTCGGGTGAGAAAGAGATTGAAACCGACCGTCGTAATATCCGCGACAGAATTTCTTTATTGAAAAAAGATTTGGTTGATATTGACAAACAAATGGCCACTCAACGTAAAAGTCGCGGTGAGATGATACGTGTTGCTTTAGTGGGATATACCAATGTCGGTAAATCCACTATTATGAATTTACTGAGTAAAAGCACCGTATTTGCCGAAAATAAATTATTTGCAACACTTGATACCACTGTGAGAAAAGTGGTGATTGAGAATTTACCTTTTTTGTTGAGCGATACGGTGGGTTTCATTCGTAAATTACCCACGCAACTGGTGGAATCATTTAAATCAACTTTAGATGAGGTGCGCGAAGCAGATGTGTTATTGCATGTTGTGGATATTTCGCACCCTACTTTTGAAGACCATATGCAAACCGTTACAAACACTTTGCATGAAATTGGCGCAGGCGATAAATTGGTGATTACCGTTTTTAATAAAATTGACGCTTATAGTTTTGTGCAGAAGGAGGAAGATGATTTAACTCCTTCGGGAAAGGAAAATATTACGTTGGCAGAACTGAAACAAACCTGGATGAACAAAACCCACGGGCTATGCGTGTTTATTTCGGCTACACAAAAAACCAATATCGACGAGCTGAAGAAAATTGTTTACAGTAAGGTGAAAGAGATGCATGTGAAGAGGTATCCTTATAATAATTTGTTGTATTAGTTTTTGCCAAAGATTCCGTGGATTCACACTGATTTTTTTCTATGCGACGTAGCGTTTTGGCAGTTGAAGCATTACTCCTGCAAATAAACTCTCTTCACTCTTGCAGAAACGGAAGTAAGAATTTCATAGGTAATAGTCCCTAAAGTGTCCGCCAGTTTTTTTAAACTTTCAAAAGAATCAAAAACAATCACTTCATCGCCTTCTTTGGCATTGATACCGGTTATGTCAATCATGCACATATCCATGCACACACTTCCAACAATAGGCGCGGGCTTTCCATGTACATACAAACAACCGATACCGTTCCCTAATTTACGGTTCAACCCGTCGGCATACCCTATGGGTATCGTGGCAATTGTGGTTGGTTTTGTAATTTTTCCGCGTCTGCTGTAACCAACAGTATCTCCTTCCTTCAATTGTTTTATTTGCGAGATGGTTGTTTTAAGCGAACTTACATTCAATAAAAGTTTTTGTTCTTCTTCGCTTGCGCCAACTCCGTACAGCCCGATTCCCAAACGCACCAGGTTAAAATGCCCTTCCGGAAAACGGGAAATTCCTCCCGAATTACAAATGTGGCGCAATACAGGATAATCAAGCATATTAATTATTTGTTTACTCAACCTATCAAATAAATTTATTTGCAGGCGTGTAAATTCGTCAAAAGCGGGGTCATCACCGGCAACGAGGTGAGAGAAAATGCTTTTTACTTTTAAAAAAGGATATTGCTTTAATTTTTCGATCAGTTGCGGAATATCTTTTTCTTCAAAACCCAAACGGTGCATGCCCGTATCAATTTTTATGTGAACCGGGAATGAAATTTTATTTTGAACAAGGTGCCCGGCAAATTGTTCCAACAAAGAGAAGGAAAAAATTTCGGGTTCCAGGTTGTATTGCAAAACCTGGTCGAGGCTCTGTAATTCCGGGTTCATGACCATTATCGGGGTGGTAATTCCGTTTTTTCGTAATTCAACTCCCTCATCGGCATAAGCCACGGCAAAATAATTTACCCGATTGTGTTGCAAAGCGTTCGCAATTTCAAAACTTCCGCTCCCGTATGAAAAAGCTTTTACCATTGGCATAATTCCCGTTCCCGGTTTTAGTTTACCCCGGTAATAATTTAAATTATGAACTAAATTATTGAGGTTAATTTCTAAAACCGTATCGTGACTTTTTTCCTGTAATAATTTTTGTACACGTTCAAATTCAAAACTACGGGCGCCCTTTATGAGAATATCTGAATCGGAAAAAGAAATTCTATTTTTTTTAAAGGCATCAATAAATTTTTCAGTAGTGAAGAAAAAATACTTTTTTCCTTCTATTAAATGCTGGTTCGCCGATAATTCTTTTCCGATTCCGATGAACTCAGTAACTTTTTTATTTTTCAGTAATTTATTTACTTCGGTGTACAGTTCGGCGCTGTTTTTTCCTGATTGCAAAATATCGCTGAGTATTACAATTTTACTTTCGTGCTGCTTTTGTTGCTTTAAAAAATCCAAAGCAATAGAAAGCGAATGAATATCATTACTGTATGAATCGTTAATTAACGTACATTGATTTACACCTTGTTTCATTTCCAATCGCATTCCTAAATGAGTCAGTTCTGAGATACGGTGTTGTATAACTTCATTCTTATAATTCAAATGAAGCATAAACAACCAGCAGTGAATGCAGTTTTCTACGGAGGCTTTGTCAGAGAAAGGTAGTGTAAGTAAAATTTCTTTTTTACTGTATTTCGCTTTTAATTGTGTTTGCCCGTTTTTTTCTTTAGCCGAAATAATCTGTAAATCAGCTTTGGTTTTAAACGACCAGGATATTTTTTTCTTTTTACTGAATTCTTTCGATAGAATTTCTTTCTCTATTGTTTTATAATCCTTGCAGTAGAAAATCGTTTTGCAGTTTTTAAAGAGCATTAATTTTTCTTTTGTTTTTTCTTGACGCGATTTAAAATTCTCGTCGTGTGCACTGCCGATGTTAGTAATAATTCCCATAGAGGGTTTAATAATCGGCTCAAGCTTTTGCATCTCTCCCGGCAAAGAAATTCCCGCCTCAAACAAAGCAAAATTATGTTCGGTGTTTAGCTGCCAAACCGAAAGCGGGACACCAATTTGTGAATTGTAACTTTTCGGGTTTTTACAAATATTGAAATCCGGTTCGAGTAATTGCCAAAGCCACTCTTTTACAATTGTTTTTCCGTTGCTCCCGGTAATGCCTGTAACAGGAAGAGTAAATAAATTTCTTTTGTAAGCCGCTAATTGTTGTAAAGCATGCAAAGTGTCTTTTACCAGTATAAAACCCGCCTCCTTTAAGTCGTTATAATAAACATGTTCTTCGCTCACCAAAAAATTACGGCAGCCTTGTGCGTATAATTCTTTAATATAAACATGGCCGTTATGCCTCTCCCCTTTAATGCAAACAAATAAAATAGCGGAAATATTCCCGGCGGTGCGGCTATCTGTACTGATTTCCGAAAAGGAATTTTCAGCGGGACCGCTTAATTTAGCGTTGAGAATTTTCGAGGTTTGGGCAGCTGTAAATTCCATGCACTTATTCGCCTTTCAAAAAATTTACATTGTAGCATTCGCGACAAAGCGGTTTATACGAATCGGTTTCGCCCAGCATAACCAACGATTGTTCCGCGGTCTTTCTGTAACTGTAATTGGCAATTGCGCCACACTCAACACAAATAGCGTGTACCTTGGTAACATGCTCGGCAACGGCCATCAATCCGGGTACAGGTCCGAAAGGATTTCCTGCGAAATCCATATCAAGTCCTGCAGCTATAACTCGGGTGCCGTTATTGGCAAGTTCGTTACAAACATGAATCAGGTCCATATCAAAAAACTGTGCCTCATCAATGGCAACCACATCTACATCATTGGCTAATAAAAGTATATTTGAACTTGAGGGTACCGGAGTGCTTCGTATCGCGTTTGCATCGTGAGAAACCACATCCTGCTCATGATAACGCGTATCAATTTTGGGTTTAAAAATTTCTACTTTTTGTTTGGCAAACTGGGCGCGTTTCAACCGGCGTATCAATTCTTCGGTCTTGCCCGAGAACATGCTTCCGCAAATCACTTCGATACTCCCTCTTTTATTGGTTCCGTGCCTGTGTGTTTCTAAAAACATGCTGCCTTATGCGCTGATAAATATTTTTCGAATAATATACTAAACAAAGCAAAAATACGTTATTTTTAGACAGGAAAACCAAAGTGTTTTATGCAAAACGAAGTTGTTTTAGCGCATGTAAAGGAAGAAGCCGAAAAGCTTAAAAAGTATTTTCTTCAATTGGAGAATGAGCAACATTTAACAGCAGTTGAGGCGCAGCAAATGCTGGAACATATCGAAAAAATTTACCGCAACCTTTGTGTGTATACCTACTCTTTAAAAACTCACGAATTAGCCGGCGACTTGCAGGTACATATGAAAATTATGCAGACCGTTTCGGGTATGGAAAATAATGTGGCGGCCGAAAAAATGATTGACCCTGTAAACGAAATAAAAGAAGAAGAGAAAACCGTGCCCTTATCTGATAGTGTAATTTTACGAAAAATTGAACTCAGCATCAATAATAAATTCCGTATTGCAAACGAATTGTTTAACCAGAATCAATTGGAGTTTAATGCCGCGTTTCAGCAATTAAATTCGATGAATACCTCCGAAGAAGCGATGCGTTACCTGGAATCTTTAAGGCAGATATATAAGTGGAAAGATGAAAACCCTTTAGTAAAGAACTTTTATGCGCTTGTGCAAAAACGCTTTTCGTAAACTATCTCTGCTCCTGGTTCTTTGCTCTTGTTTCCTGGCTGTTCCCGCTCAGGATTCCCTCTACACCAAACAAATAATTAAAAAACTCACTTCAAAAGAATTTTTGGGCAGGGGTTATTTAAATAACGGCCTTGATAAAGCTTCCAAATACATTGCGAGTGAATTAAAACGATGGGAAGCTCAACCACTTTTCGGAACAGGTTATTTTCAATGGTTTGATTTTAACGTAAATACTTTTCCGGGTAAAATGGAAGTAAAAATTAACGGAAAAAAATTAAAACCAGGCGAAGACTTTATTGTAAGCCCGGAAAGCGGAAGTTTAAAAGGAAGTTTCCTTCCGGGCAAAAAAGACAGTATTACTTATACATCGCGGCAGGGAGAAATTCCTTTAGTAATTTCACTTCAGAGAAAACTGACTTTTTCGGTGGCCCACTCGGCTGAGCCGTATTGCGCGATTGAGCTGCTTAACAAAAACCAATACGTCGATATCAAAACGGCGGATGTAAACATCGAGAATAAAGTTCTTACCAAATACATCAATAAGAACATTTGCGCTTTTATTCCGGGAAAAATAAATAATGATTCGGTAATTGTTTTTACCGCGCATTACGATCATCTCGGCGGAATGGGCAAAACAACTTATTTTCCGGGAGCCAATGATAATGCAAGCGGCGTAAGCATGTTGCTCAACCTGGTAAAGTATTACGGTAAAAATCCTCCAAAGTACAAAACCATATTTGTTTTTTTCGCCGGAGAAGAGGCGGGATTATTGGGTTCAAAATATTTTGTGGAACAAAATACCATAGACTTAACCAAAATTAAATTTTTACTTAACCTGGATTTATTGGGCACAGGCGATGAAGGCATAACCGTGGTGAACGCCACTGAGTTTAAATCACAATTCGACCTTATTAAAAAAATAAACGACGAAAAGCATTATTTGCCTCTCGTAAAACCCCGTGGTAAAGCACAAAACAGTGATCATTATTGGTTTACGGAAAAAGGAGTTCCATGCTTCTTTATTTATACCATGGGGGGTATTAAAGCTTATCATGATATATATGACAAAGCTGAAACCCTTCCGTTAACAAAATATAAACAGATCTTTAAGTTGATAACTGACTTCATAGAATCGGTATAAAGACGTATTGACTTTCCTACCTTTTTCTCTATCTTAGCCCTCTTAAAAAACAAACACAGAGATGAAAAAATTATTACTTACCGTTACTTTATTTGCAGGAGTCCTTACACACAATGCCCAGGAAAACTGGGTAAATATTGAAAATATGGGTTTTGCAAGCCAGGCAACTTTTCACATATCAGAGGTTTTTCAAAATAAATTATACGTTGGTGGTGATTCCACAGGCCATATTCAACTCTTTTCTTCTCCCAGCGGCAATGTGGGTTCATTTACCCGTCAAACAGGTTTGCAGGCAGTTTTGCAACCTACAAAAGAATACAGCGTTACAAGCGTAGGTTCAAATTCCACTTACATGTTTTTAGGATCTGGAACCAGTTATGATACAACGGGCGGCGCAACCGGTATTACGCCTCAGGTTTATCGTTTTGACGGAACCACTTATACGAAACACGGAACAATAAACTTTAATAGCCTGCCCGCGAATAATCATTTTATTTCGGGATATAGCCCCTTTGTAAGTGCTTTGGCTTTATTTTCTCCTACCGGAAGTAATGATACGGTGTACGCTTTTGTTACGCCTGGTTCCACCAACAATATTTCTGTTTGGAAGGCACCCGCAAGTCAGGCTAACCCCACCTGGATTAACTCAAATAATTTTTCTTCCGGTTCTGGCGTTACCAAAATTTATGATACTAAAGTATGGCATAAAAAATTATATATTTCTGTAAGTAATTCCGCTAAAGGAGGAATGATTATGAGAACTGCCGACGGAGTGAATTGGGATACCGTAACAACAGGACTTTCGCTTGCGCCTATCTTAGGAGTTAACTCTTTCAATGATTATTTTACAGCACTTGAAGTATATAAAGATACCCTTATTGCGGGAGTAACTAATTCTGCAAAAGGTATTGGCTTTATTTATACACCCGATAGCCTTGCAACTACTCAAAACTGGAAGGCTTTAATAGACAGCGCCGGTTGCGCGGGTTTCCCCTCGGCTATTGTAAATATCAGCGATTTTGTAGTCGGAGACGGAAAATTATGGATTGAAACAACCAAACCGGTTTCTTTCTCACCTAAGGTTTATTTAATAACTAAAAACTCACATAATAAAGACACACTTCTCACTTCATCCTATCCTACCGGGTTAGAAAGCGTAATGAATTATGGAGATGATTACAGGCTTTGCTATTTTAATAATTCCGTTTATGCAACAGGCCACAGTGCTCCTGCTGCTTTTATGCGCTCTTCAGGCCCGCATAACACGCCTGCCACTTCTATGTATTTAGGAAATATTTGGAGATTTACCACTATAAATCCCACTCCTAATTTTATAGATTCCGTATCTTCAAACACCGGTTTTTGCCAAAACAATACGATTTATCTGGTAAATACTTCTACAAATGCTTCTTCCTATAAATGGAATGTCAACGGGGCACATTACAGCTATGCTAAGGATACTACCTTTTATACTTCAGTGGCAGGCACTTTTACCGTAGAAATGATAGCTTATAATGGTAACTATCAGAGTTTATATAAAGACAGTATAACTAAAACTATTCTTATCCATCAAAACCCAATGGTGACTGGGGCAACGGCCTCTTCTTATACTATTTGCCAAGGACAATCGGATTCTTTATTTACAAGTGTTTCGGGCGGAAAACCTCCTTATACCTACACCTGGCATAATACGAATGACGGATCAACCTATAATGGCCACAATACAACGGTAATTACACTTTATACAGTACCGTCTTTCTCTCCGTATATTTATTTTTACTTAAGCGTTATCGATTCTAATAAGTGCCAGGCAGCTAACTCGCCCAATTTAAATATTTATGTAAACAAAGCCGATTCACTTTCCGGAACAATAAGAGATACCATGCTTAATCCTGTTGTTACAGGTAAAGTTTATCTTTTCAAACTGAATCCGCTCAACCCGCATCCGGGCGATACTACCTGTATATTTACTTTGGGAGCAGGTGGGAGCTATTATTTTCCATCCGTTCTTTACGGAAGTTATATTGCAAAAGCCGTTGCCGATACAAGCAATCCATTGTACAAAACCGCTGTAGGAACTTATTTCAGTAATAAAACTTATCCGTTCCAGTGGGATTCTGCTAAAGTAATCCAGCATCATACCTGTACGGCGGGAAATATTGGCGGTAATAATATTAAGATACTTCAAATGCCTCCGCCAATAACGGGACCCGGAACAATAAGTGGAAAAATCACCCATGATTCTTCTTACACAGGCGCGAGATATATAGGTTCCGGGTATGCTCCGTTAGGCGCCCCACTAAAAGGAGTGGATGTGAAACTGGGTAAAAACCCGGGTGGAAACCCTGCTGCACGTACTACAACCGACAACAGTGGGAATTATATTTTTCATAATGTGCCTTTAGGTAATTATAAAATTTATGTAGATATACCTAATTACGGCCTGGATAGCGCAAAAACGGTTACAGTTAATTCGGTTACTCCCACAAGCGTGGGCAATAATTACTATGTTGATTCTTCCAGGATACACCTGGTATCTGTAACCAATTTGATCGCGGCTATTTGCCAGGGAGACAGTATCAAGTTAGGCGGCGCGTATCAAATGATTGCGGGTGTTTATAAAGACACTTTGAATATACACGGGCATGACAGTATTTTAGTAACAACTCTGAGTGTAAAACCACTTCCTACTTTAACGGTTACTACAAATGCCGATACAATTTGTGTGGGAGGCAGCGCATTGTTGAGTGCAACCGGAAACTCCGCGTCTTATTTGTGGAGCGCCAATGCCGGAAGTGTGACCACTGCAACCGTTTCAGTTTCTCCCGGTACAACAACTATCTATACTGTAACGGGTACTTTAGCAAGTTGTCCTTATTCTAAAACTATTAAAGTGGCTGTAAAAAGCTGTGTGGGAATACAAACGGTAAATCAAAATGGTTTTGCCGTTTATCCGAACCCGGCGGTTGACAAGCTCTACATACAATCGCAAAAAAGCGGAAGTATGCGCTTGCTTAATATAACCGGGCAGGTTGTTTTAGAGCAAATTATTTCTTTAGGGCAAAACGAAATAAATATTAGCTCTTTACCTGCGGGTGCTTACGGGATAAGTATTAACTCAAACGGGCAAATTACCAATAGCAAATTGATGATCAGTAAATAGAATTAATAATGTAAATTTAATCCCTCTGCTAAAACGGAGGGATTTTTTTATGCGCAAAATTCTTCTTCTTTCAGACACGCACGGGCATTTTAACGAAAAACTGGTTAAATACATTAACACGGTAGATGAGGTATGGCATGCCGGAGATATTGGTGTGGTTGATGTATGTAAGCAGATAGAAAAATTAAAACCATTAAAAGCAGTTTACGGAAATATTGACGGGCAGGATGTGCGGATTGAATATCCGGAGCATCAGATTTTTTTATGTGAACAGGTAAAAGTTTTTATAACACATATTGGCGGATACCCGGGTAAATACAACCCTGCGGCAAGAAAAATTATTCAGGAAGAAAAGCCGAAACTTTTTATCTGCGGGCACTCACACATTTTAAAAATCATGTTTGATAAAAAAAATGATTTACTACACCTCAATCCCGGTGCTGCCGGCGTTCACGGATTTCATAATGTAAAAACAGTTTTGCGTTTTTGTATTGATGGAAGCGAGATAAAAAATATGGAGATTATTGAATTGGGGAAGCGGGCTTAATTGGAACAGCGTTCTCCCCTGTGAGGGAGATGCCGAAGGCAGAGGGGGAATTAATTTGTGTTATGCAAAGATGCAGAGTAGTTGGTAGAGTAAAGGTTTGCAGAGTTTGCAAAGTAGCTATGAGTTATTTCACGCAAAGACGCGGAAACGCAAAAGGGTTTGGTTGCCTGAGTATGAAAATAAGCGCGTAGTTTTTAGTAGTTTAATACTGTAATAAGAAGTTTACTTCTTCACATCAATCTTCAATTTTTCAGTTCTGTTCGCAATTTCCCAGGCGGTAAAAAATACCAGGCGGGTGATGTTTTCCATTTTGGCAAAATCAATTTTACTTACCTCGTCGGTTTCCTGGTGGTAATCGGCATGCACGCCGTTAAAATAAAAAATAACAGGAACGCCGTTCTTTGCAAAATTATAATGGTCACTGCGGTAATAATAACGGTTCGGGTCGTTCTCATCATTGTAACGATAGTCTAACTCAATGTTGGTATAGGTTTTATTTGCCTGTTCCGATACATTGTGCAAATCTTTACTCAGTTTATCCGCGCCGATTAAATAAATATAATTTGAATTTGTTTTATGGTCTTCATCCAAACGCCCGATCATATCAATGTTCAGATCGCAAATAGTTTTGTCCAATGGAAAAACGGGATGCTCCGAATAATATTCACTCCCTAATAAACCTTTTTCTTCGCCCGATACATTTAAAAACAACATGCTGCGGCGCGGGCCTTTGCCTTGTTTTTTTGCTTCGGAAAAAGCCTTTGCTAATTGCATAATAGCAACGGTTCCGCTTCCGTCATCATCAGCGCCGTTATAAACTTTTCCATCGTGAATTCCTAAATGATCGTAGTGAGCCGATAAAACAATCACTTCTTCTTTCAAATCGCTTCCTTCAATATAAGCCATCACATTCTCAGCACTTATTCCGAATTTTTTTTGTGAAATTCCGAGTGTAACCGGATTTTTAATTTCAAAATGTACGGGCTTTCCGTTCTTTAATGTTTTTTCAGTAATTTCTGTTACGTTATTTTTTGTTCCTGCAATTATTTCATTCGCCATTTCGGCCGAGATGTAAATAATGAGCGGGTAATTCGGTTCGCTTTTCGCATCAATGCTCATTCGTGCAGAAGTGATCCTGTGTTCAAACTTAGCATAGCTGGCAGTAATGTTTTTGTCGACAATAAATAAATATTTTATGCCTTGTTTTTTTGCTTCGGCTTGTTTAGTCCTGAAATTACTTGCCCAAACACTAGGTTCCGTACTTTGCGATATCATGGATTTGCCATCAGCTTTGTAAGGCTCGCCGTCTAAGATCATTACGGCTTTGTTTTTTACATTTTGTTTGTCAAAATCATTGTATACAACAGTGTTAATTCCGTAGCCGCAAAATTCTATTTTATCAACGGTTAAAGTTGTATCACCAATGGTGTTTGCCCAACTGAAATAATCGGTGTTGGGTGTAAAAGTTTTTTTACCTGCGGTTATTTTTACTTCCTGCGGATTAAAAACTGCCAATGGAAAAGACTGCATGAAACCATCTTTTAATTGCGGAGAAGTGTATGGCTTAAACCCTAAATCCTGGTAATATTTTTTTATATACTCGGCGCTCATCTTTTGTCCTTTTTGCCCCGTTTCTCTTCCTTCATATTCGTCAGAAGCTAAAACCAAAAGATTTTTTTTCATTCCATCGGCTGTTACAAATTTCGAAAAACGCACAGCAATTGTATCGGGTTGTTGAGCGAATGCAATGACCGGTAATAAGAACAAAAATTTAAGGCGCATAAAAATGATTTGTACAAATATACGTGCAAAAAGAGTACTAATTATCCCCTTTATCGGGGGAGGAATGAAAAATGAAATAGAACGCTGATGACGTAGAAAAATGGTATAAGCGCAGATTTTTTAATGTTGTTGTATTATAAGCTCTTTACGGACTAAAAACCCGAAGAATGATCATAAGTAATATGCGTTCCCGAAACTTCGTAACAGCGTTCCTTTTCATAAGCTAATCTTTACGGAAATAATTGTTATTTTTGTTGCACTAAAACAAATGGCATGTCAAACAACCTGTTAAAGGGAAAACGCGGTATCATTACCGGAGCTTTAGACGAAAATTCAATTGCGTGGAAAGTTGCTTTAAAAGCACACGAACAAGGTGCTCAGATAGTTTTAACCAACGCGCCGATTGCAATGCGTATGGGAGAAATAAAAAAATTAGCCGAGGCTACTTCTTCTAAAATTATTCCGGCCGACGCAACGAGTGTGCCTGAGATTGAAAAATTGTATACAGAATCTATGCAAGAACTCGGTGGCAAGATTGATTTTGTATTACATTCAATCGGAATGAGTGTTAACATTCGCAAAAATATTCCGTATACCGAATCCAATTACGAGTATTTTCAAAAAGGAATCGATGTTTCTGCCTTATCATTTCATAAAATGCTTTCGGTAGCCTATAAACTTGATGCACTTAACGAACATGCTTCGGTTGTTGCATTAAGTTACATCGCCGCACAACGCGCTTATCCTTTTTATACCGACATGGCCGATATAAAAGCAATGCTTGAAAGTATTGCCCGCACATTCGGTTATCATTACGGTAAAGCAAAAAAGGTGAGGGTAAATACAGTTTCTCAGTCGCCCACACGCACAACGGCGGGTAGCGGCATCAAAGGTTTTAACGAGTTTTATGATTTGGCAAACCTGCAATCTCCATTAGGAAATGCAAGTGCTGAAGACTGCGCTAATTATTGCGTGACTTTGTTCAGCGATTTAACCCGCATGGTTACTATGCAAAATCTTTTCCACGATGGCGGCTACAGCAATACCGGCGTAAGTACGGAGATGATTGAGAAGATGTAGTAAATTGATTTACGATTTTAGAATTTAGCCGGTTTTATAGTTTAGTGTCATTCCGGTACCCGTAGTTGGTAAATTTTTTTTGGCGTGTTCCCACATTTTAATTTTCTTTCAATTTATTATTTTTGGCGGGATTGGACTTGGAGTTTATCCTGATAAAACGGGTTACAAGTCCTCTTTCTCAATGGCTCGCTATGGACTTTCCGATGCAATTTCTCTTGTTATATTTTAAATAGTATAAAGTTGTATTTCGGGCAGGGATTGAACAACGGTGTTGGAGCTCTTTTTGCAAAAAATATTTTTTAGAAGTCTTAATTTAAGTTTTGTATTATACCTGAATGAGAAGAATGCAAAAAAGCGACTTGTGAAAGCCCGGCAGCCCGTCAAAAAATAATCAATTAAACTTAAAAAAGAAAAACACCACAGCGGCCCATTCTTTTTGCACTCCTTTTGCATAACCAATTGTGCTGTAAGAACTGTTTTGCACAGTGCCGTCTTCTTTTACATAACCAATGGTTGAATAACTGCTGTTTTGTACGGTTCCGTCTTTTTTAACATAACCTACCGTGCTGTAGCTGCTGTTTTGTATGGTCCCGTCACTCTTGATGTAGCCAATAGTACTGTAGGAACTGTTTTGTATCGTACCATCACTTTTTATGTAACCCGCAGTGCTGTAACTGCTGTTTTGTATAGTGCCATCGGCTTTAATATAGCCCGTTGTACTGTAACTGCCGTTTTGAATGGTTTGAGCACCCACATTCAGTGTAAAAAGGGCACTAATTATTAAGAAAACGCGTTTCATAACTCTAAGTTTAAATCAAATGTAAAAAAATAAATCCAAGTATATTCGTATGGTGCAAAACAAATACAAAATATTCGTCATTGGTCCCGCTTATCCGCTACGCGGCGGTTTGGCCACATTTGATGAATTATTCTGCCGCTCTTTAAATGAACTTGGCCACAATGCGCAAATTATTTCTTATTCGTTGCAATATCCCGATTTTCTTTTTCCGGGTTCTACGCAATATGATCAAAGCGGTATTGCACCTTCAGGAATAAAAATTCATACGCTTATTAATTCGGTTAACCCGTTAAACTGGATTAAAGTTGCCGGGTTCATCAAAAAAGAAAAACCTGATTTTGTAGTGGTGCGTTATTGGATTCCTTTTATGGGCCCGGCACTCGGCACAATTTGTAAAAGCATTGCAAAAAAAGGAATTAAGGTGATTGCGGTTACGGATAACGTAATTCCCCACGAAAAAAGAGCCGGGGATACTGCCTTTACAAAATATTTCATCAGGCATTGTCAAGGTTTTGTAACGATGAGCAAAGCAGTGTTGAACGATTTGCAAAAATTTACTTCTTCAACACACAAAAAGTTTTTGCTGCATCCGCTATACACCGCGTTCGGAGAAAAACTGGATAAACAAGAGGCGCGAAAGAAATTAAATATTTCTGTTACAGATAAAACAATTTTGTTTTTCGGATTGATTCGTCAGTACAAAGGATTGGATTTATTATTGGAAGCCATGGGTGATGCAAGAATAAAACAACAGAATATAAAATTATTAGTTGCGGGTGAGTTTTACGAGGATAAAAAATTGTATAGGGATATTATTGAAAAGTATAATTTGCAAAGCAATGTTGTTTTGTTCGATAAATTTATTCCGAATGAAGAGGTAAAACAATATTTTTCTGCAGCCGATTTATTAACGCTTCCATATCGTAGTGCTACACAAAGCGGGGTTACACAAGTTGCTTTTCAGTTCGAAAAACCAACTTTGGTAACCAATGTTGGTGGTTTATCAGAAATTATTCCACACAACAAATGCGGGTATGTGGTTGAACCTAACGCTACTGCCATTGCCGATTCAATCATTGATTATTTTTTAAATAACCGGGAAACTGCCATGAGTGCCGCTATGAAAGAAGAAAAAAAGAAGTACGATTGGAGCATTTTCTCAAATGAAATCGTAAATTTATACGAAGATTTAATTAAATAGTTTATCCTCACCCGTGGAGGAATAATTAAAGGTAAAAGAAATTGACAAAATGGATAAAGCACAGAGAAGTGATGATAATAAGAAGTAAAGCACCTTTAAGAATCGGTTTGGCAGGCGGTGGCACCGACGTATCTCCCTATTCGGATATTTACGGTGGCGCTATTTTAAACGCCACAATCGATTTATACGCATACGCATCACTTGAGCCGTTAGAAAACGGTAAAATAGAATTTTGCATAGATGGCACCGACAAGTGTATTACTTTAAAGTCTGCCAAAGAATTGGAATTAGTTGAAGGCTTTGAATTATTTACCGGCGTTTACAATCGGGTTATAAAACAATTTAATCTAAACGCGCTTTCGTTCCGGCTGACTTCCTATATCGAAGCTCCGCAAGGCTCCGGACTCGGAACATCATCCACCATTGTGGTTTCTCTGCTCGGCGCTTTTGTTGAGTGGCTTAATCTTCCATTGGGAAAATATGATATTGCGCACCTCGCTTACGAGATTGAACGTGTTGATTTAAATATGTCGGGTGGCAAGCAGGACCAATACGCCGCAACTTTTGGAGGAATAAATTATATTGAGTTTATGGGGGATAAAGTGATTGTAAACCCGCTTCAATTAAAAACAAAAATTTTATACGAACTGGAATTTAATTTGCTTTTATATTTCACGGCAACACAAAGAATGTCTGCTGCAATTATCGATGAGCAGGTGAAAAATGTAAAAGAAAAAAATGAAAAATCGGTGGAGGCTATGCACAACTTAAAAGAGCAGGCGCACCAGATGAAGGATAGTTTGCTTAAGGGGGAATTGAATAAAATAGGAGAGATTTTGCATTTCGGATGGCAAAATAAAAAGCAAATGGCACATTCCATCTCTAATACTTTAATTGATGATATTTATACTGCTGCTTTAAAATCGGGCGCCAACGGAGGAAAAATTTCAGGTGCGGGTGGTGGTGGCTTTATGTTTTTCTTTTGCCCCGGCATTACAAAAATAAAAGTGGCAAGAGCTATTGAGAGTTTTGGCGGCAAAGTGCAGCCCTTTAAATTTACACAACAAGGATTAACTACCTGGACGATCAATTGAACTCAACGCTAAATACAAAGCCTTTGCAATCGTCTCTTTTTAGGGGAACAATTTGGTTCGCCTTCAGGTGGGTTAGATGGTGGGCCGGGTTTTGTATCCTGTTATTCTTAAGTAATCAGGTATATTCTCAAAGAATTGGCCTCGTACTAAGCGGCGGCGGTGCGGGCGGTGCTTGTCACGTTGGAGTTTTGCGTGCGTTGGAAGAAAATAATATTCCCATTGATTATATTGTAGGAACATCGGTTGGCGGATTGATAGGCGCTTTGTATACTTCCGGCTATAGTCCGGATGAAATCGAAAAAATTGTTACTTCTGAAAAATTTACCAATTTGCTGAAGGGTGAGATGGAAAAAAAATACCAGTATTATTATTTTCAAAAAGATGACAATGCGGCATGGGTTACGCTTAAAGTGAGTTTTGATTCTTCTTTAACAACCAATATTCCAACAAGTCTGGTTAATTCGGCACCGGTAGATTTTAACATGACTGAATTTTTTTCGAAACCATTTTCCGTTTCTAAGGGCAATTTCGATAGTTTGTTTGTTCCATTCAGGTGTGTTGCTTCTGATGTAGAGAATAAAAAAACGTATGTTTTTAATTCGGGTGCTTTAAACGAAGCTGTTCGCGCATCGATGACGTATCCTTTTTATTACAAACCCATAAGTGTTAACGGAAAAATTTTATTTGACGGGGGATTGTACGATAATTTTCCTGCCGATGTAATGCGTGCAGATTTTAAACCCGATATTATTATCGGTAGTGTGGTAACTGGCTCTAATCCTAAAATAAACGAAGAGGATTTTTACGCGCAGATAAGAAATATGCTTGTAAAAAACCCCGACTTCAGCTTACAAGGTACCAAGGGGCTTATTATCACTCCGTGGAGCAACGTAGGGACCTTTGATTTTAATTCGGCAAAAAGATTAATTGACAGTGGCTATGTGGCAACTATAAAACAAATTGATTCACTGAAAAAACTTTCAGGGCGAATAAGAACAAAAGAAGAAATTACCCAACGCCGGGAAGTGTTTAAAGCGCGTATGAAAGATCAGATTATTATTGAGGATATAAGCACGGAAGGGCTTACAAAAAACCAACAGATATATGTAAAACGTATGCTGAGTAACGGGCTGAAAGAATTTACCTTAGAAAGTATAAAGCCGCGCTATTTCCGTTTAACGGAGGATGATAAAATAAAAAGTGTTTTTCCTACTCTTACCTTTAATCCGCAATCGGGTAAATACAAACTGAACTTAAAAGTAAAACGTGAAAAGGATATGTTTTTGCAGGTAGGCGGAAACGTATCGTCACGCCCCATAAGTATGGGTTTTATTTCGTTGCAATATAACCTGCTTTCTAAAATTGCCACTTCAATTTACGGTAATGGTTATTTCGGAAGGTTGAATAACTCTTTCAGCGGGCGCATTCGTTTTGATATACCCGGAAGATGGCCGATGTATATAGAGCCAAATCTTACCATTTCGCGTTGGGATTATTACCGCAGCAGTAATTTATTTTACAGCTTGCAAAAACCTGCTTACTTAACACAGCGTGATCGCTATGCGGAAATAATGTTTGGCCATCCCGCAGGGCCGCGCGCCAAAGTAATGTACGGAGGCGGAGTGGCTGAGCTTTCAAATATTTATTACCAGACACCAACCTTTAATGATAAAGATACTGCTGACCAAACCAATTTTACTTTTATACATGGCACTGCTGAGTATGAGTATAATACGCAAAACAGAAAGTTGTATGCATCAGAAGGTACTTTTATAAATATAAGAGCAAAATACGTAAACGGTCTGGAAACTTTAATTCCCGGAAATACTACCATTCAAAAACCGGACAGTAACATTGTACATCAATGGGTAATCTTTAAAGCGAAGTTTGATCATTACTTTAAGCCTTTTCAGTTTTTTAAAATCGGCGTTCTGTTAGAGGGAGTTTATTCTACCCAACAATTATTTGCCAATTACACTTCATCTGTTTTATCTGCCCCCGCTTTTATGCCAACACCCGAGAGTAAAACATTATTCCTTCCCAACTTCAGGGCGTTTCAATACGGTGCCGGTGGTATAAAAATGATTTTCCATCCGGTAAAAAAATTAGACTTGCGCTTTGAAGGATACCTGTTTCAGCCGTATCAGTCTATCGAAAAAAATACGGACTTAACAGCAAGTTTAAGTAAAGCTTTTTTACATCAGTATATAGTGGGAATGGCAGCTCTTGTTTACCATACTCCGTTGGGACCAATAAGTATGAGTGTAAATTATTACCACAAAGAACCGCAGCCCTTTACTTTCCTGTTCCATTTCGGGTATACTATTTTTAATAGGAAGTCTATCGAGTAAGCTTCCATCGCAAAGGCACAAAGTCGTAAAGAAAAAGTGGAACAGAAAAAAATTAATTTAACCCTTGAACTTCGTTTAAACGAAACAAAATGAAAACCTTTGCGCCTTAACATCTTGGCGGTGCAAAAATTTACTTCTGCATCAAACTTTCAATCTCCTCTGCCTCAATGGGAATAGTTCCCATTAAATTTGTTGGCGCGCCTTTGGCATTAATCACCAAATCATCTTCAATACGTATGCCTAAATTTTCGGCAGGAATGTATATGCCCGGTTCGCAGGTAAACACCATGCCCGCTTCAAATTTACGATAGCGGTTTCCTAAGTCGTGTACATCCAAACCTAAATGATGCGAAGTGCCGTGCATAAAATATTTTTTGTATAGCGGCGCATCAGGATTTTGTTTTTTAACGTCTTCGGCTTTCAACAATCCGAGTTTAATCAATTCTTCTTCCATTAAAGCACCTACTTCTCGGTGATAGTCGTTAATGGTATTGCCAACAACCAATAATTTTTCGGCGCCATGTTTTACACGCAATACGGCATTGTAAACATCTTTCTGCCGTGATGTAAATTTGCCGTTTACAGGTAAGCAACGGGTCAAATCAGAATTGTAATTAGCGTACTCGGCGGCAACGTCTAATAATAAAATATCGCCGTCTTTACATTGTAAATCGTTTGAAATATAATGCAACACACAAGAGTTTAATCCGCTGGCAATAATAGGCGTGTAAGCAAAACCGTTTGAGCGGTTTCTTACAAACTCATGTAATAATTCCGCTTCGATTTCATATTCCCACACACCGGGTTTTACAAAACTTAATAACCGGCGGAAACCTTTCTCGGTAATATCACAGGCGTGTTTAATTAAATCAATTTCCGGTTGCGATTTAATTGCGCGTAAATGATGCATGATTGGAGCAGAGCGTTCGTATTTATGTACGGGGTAATTGCTCATGCACCATTTTACAAAACGAGCTTCGCGTGTTTCGGTTTCTACCACGGCACGCACGTGTTCGTTGGTATTTAAATAAATATGTTCGGCTTCTACCACTAAAGAACGGAAAATGGTATTAAACTCGCTGAGCCAGTAAATACGTTGCACGCCGCTTACTTCGGCAGCTTCTTTTTTGGTGAGTTTATGCCCTTCCCAAATGGCAATGAGTTCGCTGGTTTCTTTTAAAAATAAAACTTCTTTATGCAATTCATCTTTGGCACCGGGATAAATTAATAAAATGCTTTCTTCCTGATCAACGCCGCTCAGGTAAAACAAATCGGTGTTTTGTAAAAATTTTTGATGGCCATCGGCATTGGTAGGTAAGACGTCATTGGCATTAAAAACCGCGATGGAGCCTGGTTTTAAACTTGCCTCAAAACGTTTGCGGTTATCAATAAAAAGTTGTTTGTTAATAGGGGCGTAACGCATAAAATTAAATTTTCTCAAATATAGGAAAAGGCTGGTATTGGTTTGATATTGTATTAGTCTAAACTTGTAAAATACCGCTTAGAGGGGGAGTGGATTAAACCTTTCTGGTTTCCTGAGCCCGGAAGGTTTTAAAAATGTTGTATTTGCGTTAGGGATTCTTGTTTGTATTTTATCAAACTGTAATTCAGTATTCTATAAATATTTCTAATTTATAGGGGACATATATGGGGACTAATTGAAATAGTTAAATTCACTTTTTCATAAAATAGAGAAAACTTGCTTTTTTCAAATTTTACACTATTTTTACTAAATCATTTTAAATTTTATTTTTATGAAAAAGCTATTCTTAACTCTGCTTTTGGCTTTAACAAGCCCTATTATTTTTTCACAAACACAAATAATAACAACCATTGCCGGAACTGGCGTTGGAAGTTATACAGGTGATAATGGCCCGGCAACATCTGCCACTTTATTTCAACCAAGCAGAGTTACATTCGATGCGGCGGGAAATCTTTATATAGCAGATAATTTAAATAATGTTATTCGTAAAATAAATACTTCCGGTACAATTACAACCGTTGCCGGAACCGGAACAGCAGGATATAGTGGTGATAGCGGACTTGCTACTTCAGCTACACTGTCTTCTCCTTGGGACATAGATGTGGACGCCTCAAATAATCTTTACATTGCCGACGCAAGTAATAACGTAATACGTAGAGTGGATGGTATAACCGGAATTATTACAACGGTCGTTGGTACAGGTGCAGCAGGATACACCGGAGATAATGGCCCGGCAAAATCAGCTACATTAAGTTTTTGTTCAGGTTTAGCGATTGATGGTTCAGGTAATATGTTTATTGCTGACGCTAATAATAATGTAATCCGAAAAGTAAACGCAAGTACAGGTATTATTACGACAATAGCCGGAAATGGAACACAGGGTTATACCGGTGATAACGGGCCTGCGATTTCCGCGAAACTGGCTTACCCTGTATCGATGTCAATTGATGCAAACGGAAATTTATATTTTGCAGATGAAGTAAACAGCGTTATCCGAAAAATAAATACTTCGGGTATTATAACAACCATTGCAGGTACAGGAGCAATCGGTTTTTCAGGTGATAATGGCCCGGCAACTTCTGCCGTTTTAAACTATCCCTGGGATGCGGTAGCAGATGCCGCCGGTAACGTATACATTGCGGATTGGCAAAACAGCAGGATTCGTAAAATAAATACATCGGGAATTATTACCACTTATGCAGGTAGCAGTTCAGCAGGTTATAGCGGCGATAATGGCCCTGCAACCTCGGCTAAATTAACCGGCCCAACCGGAGTGTGTCTTGATAATTCCGGTAATCTTATTATTGCAGATTGGTATAATAATGTAGTAAGAAAAGTTTCTCCTGCACCTAAACAACAAATACCTTCAATCTGTTATTTAGACCTTGTAAATTGTGGTTTTATTGATACTTACCCTTTAAATTCTCCTACAATAAATGTCTATGCCGGTTGCACAATACAATTACAGGCCTGCAATGTTCCAAATTCAGGCCCGTGTACTACTGCAATTTGGTATCAGAATGGAACTTCATTCGGGTTTACTGCTCCAAACTCTCCAACGATAAACTTTTCAACTACCGTATTAGGATCTTACGTTATTTCATTTAGTGTTCAGCCGTGCCAAATTCCAAGTCAAAATTCTACGGGTTTAGGTTACTTAACGATAAACGTAATTCCGCCACCCAATTATCTTTTTACTGCAACTCCAAATCCAACTTGTGTTGGTAACTCAGTAACTTTTACTACCGATGCGGATAATCCTAACCTGTATCCAAGTTCATCTACTATTTCTCTTGATTTTGGGGATAATACTTCAAGTATCGGAACATATAATAATAACACAGGTCATACAACTTATATTCATACATATTCTGCGCCCGGCACTTATAATGCCGTGCTTTCAATTCAGGAATATCCAAACTGTTTACCCTGTAGCACGCAGATTACGATTCCCATCGTTGTAAATTCTACTCCACCCGTCTGCACCACGCCACCCGTATTTCCCTGCGGCAATGGTGGGCAGCCAATTGACCTGAGTCCTTACTTCTCCCCGCCCGGAGGAATATTCACCTCACAAACGGGAACTATAGCGGGAACAATGTATACTCCAAATCCGGGTAATCAATACGGTAGCAATAACTACGTAGTTTATAACAATGGATGCGGTGTATGCACTACACAAATTTTTATAGACCCTCCCTTTTGCCAAGATTGGCAAAACATAAACAATCCACATAATCTTGGCGGAGGAACCATCAACACGACTCAAACTATTACGGGCGCATTAAATAATCCTTTTTATGTTTTTGGCAACTATACAGTAACCGGCCCTTCTACCGTTTTAACTTTGACCGGACAATTTCTAATGTCTCCGGGAATCACTATTCGTGTTACGAATGGAGCTACTTTAAAAATCCAAAACGCATGGCTTCACAGTTGTTGTAAGATGTGGCAAGGCATCATTGCGGATAACGGAGGAACTATTGATATACAAAACGGAATAAATATAATCGAGGATGCTGTTCAGGCAATAAATATCCCGCAACAAAATAATACCAACAACCTGTTGGGCGGAAAATTTTTAATTGGCAGCTTAACTAATGACCATGCAATTTTCAATAAAAATACAAACGATATAAATATTGAAGGGCCGCAATTAGTTACCTCAATTGTATACCAAAGTTTTGTTTACGGCAGCATTTTTACCTGTCGTGATATTTCAGGTTCAAATTTATATACTGCACTTTCCAACGCAAATTTTAATACCCTCCAAAGTAATTTTAATGCTTATCCGACAAGTATACCGTATCCTGTAACTTCAACAATTGCGGGAGCGCGTTCAAATACCGGCATCAGAATTAATGACCTTAGAAATTCAAACACTAACTATTTCCATATCGGAACGCCGGGAAACAATAAGATAAAAAACTTTTTTGATTACCATGACTTTGGCATTAAATGCCTTGGCTCTACGGTTATGATGCAAAATAACCGCTTTCAATATATGCCAAGAATAGGTAATCTTTTTGTTCCATTGAACGGAGTGGGCATTTATGGTAAAGGTTCAGATATTTGTACAGGCTGCGAACTTACAATCGGTTCCATGCATCTTAATCCTGTAACAAACGCAAAAAATGAATTTATTGATTGTGTGAACGGCACAAATATTAACCAGTATCGGACAGTTTATACTAACGGTAATTTAATTAAAAACAGTATTACTCCGACCTTTATTTGTTTTACAACCGGCTGTGTCAACGCGCTCGGTTTTGCGAATTTTCAAAACTTTAACAGCTCCGGTAATACTTATGAATTTGACGGTAACACGATTTTTAACGCTGCCCGCGGCATCTATGTTAACATAACAAATTCCTCAACCCTTAATAATGTTACCATAAAAAATAATAAAATTGATGAAACCATTAGCAATGGCAATTATGTTGGTGCATGGGTAGAGTATGGTGGTGGCGCTAATACAAACGGTACGGTGTTAGTTAAAAACAATATCATTCGCCACTGTTATTTAAATGCTCTTTTGTTCAGAAATATTACAGGAAACAGCAATACCAATTGTGTTATTGTTGACCAAAACCCTGAACTCTCAGTGGTTAACGCCAGCATTAGCAGTACAACAAAGCAGGTTATTTATATTGATAACTGCCCCTTTGCTCAGGTTACAAATAACCCTGAAATTAAAACGACAAATAATAACGGAGGAGTTATACCAAGCAACCCAATCAGTAATGTTTTCAGCAACACCGCGCCTTTCAGCACAGGGGTCTTTATAACCAACAGCCAAAACAGTTTGGTGAGTTGTGATACCATCAAATGGCTTGATGCTTGCTTATATTATAATAATAACAATAATAACTCTTTGTTTTTAAATAATAAGTTTGATAAATCACAGGTGGGTCTTTGGTTAGATAACACCGCCGTTATCGGCCCGCAAATTTATAACCCCGGTTCTTTACCAATAGGTGATCTTTGGGGAAAATGGCCGAATCGTATTAATCTTTATCATACACTTACTTCTAACGGTACAAACCCTATTTCATCTCAATTATATACTTCTGCTTTTAGTGGTGGAGCTTTTACACCACAACCTAATCCACTTGCCAATAATGGTATTTCCGCAGCCCCATATGGCCCAACTACAATAAATACAATTACTGGTGTTCCTCCACAAACTTGTCCGATACCGGGTACGGGTTGCGCGCCAAATTGCATTCAAAGAGTTTTCTCTTTGAGTAATTCTTTACAACAACCCTTAAGTAACTCAACAGTTGATGCAAGCACAAACTTTCACCGTAAAGTTAAAGCATATAGTACGATTAAGAATGATAATAATCAAACGGGTTATTTAAGTGATACTTATCTCGCCAATTTCTACACAACAAGTGCCAATAGTAATCACGCCTTAATGTCTAATGCTTTTGACGATATTGCTGCACGAAATTTTACTTCGGCAATAAGCAGAGTTAATTCAATGTCTCCGGCTAATTCGGTTGAGCAAGATTTTAAAACAGTTAATATTATTGCCCTTGCTAAAATGGCAGATAGCAATTATGTCTTTACAAGTGGTGATAGTGCCGCTCTTAATGCAATAGCTAATAAATGTTTATTTGAAAGCGGAATGGCAGTATCTCAAGCACGCGCACTTTTAGCATCAATTACGGGTGTTCCGATGGTTTATACCGAAAACTGTTTAAACTATGGTGTTGGACAAGGGCAAAGAGCAACGAACACTATTATAGATGAGATTTCCTTAAACGAATCAGGCTTTATAAGATTCTATCCTAATCCCAATGATGGTAATTTTACAATGGAATATAAAATACAACAGGATGCCACTATTGAAGTGCTTGATGTACAGGGAAAATTGGTTTGTGTAAGCTCGCTTTCGGCAAACAATACCATTTCCTCTATTGCTTGTGAAAACCTTGAAAATGGCGTATATTTGTTAAAGGTTAGTATCAGTAACTTACCGGTTCAGACAAAAAAACTCATTATTGCTAAATAAAATTCTTATAAAAACCCTTTGCGACTTCGTAAAAAAAAGTGCTAAGGGTTTTTTTGTTTTTTGTTTTTTGTTTTTTGTTTTCTCAAAAAATCAATCCCAAAATTTAGTTCCCAACGGAAATTTTGAAATCTACTCCACTTGCCCTAATGCGGGCAGTCAAATAACTTATGCAACCGGTTGGTCAAATCCGGAATCCTACACAAATCCGGATTATTATAATAGTTGTGCCACATATACTACGGGGCAAGGTGTTCCGAATAATTCTTATGGCTGGCAACAGGATTTCGCTAATGGCAATGGCTATGCAGGTACATGGGCTTTTAACAAAGGTTTTCCAAATAATGGGCGGGATTATATACAGATAAAATTGACGGATACCTTAAAGAAATATCACAAATACCATGCTTCTATGTTTGTAAGCTTATGTAATTATTGTGATTATGCAATTAGCAGCATGGGAATGTATTTTACTCCTAATGCTGTGCAAGGGCCGACTACTGTCGGGTTTATGAATATTCCTAACCCCCAAGTAAGAGGAAAATTGCTATTATCCGATACATTAAACTGGATAGCTGTTCAGGATACATTCCTTGCACAAGGAGGAGAATTATATTTAACTATTGGAAATTTCAATTATGATTCTTTATCTGATACTACTTATGTAGGTGCGCGCGGCTTTGGAAGCGCATCTTACTATTACATTGATAGTGTTAGCGTATTCGACACTGGTTTAACAGGTGTTAACGAATTGAAAAAACAAGATGTCGGTTTCAAAATTTCGCCGAACCCTAATGATGGAAATTTTACTATTGAGTATAAAATACTACAAGATGCAGAGATTGAAATACGCGATATGCAAGGTAAACTCGTTTTTATAAGTTCATTACCGGCAAATAATACTTCATCACCCATTGCCTGTGCAAATCTTGAAAACGGTATTTATCTGTTAAAGATTTCGATTGGAGGAGTGTTTCTACAGACAAAAAAACTCATTATTGCTAAATAAAATTCTTATAAAAACCCTTTGCAACTTCCTAAAAAAAAGTGCTAAGGTTTTTTTTGTCTTTTATTTTTTGTTTTTTATTTTCACAAAGAATCAATCACAAAATTTGGTTCCCAACGGAAATTTTGAAATCTACTCCACTTGCCCTAATGCTTTAGGTCAAATCAGGTATGCGATTTCTTGGGATAGTGCCGCGTTAAACCCTGATTATCTTAATTCTTGCGCAACCTATACTACTTACGTTAGCACACCCAGTAATTCAACCGGATATCAAAAAGATTGTGCGGGCGGTGGGGGATACGCAGGTATCTACGTGTTTAATGCCGGGATACATAATGAAGGAAGGGAATATATTAAAACAAAATTGACCGATACCTTAAAACAATATCGCAAATACGTTGCAAGCGCGTATGTTAGTTTGTGTAATTATTGTGATTATGCTATAAAAAGTATGGGTATATATTTTAGCAGTGCGCCCGTATATTCAACTAATTCACCTATGGGATTATATATTAATATTCCGAATCCGCAAGTGAAAAGTAAAATTCAAATTACGGATACTTTAAATTGGATTGCAGTTCGGGATACTTTTGTTGCACAAGGCGGAGAAATGTATTTAACAATTGGAAATTTTAGCACAGATTCTTTATCTGATACTTTATTCGTTGGTAATCGAGGTATTAACGGCACATATTATTATATTGACAGCGTCACTGTTTTTGATACAGGTTTAATGGGGGTTAACGAATTTAAAGAACAAGAAACGAGTTTCAGAATTTCACCTAACCCTAATGATGGAAATTTTACTATTGAGTATAAAATAGAACAAGATGCTATTATTGAAGTGCGTGATGTGCAAGGCAAACTCGTTTTTATAAGTTCATTACCGGCAAATAATACTTCATCATCCATTATCTGTGCAAATCTTGAAAATGGTATTTATTTATTAAAGATTTCGGTTGGAGGAGTGTTTCTACAGACCAAGAAACTTGTTGTTGCTAAATAAATCCTTGCGTTATTTTTTTGTCTTGCATCGCAAAAGGATTATTGTAGCGTAAAGCTCGGAGTGAGCTGCTGGGAATGAGGACTTGCAGTGTAAAGCCCGGCCCTACCAAAATTATTGATCGAAACCCGAATTAACATGTGGGGAAACGCCCTAAACAAATACCTGAAAAACCCAAAGCAGTTAACCTACGTTAATAAAAAGCCCCATATGTTAATCTTTACTGAAATTAGCTGAACAAAAACACCTAAATTTGCATAACACATGAGCGATTCCATACAACACGAGTGCGGCGTAGTTTTTATACGCCTCTTAAAACCGCTTCAGTTTTACAGAGATAAATACGGTTCGGCGCGCTACGGCCTGCATAAACTCTATTTAATAATGGAGAAAATGATTAACCGCGGGCAGGATGGAGCAGGCATTGCTACCGTAAAATTAGATATGCCTCCCGGCGTTCAGTATTTTGACCGTTTACGTTCGGTACGCACTAAAGCAACTTTAGATATTTTTAACCAGGTACACGATAATTTTTATCAGGCCCGTAAACTAAGCCCCGAATTATATAACGATGCTGAATGGCAAAAGCAAAACATCCCTTTTTCGGGAGAGCTTTTGATGGGCCATTTGCGTTACGGTACTTTCGGAAAAAATAATATTGAAAATTGCCACCCGTTTTTTCGTGAAAATAACTGGCGCACACGTAATCTTGCCGTAGCAGGTAATTTTAACCTTACTAATGTTGACGAACTTTTTAATCACCTTGTAGAAATCGGCCAGTTTCCCCGCGAAAAAGCAGATACGGTTACTGTTATGGAAAAAATCGGCCACTTTTTAGATGAGGA
Source organism: Bacteroidia bacterium (assembly GCA_035569635.1). Taxonomy (GTDB): domain Bacteria; phylum Bacteroidota; class Bacteroidia; order B-17B0; family Aurantibacillaceae; genus PALSA-968. The sequence continues at coordinate 23,551 of DATMMV010000038.1, read as the reverse complement.
AAACGAAAAATTATTCCGCATTTACAAAGCGCAGGGTTACAGCAATTTTGAAATTTCGTCTTTAATCGCAAAAAATTTAGATGTGGCTTCCGTATTAAACGAAGCTTCGCGTAAATGGGATGGCGGTTATGTTATGGCAGGTGTGATGGGTCATGGTGATGCATTTGTATTGCGCGACCCGAGTGGAATACGCCCCGCTTTTTACTATTACAACGATGAAGTTGTAGTGATGTGCTCGGAGCGCCCTGTGTTGCAAACCGTTTTCGATTTAAAATTAAGCGATGTAAAAGAAGTGAAGCCGGGGCACGCTTTAATTATTAAAAAAGAAGGACAAATAAGCGAAGAAAAAATTCGTACTCCGCGCGAAAAACTTTCCTGCTCGTTTGAGCGTATTTATTTCTCGCGCGGTAACGATGCCGATATTTACCAGGAGCGCCAGCAGTTAGGTTATAATTTAGTGCCTGCCGTTTTAAAGGCGATTGATTTTGATGTTAAAAATACTGTGTTTACTTATGTGCCTAATACAGCCGAGGTTGCCTTTGGCGGATTAATTGACGGACTGCACGAGTATTTAAATAAGTTTAAGGCAACGCAATTACTTACTTTAAAGAAAAACACTGAGCCGGAAATCAGCGAAATTTTAAGTACGCACCCGCGGATAGAAAAAATTGTTTTAAAAGACGCCAAGCAACGCACTTTTATTACCGACGACGCGCAGCGTGACGACTTGGTGAGTTTGGTTTATGATATTACCTACGGCGTTGTGCGAAAAGGCGTGGATACTTTAGTTGTGATTGACGACAGTATTGTGCGCGGTACTACTTTAAAACAAAGTGTGTTGAATATTTTAAACCGCTTAGAACCGAAAAAAATTATCATTGCTTCCTCAGCACCGCAAATCCGTTACCCGGATTGTTATGGTATTGATATGTCAACGCTGAGTAAATTTACGGCTTTCGAAGCAGCCATTTCCTTGTTGAAAGAACGTGGCCTTGGCCATGTGATTGATGAAGTGTATGAAAAAGCAAAAGAGCAATTAAAATTACCAAAAGAAGGACAAGTAAATGTGGTGAAAGAAATTTATAAACCTTTTACGGCGGATGAAATTTCTGCAAAAATTACAGAATTACTTCGCCCGGCAAATTTAAAATGCGAACTTGAAATTATTTATCAGAATGTGGAAGGCTTGCACCAGGCAATACCCAACCATAAAGGTGACTGGTATTTTACCGGCAATTATCCTACTCCGGGTGGTAATCGTGTAGCGAATAAAGCATACGTGCATTATATGGAAGGTAAGTTGATACGCGCGTATTAATTTTTGCTCTTTTAATTTTTCCTTCTAAATAATAAAACTCCCCTTTATGTATTTAATTAATGCGGACATATACTTTGAAGTAATTTTACAGCATAACCCAATAAAAACCGCGATGAAAAAATTAACCCTTGCCATTATTACATTATTTACACCTTTGGTATTTTTCGCCCAGGCTTTTGACGACGGAACAAATCTTATAAGCCTTGGTTTCGGATTACCTGCCGCGCAGTATATTCAGAACCAATCGAACGATTATAAAAATTTTACAGATTACAAGTTCAGTAATTTCGGAACAGGCGTTCTTAAATACGAGCATGGCCTGCACAAAAATTTCGGACTCGGTTTAAATATGGAATACTCGGGTGCTAAAGCAACGTACAAATATGACGATATAAACTCACTGCGTTATCAACGTACCATTAACACAAATGTTTTTGGTTTTTATGCCCGGATGAACGCTCATTTGCCTTTGGGTGATAAGTTGGATGTTTACGGAGGAGTAGGCCTGGGTTATTTGTATACGATGAATAAAACTACCGATACTAATCCGAACCCGAATATTAATAACCAGCACAACAGCACTGTTTTAAATTTTGATTATCAGCTAACTGTTGGTTTGCGTTATATGATAAAAGAAAGTGTCGGGTTGTTTACTGAATTCGGCCGTGCAACAACTATTTGCCAGTTAGGCGTTGTGTTTAAGTTTTAGTTAATTGTATTTGCGATGGGATTGAGCAAGGCTGCGTGAGCTCTTTTTGCAATAATTTTTATGCCTGATAATTAACAAGGACTTTGACTTCGCTCAGTCTGACAGTATGCAAAAAACGATTTGCGAAAGTCCGTCCTGTCACGAACGACGATTTTTTTAATAAATTTTGTGGGGTAGTACACCCAATAATTAGATTTTTTCTTTGAATGAAGTGAGATGCTGGAACAAGTTCAGCATGACGATAATCAGTGAAACAAAAAACCCCACTCGTTGAGCAGGGTTTAAATATTTGTGCAATAAAAACTACTCAGCAAGTACAATCACATTATTTTTTAGCACCTCAACTACGCCGCCTTTAATTTCAAAGTATTTTATTTCGGCTTTATCGGTGGTTACTTTTACTTTTCCTTTTTTCAAAGAAGCAACCATACCGGCGTGGTGGTTTAAAATTCCCAAACTTCCTTCAGAGCCGGGAACGGTAAGCGCTTTTGCTTCGCCTTCAAATAACTTCTTGTCAGGTGTAATTATTTCTAAGTGCATTTTTTTAATTTGATGATCTGATGATTTGACAATGCGCTGATTATTTTTCAAGTCGGCACATCATCACATTTTCAAATTATTTAGTTTCTGCGATTAATTTTTTACCTTTTTCAATAGCTTCTTCAATAGTACCAACTAAGTTGAAGGCAGCTTCAGGATATTCATCTACTTTACCATCCATAATCATGTTAAAACCTTTGATAGTTTCTTCAATAGGAACAAGTACACCTTTTAAACCGGTGAACTGTTCGGCTACGTGGAAGGGCTGCGATAAGAAACGTTGAACACGGCGTGCGCGGTGAACTACTAATTTATCTTCTTCGCTTAACTCATCCATACCCAAAATGGCAATGATATCCTGTAATTCTTTATAGCGTTGTAAAATTCCTTTTACACGTTGAGCGCAAGCATAGTGAGCTTCGCCAATTACCTTAGGGTCAAGGATACGGGAAGTAGAATCCAAAGGATCTACTGCAGGATAAATTCCTAACTCGGCAATTTTACGGCTTAATACAGTTGTAGCATCCAAGTGAGCAAATGTTGTAGCAGGGGCAGGGTCGGTCAAGTCATCGGCAGGTACATAAACCGCCTGAACTGATGTGATAGAACCTTTTTTAGTTGAAGTAATACGCTCTTGCATAGCACCCATTTCGGTAGCAAGCGTTGGTTGGTAACCCACCGCTGACGGCATACGGCCTAAAAGGGCAGATACCTCGGCACCGGCTTGTGTAAAACGGAAGATATTATCTACGAAGAAAAGGATATCACGTCCCTGTCCTGTACCATCACCGTCACGGAAATATTCCGCCATAGTTAAACCTGATAAAGCTACACGGGCACGTGCTCCGGGAGGCTCATTCATTTGTCCGAAAACAAGCGTTGCTTTTGATTCCTCCATTGCTTTTACATCAACTTTAGAAAGATCCCATCCGCCTTTTTCCATCGAATGTTTAAACTCGTCGCCGTATTTAATAACGTCTGATTCTATAAATTCTCTTAGTAAGTCATTTCCTTCGCGTGTACGCTCACCTACACCGGCAAATACCGATAAACCGGCGTATGCTTTAGCGATGTTGTTTACCAATTCCATAATAAGTACGGTTTTACCTACGCCTGCACCACCGAATAATCCGATTTTACCACCTTTTGCGTATGGCTCAATAAGGTCGATTACTTTAATACCGGTAAATAATACTTCGTTGGCTGTAGAAAGCTCTTCGAACTTTGGGGCTGCGCGATGAATGCTTGCACCGTTTTCGTTAGAAACTTTGTTGATACCGTCAATCGCTTCGCCGATTACATTGAAGAGGCGGCCTTTTACTTTATCGCCGGTAGGCATTTTTATTGGCGAGCCGGTTTGAGCTACATCCATACCACGGTATAAACCGTCGGTGCTGTCCATAGCAACAGTACGTACGGTGTCTTCACCTACGTGTTGTTGTACTTCAAGAATTAATTTTTGTCCGTTGGCACGAACAATTTCAAGGGCATCTAATATTTCGGGTAATTTACCACCTTCTAAATCGAAATGAACATCGACTACAGGGCCAATAACCTGTGCAATTTTTCCGGTTGTTTTAGACATGTAAAATGCGTTTTTTAAATTCGAGCGCAAATATAGCTGTTTTAGAGCTATTGGAAGCGGGTTGTTAATTTTTTTTTGAAATAAAATAAAACCTTATATTTGCAGCCCTGTTGTAAAAAACAGGCCTGTTTTCGGGAGTTTAGCTCAGCTGGTTCAGAGCATCTGCCTTACAAGCAGAGGGTCGGGGGTTCGAACCCCTCAACTCCCACGATTAAACCCTTGTAGACTTAACGTTTGCAGGGGCTTTTTGTTTTTGGGAGGATTGAAAAATATCCCCGAATTAGGGTATTCACCCGCAAACCACCCGCAAATATTTGTTCAGGAGAAGGCTACAACCCACGTTGCAATGATAACCCGAAAAATAAAACTTGACAAAAGAAGAAGAAAAGCAGATGGGACTTATCCCATAGTATGTAGTATGGTAGGAAAAAAACGATTTTCTTTTTTCATTATAAATCTATCTACGATAAAGATCATTTTCATTCACAAATGATAATACACTATTCCTTTATAAATTTCTTAGCAGATGAGATAATAAAAAGATTTTAGAAACTATTGTAACGTGAATAATAAGGCAGCATGAAACTCCGCTTTATTTATTCTTAAAATTTTAATAGATTTGATTGATGAAAAAAACATTCCTGTTTATAATCTTGATTATCCAGTACTTTTCCTTTGCACAAACTAAAAAACTTGATTCCCTTTGGATAGTGTATAACAACAAAACCCTGGCCGACACCAATCGCTTAAGAGCAATACATGATATTGCCTGGACTTATAACAGTAACAATCCGGACACGGCTATAATTTTAGCAGAGCGCGAATTAAAATTGGCGCGGACAAGCAAACAAAAAAAATGGGAGGGCAGAGCTTATACTACGATAGGCGTATCATTTGATAATAAACGCAACTATCCCAGAGCTTTGGAATTTTATTTAAAAGATTTAAAGATATGTGAAGAAACTAAAGATAAAGAAGGTATAGCAAGTTGTTATGGGAATATTGGAATTGTTTACAAAAATCAATTTAATTACTCCAAAGCCTTAGACTATTACCTTAAAGCTTTAAAAATACATGAGGAAACCGGTAATAAAATAGAATTAGGAAATTGTTTAAATAATATCGGGAGCGTTTACCAAAATCAGGGCAATTACAATAAAGCCTTTGAATATTACTTAAAGAGTTTGAAAATGCGCGAAGAAACCGGGAATAAACAAGGCATGGGTAGTTGTTATAATAATATTGGAAATACTTACGAAAATGTATCAAACTACAAAAAAGCATTAGAATACTACTTGAAAGCGCTAAAAATAAAGGAAGAAACAAACGATAAACAAGGCAAAGGTATTTGTTATGGTAACATTGGCTGGCTATATAACACTATAGCAAATTATGGTTTAACAATACAATACAGCGATTCTGAATTAATAATATGTAAAGAAATTGGAGATATAGAAGGCGAACGCGAGGCTTACGAAATCTTAGCTACAGCATTCAGCAAAACCGGCAGGTATAAAGAGGCTTATCAAAACCATGTAAAATTTAAAGCTCTTACCGATAGCATTTTTAATTCTGAAAACAGTAAACAGCTTGGAGATTTAAAAACCCAATTTGAAGTTGAGAAAAAGGAAGCCGAGTTAAAAATAAAAGCGGAAGTACAAGAAGCCATTAGTGCAGAAGAAAAAAAGAAACAACGCATCATTATTTATGCTGTAGCAGGAGTGTTATTACTTGTGGTGGTATTCTCATTATTCTTATTCAATCGTTTTAGAATTACACAAAAGCAGAAAAAAACCATTGAAGAGCAAAAAGTTTTGGTTGACGATGCCTACGAGAAATTACACGAGAAAAATAAAGAAGTTACAGATAGTATTATTTATGCCAGGAGAATACAAAGAGCCTTGATTACATCAGAAAAGTATATCCAGAATAGGTTAACCCGATTAATTAGAAAGTAATTCCAATTTTTCTGTTTCAAAAACTATAAGTACCCGGCGGTAATTTTTTAAAGCGATTATAGTTTAAGCACTTTCTTTAGATCCCTCAAAAATCTTTTGTCGCTGATAAAATGCTTCATTCCGAACAGTGCGATTGATTCAAGCACAGGTTTTAAGTCAAGTCCCATTTTAGTAAGAACATATTTTTTCCGTTTTGCTGTACCCGTAAAACTTATCAGGCCGACTTCTGTAAGCATAATTAATCTGTCATTAAGTATATTGGTGGATATACCCTCATTTGAATTTAAGAATTCATTATAAGTGGTTTTTCCCAGATAAAGCATGTCTCTTATGATGAGCAGCGACCATTTGTCGCCAACCAGGTCCATGGTACAGGAAATAGGGCAACCTGACCGCTTTTCAATATTGATCTGCTTCTTCATTATTTATTGTTAAAGATCCATAAAGATAATATAATAAACTTGCATTTTGCAAGTTTAATGTAATATATTTGCTGTCGCATATTAAAACCAAAAAAATGGAAACACAAAAACAATTAATCGTAAAATCAGTTCTTGATGCCTGGTATTCAAGATTGGAAGCCGCTAATAAAGCTTTTGATTCGCTTACTGACGAACAACTACAAAATGAAATTGCTCCGGATAAAAACAGGGCTATTTATTTATTAGGGCATCTAACCGCCGTGCACGACAAAATGTTGCCGCTACTTAATTTTGAAGAACAACAATTCCCGCACTTAGATGATGCTTTTTTGAGCAAACCGGATAAATCTGTTTCTGATATACCCTCTGCAAAAGATTTAAGAGCTAATTGGAAAAATGTAAATTCTAAACTGACGGCACACTTCAGTAAATTAAACCCCGATGAATGGTTTCAAAAACACAGTTCAGTATCGGCAGAAGATTTTGTCAAAGAGCCTCACAGAAACAGGCTAAACGTAATCATCGGTCGTACAAATCATTTAGCTTACCATCTTGGTCAATTAGCTCTCGTAAAAAAGCCGTAAAATGAAAATGGTACAGCATTGGGAATAAAATTGTTTTGACTACCATTTTATTCCTGTTCAATCTGAATTATTTCTATTTACCCGGGAGGAGCTCAATTTTCAAAGCTGTTAAAGAGTAATAGGGCAGTATAAAAACTCTGTTTTATTACTTGCGCAAATTTTAATAGATTTGATTGATGAAAAAATTGCTCCTTTTATTCTTAATAATTATCTCCCGCTTTTCTTATGCTCAAAACACAGACTCTCTCTGGAAAGTATTTAATGATAAAAGTCAGGTTGATACCAGCCGATTGAAAGCGATACACGAAATAACCTGGAGCTACAGAAGTAACAAACCTGATACCGCTATTAGTTTAGCTGCACAAGAATTGATATTAGCGCGGGCAACCGGACAAAAAAAGTATGAAGGAAAAGCCTTTAATACCATGGGCGTTTCATTTATGAATAAAAGTAATTACCCTAAAGCGGTTGATTATTACTTAAAAGCCTTGAAGATAAACGAAGAAATTAAAGATAAGCAAGGAATAGGATTATCTTATAATAATATCGGGGTTATTTACTATTATCAATCTGATTTTCCGAAAGCGTTGGAGTATTACCTGAAGGCGTTAGAAACAAGAGAAGAAATTGGAAATAAAAAAGAAATAGCTTCTTCTTATGGTAATATCGGGATTGTTTATCAACAACAATCTAACTTCCCGAAGGCCCTGGAATATTTCTTTAAGGCCTTGAAACTATTTGAAGAAACAGGTGTGAAACAGGGTATAGGAGCTTGTTATGCCAATATCGGGATTGTTTATGCAGGCCAATCCGATTATACCAAAGCATTGGAATATGACTTAAAATCTTTGTATCTGAGAAAAGAAATTGGCGATAAAAAAGGTATAGGAATTTGTTACACTAACATGGGTGGTTTATATAACAAACTAACCAATTATAAATTAGCCGTGTTATACAGCGATTCAGCTATAGCATTATGTAAAGAACTCGGGGACATTAATGAAGCACGTTATGCTTATGAAAATCGGGCTACCGCTTATGGCAAAACAGGAAGATATAAAGAAGCTTACGAAAATCATGTGAAATTTAAACAACTTACCGACAGTATTTTTAATGAAGATAACAGCAAACAGCTCGGGGACCTGAAAACGCAATTTGAAGTTGAGAAAAAGGAAGCTGAATTAAAAATAAAGGCGGAAGCCCGGGAAGCTATTAATGCAGAAGCAAAGAAAAAACAACAGATTATTATTTATTCTGTAGCAGGTGTTTTGCTGCTTGTAGTTGTGTTTTCAATGTTTCTGCTTAACAGATTCCGGATTACACAAAGACAGAAAAAAATAATTGAGGAACAGAAAGTATTAGTTGACAAAGCATATGAAAGCCTGCATGAAAGGAATAAGGAAGTAATCGACAGCATTTTTTATGCGAGGAAAATACAAAGAGCCTTAATTACATCGGAGAAATATATCCAGGGCAGATTGAGCCGGTTAATTAAAAAATAATATTTAAAGTCACATGGCTGGCATTTGTGTATAGATGTGAAAACGAGTTTTTGATTCTGTTATTAATTTTCTTTGCACTTTACTTCTATTCGAAGTAATAAAAAAATCCCCTTGATTACAAGGGGATTTTAAAATTAAAAACTAAAACTATTTTTTACTTAGTTTTTTCTTTAAGCGCCTGATGTTCTTTCTCGGCTTTATCAAGTGATTCATGCAAATTTTTAGCATGTTCTTTCACCTTTTTTTCGTCAGGAGATGATTTTTTTAACTCTTCCTTAAGTGCAGTAGCATGTTTAGTAGCTTCTGCGTGGTGTTTTTCTATATTGGCGTGATGTTCTTTAGCAGCTTCCTTATGTTTTTCAGGCATTGCTTTTTTCAGGCCCTCATGAGCTTTTTTAGCTTCATCTAAGCTTTTTGATGCAGCCTCGGCATTCTTAACATGTTCTTCTTTGGTTTTAGAAGTTCCGTCAACAATCGCTTTAGCGTGTGATTTTGCTTTTTCATGATGCGCGGTCAGATTTTTGTGATGCTCTTCTTTTGTTTGAGAAAAGCCAATGCTTGTAAAAGCAACAAGCGTTAATGCAGTCAATAATGTTGTGATTTTTTTCATGGTTAAATATTTGATTAGGGAAGCAAAATTATTCAATTTTCTTCTGGTTTTACATAAAGATGTAAAAAAAGCGGGGTTGTTAATGAAAATCGAATTTAACAATTTTAACAATTTTAACATTTCCAGTATATTACCGTTTGTATTCTAAATATACCAGTTAAGTTCGATTTAACACGGTATAACGATTTTACATTGACTTTACATTGTGATAATTGTAAATTGTATCATTAATTTGAAGGTGAACACCTTAAAGGACTGCGGATTTATACTAATCCAGGAATCCTTAACCGCTTTCAAAGTTTTTATTAACTAAATCTTAAAAAACTTTGAAAATGGAAACAAAAATTACAAACACAATTTCTAAATCCAGAAAATTATTTCTTGTATTTGCGCTGTTTTTAATTAACGGCATTTATGCGCAACAAAATCAATCATTAACAGAAAGCGAAGAGGAAGAAGAAAAGGGCGAAGCAATACAATGCGGAGGTGTGGAAAGATGGAGTGTGAAGGTTTTAACCGATGCAGCGGTCAATACCATCAACATGACCCCTATTAATGCTAACGTTGCCTATATGGTAAACATTGTTACGCCTTCGCCAAGTACAACTATGCCACGTTACGCAGGTGTTGAAGATAAAACTTACTCGGTTACTTGTAACATTACCATAAAAAAAGTTGAAACAGATAACGATTACCATCTTGTTCTGAGCGATGGCACAAATACGATGATCGGAGAAATTCCTGATCCGACCTGTGCTGCTGCTGCATCTTCCGCTTTTGTAAATGATTATATCGCGGCCCGGAATTTTATTGATGCTCACATTGCTTCGGGGAATGTTTCGAATGTAAATTTACCTCCGGTTATTGTGTATGGCGTTGCTTTTGTTGACCCTCCGCACGGACAAACCGGTAAGGCACCTAATAACCTTGAAATTCACCCTATCCTGAATGTGCAATTTGCGAATACAACCGGGATAAATACCGGAACAGAAATATTAAAAGTAAGTGTGTTTCCAAACCCGGTTAACGATAAACTTACCTTGCAAATAGATTCGAAAGTTGATAAATTAAATGATTGCGAATTTCAAATATTTAATGCTTTAGGAGGCCTTGTAAAAACTATAGAACTTCCTAAAGCATTAGGCAGCCTTGAGTATACTCTTGATGTGGATAACCTGAGCACGGGGTTTTATTACTACCGTATTACAAAAGCGGGAAAACCCCTTTACGAAGGAAAGTTTATAAAGAGCTAAAAGCTTAAGGCACACGCTTGTTTTGCCTTGATTAGCGAAAAAACGATTTCCTTAGAATTCCTCAGTAAAAATGCGTATCTTCGCTCTATTCTTTAGAAGATTGCATTTCAATCTGTTTTTTGTTTCCTTAACAATTCAGTTCGTTGTACAGGTTTTCTTTAAAATGCGGCTGTGTTCCGTGCAATAAACTGCGCTTTGCAGGTTAAAGGCTTACACAATAACAAAAAAACAAAAAATGAAAAAAGGAGTAGTAAAATTCTTTAATGAAACCAAGGGTTTTGGTTTTATTAAAATTGAAGGTACAGGCGAAGAAGTATTCGTGCACGTATCAGGACTTAAAGACACAATTAACGAAAACGATACCGTTGAGTTTGATGTTGAAGAAGGTAAAAGAGGCTTAAACGCCGTTAATGTAAAAACGGTTTAATACGGTTTTTAAAAAAGCTGCCAATGTATGTTGGCAGCTTTTCTTTTGTTCTTCTTATTAATTAGTTCAATCCTTTTACGCTGCATGAGACAATTAAAAATAAGTAAATCTATTACCAACCGAGAAAGCGCTTCGTTGGATAAATATCTGGCTGATATCGGCCGCCATGAACTGATTACCGCCGAAGAAGAAGCTAACCTTGCGCGCAAAATACGCGAGGGTGATTTAGCAGCTTTAGAAAAACTTACCATTGCTAATTTGCGTTTTGTGGTTTCGGTTGCCAAGCAATACCAGAATCACGGATTAAGCTTACCCGATTTAATTAACGAGGGAAATTTGGGATTAATTAAGGCCGCCAAACGTTTTGATGAAACGCGCGGTTTTAAATTTATTTCTTACGCAGTTTGGTGGATTCGCCAAAGTATTATGCAGGCTGTTGCCGAGCAGTCAAGAGTAATCCGCTTGCCTTTAAATAAAATTGGTTCGATAAATAAAATTAAAAAGACACTGGTTATATTAGAGCAAAAGCTGGAACGCGAAGCCAGCATTGATGAAATCGCCGATGCGCTTGAGATGAGTCATGAGGAAGTAAGCGTTTCTTTGCAGGTTTCGGGCAGACATCTGTCTACCGATGCCGCTTTTAATGATGCGGAAGATATGAACCTGATGGATGTATTATTTAATCCTAATGACCCGCAACCTGATAACGGGTTAATGGCAACTTCACTAAGCATTGAAATTACGCGCGCGCTTGCCACACTTACGGGCAGGGAAAGTGATATCGTTACTTTGTTTTACGGAATAGGTTTTAAGCACCCCTTAACGCTCGAGGAAATCGGTGAGAAATATGATATCAGCAAAGAACGCGTAAGGCAAATAAAGGAAAAAGCCATTCGTCGTTTAAAAAGTAACGCACGCAATAAATTACTGAAAACCTATTTGGGTTAATAAAGCGTGTCAAACTAAATCCTACTCGTCAAATTTATAGTGATTATAGTCCTTCATCAGCAATGAAATAAATTCTGTTTCGGGCAATGTGCTTTGTATGCCTGTTTTCTTTTTTATTTTATCTGATAGTTTTACAAGTGCCTCTTTATTATCCGTCTTCTTATAAAAATCATGAACCTCTTTCATAATTTCCAGGTCTTTTTCGGTAAGCGAGGCCACTTGCGGGAAAGTAATTTTATAATCGGGTTTTTGTTCCATTTGCAGAATGGTATCTTTAATGGTAACAGCAGGCCTTATTTGTATCACGGTAGTCCCTCCCGCCATGTCACCCAAACGTTGCTTGTTTTTACTGGAAGCAATTGTAATAATGGCAATCATACCATACAATAAATCAATTTCAAAAAGGCGTATGAGCCAACGCAATAAATAAGAACCGATAGAGGGTTGCGTGCCGTCAAGCTTTACCACTTTAATTTTAATAATTTTTTTTCCCAGGCTTTGCCCTTGCGCAAAAACCTCAAATAATAAATCGTAAAAAAGCAGCGGTAAAAAAATAATCACCATTAAAATTACAATAGCGGTCTGGCCTTCTACTCCGAAAGATTTGGTAGAAATAAGAATGATAACCCAGGTAATGATGTAAGCAAACTTAAACACTGAGTCTAACAAACCCGCTAAAATTCGGTTACCAAGTCCCGCGGGCTCATAATCAATGACTACATTCTGCGCGGTATTTATAGCTACAGATTCCACAAGATTCGTTTAGCTCAAAACTAACTAAAAAATTATCAGTTTCAAAAAATATTCTTGTTGCTTCTACCGTAAAAAATTAGCACCTTAGCCTTAGATTTAAGCTTTGTGAAAGAAATTACTTTTTTAAAAGAGCGCGCCGTTAAGTGGGAAGAATTTGAAAAAATGCTTAAAGAAAAGCATACCAACCCCCGCGAATTGGCGGGTTTGTTTATAGAGGTTACCGACGACTTAAGTTATTCGCGCACCCATTATTCAAAATCAAAAACCACACAATACCTTAACGGGCTTGCCGCACGGGTACACCAGGAAATTTATAAGAATAAAAAAGAAAACCGCGGACGTATACTCTCATTCTGGAAAACGGAGGTTCCGCTAAGTATGGCCAAACACCAAAGACAGCTTTTCCTTGCTTTTTTTATTTTTGCCCTTTGTTGCACCATTGGTTTTATTTCGGAAGTATATGACGAAAATTTTGTGCGACTTATTATCGGAGACGCGTATGTTGACCAAACCATTCAACGTATTCGTGACGGAAATCCCCTCGGTATTTACGGCGAAGGTGAACAAGGCTCCATGTTTTTTTTAATTACCATTAATAATATTTATGTTTCGTTTAAAGTGTTTGCAATGGGATTGCTTTTTTCTTTCGGTACGGGCTATGAACTTTTCCGCAACGGTATTATGCTCGGGGCCTTTCATGGTTTTTTCTGGCGTTATCATTTATTGGGCAAATCGTTGTTGGTGGTCTGGATACACGGCACCTTCGAAATTTCTGCAATCATTTTAGCCGGAGCTGCGGGTTTTGTATTGGGCAATAGCCTTTTGTTCCCCGGTACTTACCGCCGCCTTGATTCTTTTAAAATCGGCGCGGTTAACAGCCTAAAAATTGTGGTTGGTGTTGTGCCCGTATTTATTGTTGCGGGGTTCTTGGAAAGTTTTATAACACGTTACACACACATGCCACTTTGGTTAAGTTTGTTTATTATTTCGGGTTCTTTGTTTTTTGTACTCTGGTACTTTGTGTTTTACCCGCTTATGCTTTCTAAAAAAACTACTAACCAACCGCTATCCCATGGAAAAAATTGAATTAAGAAAAATCCGCGATTTCGGTGCCTTATTTAATGATGGCATCGCTTTTCTTCGCAAAAATTATAAATCTTTTTTCGGGAGCATTATATTTTTGGCCGGCCCTTTTATAATTATAACCGCGTTAATTTCCGGATATCTGCAATCTCTGCAAAGCGCATTAATGGGAGGAAATATTTTTACTAGCCTCAGGCTGGGCTCAACAGGTGGCCTTATGTCTGCCAATTTTATCGGCACCTTAACTATTTTCATTCTTCTTTCCATGCTCACCACATTGGTAACTACCGCTTGTATTTGCCTTTACTTTAAAGAGTATGATAAAACTTCAGCCGAAAATTTACCGATAAGCCGCAGCCTTATTTCTCCCAATCTTGCCCCGGCCTGCTGGCGTTTATTTTATAATTTACTACTCCTCGCGTTATTAATGGGGCTTGCGGGTTTACTCATTGTAGGCGTTTGCGCCGTTTTATTTATCATTCCGGTAATAAATGTTTTGGTAGGAATTGGCCTTGTGGTGGGAATCATAATTATTGTTCCGGTTTTAATTTATATTTTGTATGTAACAAATTACATCATTATTCGCGATGAAGTAATGGTAACCGATGCCATTGGAAAAGCATATCGTTATGTAAGAGGAAATTTTTGGTGGACCTGGTTATTAATGGTCGCGGTAGGAATTTGTGTAGGAACTGCGGCGAGTATTTTCAGCCTGCCCATTACCATTATCAATTTCACAAAAGCTTTTACACGAGCGTATGATTCTTCGGGAGGAACAGGGAACAGCTCTATGCTGATTATTATTTTCGGGGCTCTTTCAGTAGTCGGGCAATTATTGGTTGTAAGCCCGATATTATATACCTTCTGTATTTTTAATTTTTATAATAACGAAGAACGTCACGAAGGTACCGGCCTGATGAGCCGTATTGATGAATTTGATGTTAAATAATATTTGTGAAGAAATTTTTTTCCATACTTTTTATTTTTATTTGCTTTTCCGGTTTTTCTGAGGAGAAAGATTTGGTTCGGTATGATACATCAACGGCAGGCAACGTTAAAAATGCCACGCCCGGAAAGGAAAAAGAAATTTTCGCTGATAAAGATTTTCAATATAAAACCGACGCGAAGGAATCTAAAAACTGGTTGAAAGCTTTTTTGGACTGGCTTACTGAAAAAATATTTGGTAAAGTAAGCGCTGAAAATGCCGTTCTTACCTGGGAAATAGTAAAATGGGTAATGATTGGTTTATTCATTTTCGGAATTATTTTTGTCATCTGGAAATCAAAATTCAGGGGGCTTTTGCGCGGTGATGCAAAGAAACTTTCGGGAGCGGCATTTACCGATTTACCGGAAGATATTGAATCAGTAGATACAGATAATCTCATTAATGAAGCATTAAATAACGGAAATTACCGCCTGGCAATACGTTGGTGTTTCTTAAAATCACTGCAACGCTTAAACGAACAAAAGCAAATTACCTGGCAGCCTTCTAAAACCAATATCGATTACCAATATGAATTGAAAAATTCAAATCTGCGCGAAAGTTTCAGTAAGCTGAGTTATGTGTTTGAATACGTTTGGTACGGTGAGATGGCCACTAATGAGAATACTTTTTCAAAATATAAGAGTGAAATAGAAAAATTCAACGGCACCCTTCATGCTTAAAGGAAATAATAAATACTATTTATTGCTCTTGCTGATGTTTGCATTGCTGGTAGCTGTTGAATATAACGCGCCTAAACCGGTTAACTGGCAACGCACTTATTCTAAAAACGATAAAATTCCGTTCGGGTGTAATGCTTTTTACCGTTTATTGGATGAGGATATTTATAAAGGAAAATTATCAAAACAAAAACAAACGCCTTTTAATGTTTTAGTCGGTTCTGACGATAAAAAAACCGCTTATATTTTTATAAACAGCAATATTTCCTTTTCAAAATTGGATTGCAGGTACCTGATGGAATATGTGCAGGCGGGTAATGATGTGTTTATGGCAGCCGGTAGTTTTTACAATAATCCAGTTGCAGATACTTTCCGGATAAATTCAACAAAGGGTAATTACGATTATTATATTGAAGATACTACCGCTGTTTATCGCCTTAATTTTTGCTGCCCGGGATTAAAAAATAAAAAGAATTATGTCTATAAAAAAGGCTTTGAAGCTTCTTACTTCGATTCCTTCGATACTTCAAAAATTACTGTACTGGCAACTGCTACCACAAACGACACCATGAAGCCATTGCCTGTATTTTTGCGGGCACCTATGGGAGAAGGAAATTTTTATTTCCTCTCAGTTCCCGATGTGTTTGCTAATTATTTTGTGGTAAACGATTCGGCAAGATTTTTTGCATACAAATCGCTCAGCTACCTGGATGCGGACAATATTATGTGGGATGAATATTTTAAAGGCTCGGGTGTTGAATCCGGTTCTCCTTTGCAATTTATTTTTGGCAATGATTCTCTCTATGCGGCTTACATGCTAACGCTTATTTCTTTAATCGTATTTATGATTTTTGCTATGAAACGCAAGCAGCGTTCCATTGCGCTTGTTGAACCTTTACCTAACGCAACTTTGCAATTTGTGGAAGTGGTAGGTAGTGTGTATTACAACACCAAAAATCATAAAATAATTGCCGAAGAAAAAATTAATTCCTTTTACGAATTTTTACGTAGTAAGTTTTTAGTAAACAGCCGTCGTGCCGATGAAGAAACCATGTTGCGTATATCCAAACTCTCTACCATACCTTTAGAAGACGTTAAAAAACTCTTCGTACATATAGGCATGGTATGGAGGCAGGGTTCTATCACCGAAAAAGAACTGATAGATTTAAATTCATCCATCGAAAATTTTTATAAACACAATAAACGATAAACATGGAATCATTTGAAACAAGAATAGATTTGGGAAGTATCAGGCAAACCGCCGATACCCTTAAATTTGAAATTGGTAAATACATTATAGGCCAGCAGCAAACACTCGATTTGCTTTTGATCGCCATGCTCGCCGACGGGCACGTATTGCTTGAAGGTGTACCCGGTGTTGCAAAAACATTGATGAGCAAATTGCTGGCAAAAACCATCAATGCAAAATTTAAACGTATACAATTCACGCCCGATTTAATGCCCAGTGATATAATCGGTACCATGGTGTACAATGCCAAAACCGGCGATTTTGATTTTAAACGCGGGCCACTTTTCGCGAATATTGTTTTAACCGACGAGATTAATCGCGCTCCTGCAAAAACACAAGCCGCTTTGTTTGAAGCGATGGAAGAAAGGCAGATTACTGTTGACGGAACAACTCATATACTTGAAAAACCGTTTATGGTTATGGCCACACAAAACCCTATAGAGCAGGAGGGAACGTATCGTTTGCCCGAAGCGCAACTTGACAGATTTTTATTTAAGATAGAAGTTTCTTATCCTAACCTGGAAGAAGAAAAACAAATTTTAAAAACTTTTCACGTGCAAAAAAATGTAGTTGATTTTGATTCTATAAAAGGTTTCCTCAGCCCGACTGATATTGCAAAACTGCGCGCTATCGTACAGCAAGTACATATTGAAGACAACCTTGTAAATTATATTGCGCAGATTGTTCACGAAACGCGCAGTCATAACGCTATTTTATTAGGCGCTTCGCCCAGGGCTTCTTTAGCAATAATGAATGCTGCTAAAGCCTGCGCTACTTTGCGCGGCCGCGATTTTATTTCTCCGGATGATGTGAAATATGTAACGCCACACGTGTTAAAACATCGCATTATCCTCACTCCTGAAAAAGAAATGGAAGGAGTGCATGTAACCGAAGTAATTAATATGGTGATTGATAAAATTGAAATCCCGAGATAGTAAACGGTAATGAGAAAATTTCCGGAAATATATTTTACACTTCGTACTTATGCGCTTGTTGCGGCATTAGTTGTTGTCTATATTTTTGGGTTTTTAAATGTATTCTTTTATCATGTGGCCAATATTTTGTTTTTACTCTTCGCTCTCGCTGTTATTATTGATATTACTTTGTTATTTATTAACAGACACGGTATAGAAGCCAAGCGGCAAACAGCGGTTAAACTCAGTAATGGTGATGAAAATATAATTACGATTCATGTTGAAAATCATTACGGGTTTACGGCTAATCTCAGTATTACTGATGAGATTCCGATTCAGTTTCAGATACGCGATTTTGAAAGGAAATTAAAATTAGAAAGCGGTAAAGATGCATATATCCGTTATTCATTGCGTCCCGTTGAGCGTGGAGAATATCATTTCGGTTCTATCCGTGTTTTTGTTTCTTCTTTTTTAAAATTAATTGAAAGGCGTTTTTCGTTCGGGCAGAATGTAATGCTTCCGGTGTATCCTTCCTTTATACAAATGCGTAAATACGAATTGCTGGCTATTCATAATAAATTAATGAGTGGTGGAATTAAGAAAATCCGCCGTATCGGACAAACAACCGAGTTTGACCAAATTAAAGAGTATGTTGCCGGCGATGATATCCGTACCATTAACTGGAAGGCTACTGCGCGCAAGGATAAATTAATGGTGAATAAATACCAGGATGAAAAATCGCAGCCCGTTTATTGCCTCGTAGATATGGGCCGTAATATGAAAATGCCTTTCGAGCAAATGCCTTTGCTGGATTACGCGATTAATGCTTCATTGGTAATTTCAAATATCGCGCATATAAAAAGTGATAAACCGGGATTGATAACTTTTACTCACGAAATAAAAACACACATAAAAGCCGAACGAAGAAATTCGCAAATGCGCCGTATACTTGAGGCTCTGTATAACCAGGAAACAAATTATACCGAGAGCGATTTCAGCGCTTTGTATACGCACGTTAAGCACCGGGTAAATCAACGTAGCTTACTATTGCTTTTTACAAATTTTGAATCGTTGAGTTCTTTGCGCAGGCAATTAAAATATTTGAGGCAGCTGGCAAAAAATCATTTATTAGTGGTAATCTTTTTTGAAAACACGGAATTACGTAAACTGCTCGATAAAAATGCCGGTAATACTTTCGAAATTTATTATAAAACCATTGCTGAAAAGTTTGAATTGGAGAAACGCCTTATTACAAAAGAGCTTGCAGCCTGCGGTATTCAAACTGTTTACACCAGTCCGCAAAACCTGTCGGTTAATACCATAAATAAATACCTTGAACTAAAAGCGAGGGGACTTGTATAAAAAACCGGGTTTTTTTTGTATTTTTGAACTAAACGACAACGAATGAAGAAATTCTTATTTATTGTAAGCCTTTTCATCCTGCAAGTACTTTCTGTAAAATCTCAAACAAGTTTTCAAAAAACATATTGCGTAAAAAATACGGCTTTTTCAAATACAAATGCAATTCAACAAACGGCCGACGGCGGCTTTGTTTTAGCCGGAACGGACAGTTCTGCTGCTACGCAGGACAGAGATTTTTATTTGGTAAAAACAGATGCCGCCGGAGATACACTCTGGTCAAAAACATATGGCACCACCGGTGTAGATTACGGGCAATGCGTAATACAAAGTAACGACGGCGGTTATTTTGTAGTGGGAACTACTTTAAGTTCAGATTGGAATGTTTTTTTAATTAAAACGGATGGGAGAGGAGATACTCTATGGACAAAAATTATTGGTGGAAGCGGCGATGATGAAGCAAACTCAATTCAACAAACCACGGATGGCGGATTTATAATTTGCGGTTACACGAATAGCTTTGGCGCGGGAAATTATGATTACTTTTTAATTAAAGTTAATATAAACGGAAATATTCTTTGGTCTAAAGCCTATGGTACTCCTTCTGACGAACTTGGATATTTTGTGCAGCAAACAAAAGATAAAGGTTTTATTGTATCAGGGGCTGCTAATAATGCCGGCAACTCTACGATTGATGCGTATGCCTTTAAAACAGATTCGTCAGGCGTGATGCAATGGTCAAAGTATTACGGAACCCTGTCAACAGACTGGGGTTATATGATGCGCCAAACATTTGACGGAGGCTATATCCTGGCCGGATATTTAGGCGCGGGTACAACAACAGATGCTTTTCTCATCAGAACAAATAATACAGGCGATACACTTTGGACAAAAACATACGGTGGCCCGGGTTATGAGCAGGCACTTTGTGTTACTGAAACTAAAGACAGTAGTTATGTTCTTTCGGGCTCGGTATATAGTAATAGTATGGGTGGCAGCGATGCGATGCTATTAAAAACGGATAATAAAGGAAATTTATCTTATTGCCACGGCTTTGGCGGTACTAAGGATGATTGGGCGCCTTCTTTGGTGCAAACACCGGATAAAGGATTTGCATTAGGCGCTTATTCAAACAGTTTAAGTGGCGGGCCTTATAATTATTATCTGGTAAAAACAGATTCGTCCGGAAATTCTAACGGAGGATGTAATCAAATTAATATTTCATTACCTACCACTCAGCGAGCTTTCGTTGCAGCCTCTGTTGTAACAACCGTAACCTCGTTTACTTTTGCCCCGGTAGTTTCCGTAACTAATGTAGATTCGGGCGTTGTGGAAAACTCTCCCTGCATTTCGTTAGGGAACAATGCGCAACAGGCTCAGAAAATTATTGTTTCACTAAATGTTTATCCTAACCCGGGTTCAGGCATTTTTAATTTAGCGGCTGAAAATATTTCTTCCGCACAGGTAAAAGTAAGTATGTCAAATATGTTGGGAGAAATCGTTTATGCAAAAACATTTCAAAACCGAACCGGAAAAATAAATGAGCAAATAAATCTGAGTGTTTTGCCAATTGGCACATATTTCGTTTCCATGCAATCAGCTAATGAAGCGAGAGTAGTAAAACTTATTATTTCAAAATAAAATTAACTACTACAAATAAAAAGGGCTACCCGTTCAGTAGCCTTTTTTATTTGTAGTAAAATGAAATTAAACTTTGGTGCTTGCCAAAACACTATTCATGTTTCGTACGGCTTCGGCACTTTTTGCAAAAACGGCTTTTTCGTCGTCATTAAGATTTACATCCACAATTTTTTCCCAACCATTTTTCCCAATGATAACCGGTACTCCTAAGCAAATATCTTTTTGTCCGTATTCGCCGTCTAAAGCAACGCAGCAAGGGAACAAACGTTTTTGGTCGTGAAGAATGCTGTCAACCAAAGCCGATACAGCCGCCCCCGGTGCATACCACGCGGAAGTACCTAACATACCTGTAAGTGTAGCACCACCTACCATTGTATCAGCAGCAACTTTTTTAAGAGCATCTGTTGCTAAGAACTGAGAAACCGGAACGCCTTTGTAAGAAGCTAAACGAGTTAAAGGAATCATAGTAGTATCACCGTGTCCGCCGATTACCATTCCTTCGATGTCGTTTGCAGATGCATTTAATGCCAATGATAAATAACATTTAAAACGGGCACTGTCTAATATTCCACCCATACCAATAATGCGTTGTTTGGGTAATTTGCTTTCTTTTAAAGCTAAATAAGTCATTGTATCCATCGGATTACTTACAACAACAATGATCGCTTTAGGCGAATGTTTTAAAACATTTTCGGTAACGGTTTTTACGATACCTGCGTTTATTCCGATAAGCTCTTCACGGGTCATTCCGGGTTTACGGGGTACTCCGCTGGTAATTACTACTACGTCGCTGTTGGCGGTTTTGCCGTAATCGTTTGTGCTGCCGGTAACTTTTGTGTTAAACTGGTTAAGTGTTGCGGTTTGCATCATATCTAATGCTTTACCTTCTGCAAAATTTTCGCGAATGTCTAATAATACCACTTCGGCTGCCACGCGGCGAAAGGCCATTACATCGGCACAAGTAGCGCCTACATTTCCTGCTCCTATTACTGATACTTTCATCTTATATAATTTTATTTTGTTTTTAAAAAGAGCCACTAATTTACGGGTATTTTTTAGTTGACAAAAAGATATAAATCATATTTTTTCATTGTTTGTTCAATGTCTTAGATTATGGTCGTTAACCTGCAATAACCCGGTATTATTTAAACTTTTCGGAAGGTCGGGCTTTCCGCTGCAATCCCTGCTAATTTTTAATCAAAAGGATTAAATATTTTGTATATTTACATTGCTATGAAAAAAATATTTTACGCTTCTATCTTTTCTCTCACAATTTTCAATGCATCCCGTATCGTCGCTCAAATAGCGGTTAATGATAATTGTTCTACAGCTACTTTTTTAGGTGTATTACCTGCTCCTGCAACCTGCTCTGCTACAACAGGAGAAAACGACGGAACTACAATAATTCTAAATGACAGTAATATATTTGCAACACCTGAAACTCCTTATGTTTATCAAGGTACGGGTTGTACCGGTAGTGCAAGTTATATGAGTGCTCCCGCTTATGATGTTTGGTATTCTTTCATTGCCCCTTCAAACGGATATGGTGTGAATATTACAGTAAGTAATGCAACCTTCTCTAATCCTAATATCGCATTATATTCGGGTTCCTGTGGTTCGTTAGGAGGCGGAGTAGGGTATTGCGCGGTAGGCTCAGGCGGAGTCGCATCTTTACTAATAACTTCTTATCTAATCCCGGGACAAACCTATTATATACAAGTCAGTGGTGGCACTAATCAAAAAGGCACTTTTAAACTTTCTGTGTACGCCCTGGAACTGTGTAATCACTGTGTTGTTAATGCTTCATCAACTGTTAATCCTCAACCAATAAATGCAAGTTATAACCCGGGTCAGGTAGTTAATTTTTGTTACCATGTAGATCAATATTCACAAATTAACACTAATTGGTTGCATGGTGTTCAATTAAAATTTGGCCCAAGTTGGGATACCAGCACTTTAGTAACAACTCCACCTCCGCCATGCAGTGGCACGGGTTTTTGGGCTTATTACAAAAATGGAGTTGTTTCTATCGCAAATGGTACACATTGGCCGGCAGGTTTTTATTTTGAAACAACTATCGGTCAAAACAATCCCGGAGATAATTTCGGAGACAATTGCACGGGAACTATAGCATCTTCTAATTGGAATTTTTGTTTCTCCATTCAGTCAAAAAATTCATGTACGACTGGCTCGGATTTATCAGTTAGGATTGGTACAAGTGCTGATGGCCAATCGGGATCATGGTCTAATACGGGTTGTGTAACCGATTCTTCCTATTTAATACCTCTTATTTGTAATGGGGGAACAACTATAATCGGAGGTGTTAATACTAAAAAGGAGATAAGTATTTTTCCCAATCCGGCTACTGATAATATTACCATCCGATCTCCTTCAGAATTAGGCTTGCTTACTTTTTCCAATTGCCTTGGGGAAATTGTTTTTCAAACAAAAACCAAAAGCACAATGGAACAAATTGATGTCAGTAAATTACCAGCGGGTATTTATTCCGTGCAAACAAATAATTCTCACATAAAGTTTGTGAAGGAATAATTTTTTGTATTTGCGTTATAGATTAAAGCATAAAGCCCGGCCCTCGTTTCTTTTATTCATTACAATCTACAACTGCACTTTGCAAGTTAAAAAAATATGCTACATTAGTTATCAATTAACCCTTGTAATTATATAACCATGAAAAAAAATTGTTTTACAATTATTGGCATTTGTTTGCTTACAACAACTTTTTCTCAAGCACCAACATCATGGCAAAGTCATGGTATAGGTGGGGGCGGGGCACTCTTCTCTCCGTCCATCAACCCCGCAAATCACAACGAAATATACGTTGCCTGCGATATGAGTGAATTATTTCATACAACAAACAGCGGACAAACATGGGGAGAATTAAATTTTACTCAGGTACAAGGCGGACACGACAGTTATGTATCGTTTACCAATAACCCGAACATTCTTTACACGGTGGATTACACAAGTATAAACGGTAACGACATGACACGCCCTATGAAATCTGTCAATGGAG
>DATMMV010000037.1:0-14067 GCA_035569635.1 Bacteroidia bacterium | reverse complement strand
ACAACAAATCCTTGCGATGGTTTTAAAACGCTTGATTTCTCTGCATTAAAAGGGAAAAGTTTAAACAACCCGGAAGTGTACGCTAAATTGATGTCTATCGGAGAAAAAATTTGTTCGGGCAAAATGATTTTTAAAGTGCAAATCGCTGCTTACCGTCACCCCGAAAATTATAAATGGAATCATTTGCAGGAATTCGGGCAACCCGAAGTGGTGGATTACCCGGATGGTATTACCCGTTTTACACAGGGGAAATTCAACGGCATTCATGATGCGGAAAAACAAAGGCAAAAAGCGATTCAAAAAGGGCAAACCGACGCATGGATTGTTGGTTTTATTGACGGAAAACGTTATACCTTAGAGGAATTAATTATGGTGGATTTTTACAACAAGGATATTGCTTCGTTCAATGAAAATCTGCAACTCTTAAAAGATTACATAACTTATAAATAATTAAAAAATGGAGACTACAGAGTTAATTCCCAATGAAAAACCACAAGCTCTAAAAACGCTTTGCATTTTATCTTATATCGGTTGCGGATTGATTTTTTTATTAAGCCTTTTAAGCATTCCGAATATTTTAAAATCGGATGAGGCCAAACAAAAAGAAATTGAACAGGTTCGTGGTTTCAGCGAAGAAATGGCAAACCAGCTTGAGATGCAATACATGGATCCAAACTATAAAAAAAATATGGTTACCAAACTTATTGTAGATAATATATTTTTAGCCGCCACACTTATCGGCGTTGTATTAATGTGGAGATTAAAAAAGAAAGGTTTCTATATTTATACAGCCTCCGAAGTTTTGTATTATGGTTCAGGTTTTTTAACCGGTCAGGGCGACCCCAGTAAAATGATGGATAGCATGCCCGCTTTCATGAAAAATATTGCCTTCGGCGTTTTTGCGCTTGTTATTGTATTGGATCTGCTTTTCATTTTTCTCTATTGGAGGCAAACCAAATACATGAGTTGATATTTTAATTTACATTCTACGAATCCGGTTCTTACCTTAGAGCCGGATTTTTTATTTAATGAAGCACACTAACAGTTTAATAAACGCCAGGAGCCCTTACCTGCTACAGCACGCGCATAACCCCGTTAACTGGCAGGTATGGAGTGAGGAAGTTTTCTCACAAGCCAAAAAAGAAAATAAATTAGTGCTGGTAAGCATTGGCTATTCTGCTTGTCATTGGTGCCATGTAATGGAACACGAATGTTTTGAAGATGAAGAAACCGCTGCATTGATGAATAAATATTTCATCAATATTAAAGTGGACAGAGAAGAACGTCCCGACGTAGATCATATTTACATGACGGCTGTGCAATTAATGAGCGGTCATGGTGGTTGGCCCTTGAATTGTTTTGTATTACCCGACGGCAGGCCTGTATACGGAGGTACTTATTTCCCGAAACAAAGATGGGTTGAGTTGCTTAAAAATCTTGCAACGATGTATTCCCAAAACAAAAGCAAAGTTGAGGAATATGCTCAGGAACTTACGCGGGGAATTAAACAGGTAAATGAATTTTCTCATCTTTCTGCCCGGGAAATTTCTGTAATTACTATTCAGGAATTACAAGAGGCCGTAAGCAAATGGCAAAAACATTTTGATAAAACCGAAGGAGGCAATCTCAGTGCTCCCAAATTTCCAATGCCCAATAATTATTTGTTTTTATTGCGTTTCGCGCATTTAAAAAAAGATGAAGAGCTTTTACAACAAGTGCATCTTACGTTGGAGAAAATGGCTTATGGCGGTATTTACGACCATTTGGGCGGAGGTTTTGCGCGTTACAGCACTGATACATTCTGGAAAGTACCGCACTTTGAAAAAATGTTGTATGACAATGCGCAATTGATCTCTTTGTATTGCGAGGGATACCGCCAGACTAAAAATCCATTGTATAAGCAGGTTGTTTACGAAACAATAGAATTTATTGAACGAGAAATGACTTCACCCGAAGGAGGATTTTACAGCGCGCTTGATGCCGATAGTGAGGGAAAAGAAGGTTTGTTTTATATCTGGACGAAAGAAGAACTGAAAGATATTTTAAAGAAAGATTTCGATTTGTTCGCTGATTATTATTCAGTAAATGAAATCGGTTATTGGGAAGATGAGTTTTATATTTTATTAAGAAATACTCC
The DNA here is from genome assembly GCA_035569635.1 of Bacteroidia bacterium. GTDB lineage: Bacteria > Bacteroidota > Bacteroidia > B-17B0 > Aurantibacillaceae > PALSA-968. The sequence continues at coordinate 11,930 of DATMMV010000037.1, read as the reverse complement.
GGAAAAAGAAATTTTAACTAAACATTCCATTAGTGAGAAAGATTTGCAGGAAAAAATTTCTGCCTGTAAGAAAATGTTAATGGAACAAAGAGGTAAGCGCGTGCGTCCCGGATTAGATGATAAAATGATCGCCTCATGGAACGGGTTGATGTGCAAAGCCTTTGGTGAAGCTTTTTTAACATTTAATGAGCAAAAATTTTTGAGCCTGGCTTTGAAAAACGCTGAATTCATGAAGGAATATTTCATTTGTGCGGATAACTCCTTGTACCGATGCACGAAAGGAAAAGAAGCTTATGGTGCCGCTTTCTTAGATGACTATGCTTTTATGATTGATGCCTTAATCGGCCTTTTTAACATTTCCGGAGAGAATAAATTTCTGGAGCGGGCAATGCAACTAACAGATTATTGTTTTACTCATTTTTACAATGAAGAAAAGGGCCTTTTTTACTTTTCGGCACAAAACGGAGAGGCATTAATTGCCAAAAATTTTGAGATAAACGACAATGTAATACCTGCCTCCAACTCGCAAATGGCAATTAATCTGCAATCGCTTTATGCACTTACGGGAACTTCGTGTTATGAAGAAACCGCCGCTAAAATGCTTCAGCAAATGCAATCCGAAATAAAATCGGCGCCCTCCTCCCACTCTAACTGGGCACTTGCAGCTTTACGGCATAATTTTGCCTTTTACGAGGTTTGCATTGTTGGTAAAGATGTTGATGAATTCAGGACGGGCTTCGCAAAACATTACCATCCAAATGCCATTTTTGTTTATAGCAAACAGGCTTCAGAAATTGCTTTATTAAAAGGGCGTTACAAACCGGATGAAACACTGGTTTACGTGTGCAGTAACAAAACATGCAATGCCCCCGCAAAAACAATGGATGAAGCGCTTGAACAAATAAAGTGAGCGCAGTAAAATATTTAATTCTTTTCATTATTACGATTTCGTCCGTAAAGGCGCAGGTTTTTCATCCGCCCATACAACATATTGCCGATAATATTCCCGATTTTAATTTTGCAGAGATCAAATCACGCAAAATAAAATCTATTGTCTTTGATATGGTGGATAAAAAAGATTTTCAGGTTGCCGACGACCGTGACCTGAGCCGCCATTATGAATTTGACAGTTTAGGGCGGTTAACGCGTTGCTATTACACGATTATAAAACGAATCATTCAGAAAGAATTTCAAACCGCGCCCGTTTACAAACGCAAACGTTTGGTTTATGCCGGAAGTGCCTATTATAAAAATGTGTATGAGTTTGACACCCTCTCCTGCACCTTTTTCTACAATGAAAAAAGTAATTTAAGCTGCAAACGTTATAACGACGGAAACGTTTACAACAGCACTTATTATTGGTACGATAGCCTCAACCGTGTTACACGTGTTTTATTTTGCCGGGAAACAAACAGCAGTCAGGATAAATCAGTTTTTGTTTTGGGGCAGCAACAAAAACAGTTTGAAGAAAAATACAAGTACGCATACACTTCCGAATTGCAATACAAAAAACTTTGTTTAAATGATGAAGATCGGGTGTTTAAAGAAATTATTGTAAGCTTCAATAAAAACAAACAACCCAAACAGTACAATGAGAGCTTTATTGCCACCTGGATTAATCAGGTTACTGATTTTGTCTATAACAATAAAAACAAACTTGTTGAGAAAAAATATACTTCAAACGCAGCAACACCGGTTGAGATAAAAGATACTTTTGAGTATGATAAAAATGATTTTCTGGATATGGAAAAGCACTATAAAAACGGACTGATGATAAGTGAAACCGGTTATGTAAATGATGTGACCACGGGCCTTCCCACTTCTTACGTTACCCGCGACCCCATTAACAAAACCATGCAAATTGTGCGGTTGCTTTATTCGTACTATTAATTTATTTTCTGTACATCAGCCTGAGTAAACTGGGAAACACCAATAACAACAAAGGTAATCCGGCAACAAAACCGCCAATAACTGCTACCGCCAGAGGTTGCTGCATTTGCGCGCCGATACCCATTCCTAAAGCCAGCGGAAATAAAGCTAAAATTGCGCCGATGGCGGTCATTAGTTTGGGGCGAATTCTTAATGCGATTGCGTAATTAATGGAAGTATCAATATTTCCGGTTTCTTTTAAATTATATTTAAACTGATTGACCGTAAAAATCGCATTCTCAGCTATTATACCCACAATCATAATAATTCCCGTATAACTGCTTACGTTTAACGGAATACCTACAATATATAAAGCAAGTATACATCCGGCGATTCCCATTACTGAAATAAACAGTACAAGAAATGAAAGAAGCCATTCTTTAAATAAAAACATCAATACCCCGAATACAAATAAAGTAGCCATGCCCAGAATAATCAACAGTTCTTTAAAAGATTGTTGTTGCTCGGCATACGCGCCTCCGTATGAAATTGTGTATCCCTGCGGCAACGGTAATTTTTCTTTAAAAACCCTTTGTATATCTTTTATCGCTCCTCCCAAATCGCGGTTTTCGAGGCGTGCCGTAAGTACCACCGCTGATTTTAAATCTTCTCTGCGATATTCTATTTCTCCCGGAATTATTTTTACATCCGTAAAAAATGACAAAGGCCTGGTAGTACCATCAGGTAAAAATATAAGTTGGCGTTTTAAATGTTCTAAATCGTTTGTTTTAAAATCTGAAAATCGCAAAAGTATTCTGCGCATTTGTTCTCCGTCTTGCAAAGAACCGATTTGCAATCCGCCTGTCATGGCTGCCTGCGAGGGTGAAGGGATGGGCACATTTGCATTTAATCCGAGCGGTATACCGCCTGTATAAGCCGTAAGCTGAGTTTGAAAATCGCTGAGCGATATTTTATACAGGCTTAATTTTTCCTGGTCGGGAGTAAAAATAAGTGAGGGCCCTGCCGTAACCAATCCGTTATTAATATCCACAACACCGGTTACCTGCTGCATCAAAGTATCGGCCTGTTTGGCATATTGTTTTAATAAATTGTAATCATCGCCATAAATTTTAACCTGTATCGGAGAAGGTGTGCTCATTAAATCTCCGAGTAAGTCTGATATCCTTTGCCCGAAAGAAATTTCTTCCATTACGGTTACGGTAGATTCAATTTCGCGGCGTAATTCATTTATGACCTGCTCCGTGGTTTTTTTTCTGTTCTTTTTTAATTGAATGGAATAATCGCCGATATTAGGCGGGTCGCTCCTGAATGCCATGTGTGTACCAGTACGGCGCGAATAGGATTCCACATCAGGATGAGCCATAATAATTTTTTCCATCTCCTTGCAAATCTGGTCGGTTTCTTCATTCGTAGTACCTGCGGGAGAAATGTAATCCAACACAATTGTCCCTTCATCCAAATCGGGTAAGAATCCGGTTTCCAATTTATCTGAAGCCCACCATGCTGAGATCCCGAGCGACAACACTAAAATTATTGCAATGAACGGCTTCCTGAAAAACCAGGTAAGCCACTTCAGTTTATTCATTGAATCATTCATTGTATGTGAATGAGGTTTCAATGAGGCCCTGTATCCTATTATTAAATGCAATACGGGAAGCAATAACCAGGTAACTAAAAAAGAGGTAATCATAGAAATCTGCATGGTATCTGAGAGTTCTTTAAAAAAACTACCGGCTAAACCACTCATCAATCGGAAAGGAAAATGTATTACAATGGTGGCAAGAGAAGAGCCAATCATTGCTGGAAATAAGCCTTTGATTGCTTCTTTTACGATGGTAAACCGGTCTTTTTCCGGATGGTCTTCATGACCCCTGTAAATCTGTTCAATGATAACGATGGCATCATCTATTATTAAACCGATAGATGCGGCGATGGCACCCAACGACATAATATTAATAGTAATTCCAACCAGGTAGAGTACAAACAGTGTAAATGCAAGAGTAACGGGTATAGTGAGCATCACCACCAAACTTGCCCTCCATGAACGGAGAAAAATTATCATTACAATTAATGCCAGGATTAAGCCTTCATAAATCGTTTCCATTACACTACCTATGCTGTCCTGCACAAAAGCGCTTTGATCGTAATAGGGTTTTAACTGATATCCTTTCGGTAAAATTTTTCTTACTTCAACAGCTTTTGCCTGTGCGTCTTTGGCAAAATCTACCAGGTTTACTCCCGGCTGTTTTACCAAATCAATAAGTACAGCGTTACTTCCGTTTGCATTTATAATTAAAAACTCCTGTTGCTCCTGAATTTCAATGGCAGCCACTTCCTTTAATTTTACCACACGGTTACCGTCATTTTTCAGAATCAGGTTTTCAAGCGCGTCTTTGTCATTAACACGTGTATCAGTAAGAGAAAGATAAAGCCTGCGGTAGTCAGACATATACCCATTTGACAAAACAAAATTATTGTTGTTAAACGCATTAATGATCGCGTTCGGAGTAATTCCCAATGAAGACAATTTTACCGGGTCAGGAATTATTACAAAATCTTTCGCTCTTCCTCCCCGCACAACAACATTTGAAATACCGCTTACCTGCGAAAAAACCGGGCGGCAGGTTAAATTAGCCACATCGCGTAATCCTACCTGACTATGTTTAGGCCCTTCCAACGTAAAACCATATACCGGAAATAACGATTGGTTCATCGCTTCAATGGAAAGGTTGACTCCTTGCGGGAGAAAATTCTTTATTTCATTAATGCGGCTTTCTATTTGTGTTTTTTGCGCATAAGTATCCAGTCCCCATTCAAAATAAATATCAATGGTACAGGTACCCCGGCTTGTGCTGCTTCTTACAATCGTTACTCCCTTTACGCGTTTTACGGCGCTTTCCAATGGTTTGGTGATAGTAATCATCATGCGGTCAACAGGCACCTGGCCTGCATCGGCAATAATAGTAATACGTGGAAAAAGAACTTCAGGAAACAAATTTGTCTGCATTCTGGTAAATGAAAACACCCCCGCTATCAGTAACAAAACAGCAACAAACAAAATAGGTTTGGTGAATATTTGAAAATAATTTTTCCCTGTCATAACTGTTACTTTGTAATTTTAACGGATGCGGTATCCGGCAAGCCGTAATTTCCGTTTATAATTATTTTATCGGCAGCATTAAACTGAGGCTGTTGTATCTCCACTTCATTTGCATTTTTGTTGCCGATTATGACAGGAACTTTAATGGCTGTACTGTCGTTTATTACTTTCATTACCCAGAATTCCTGCATCATTTCATCGCTTAGTACGCAAGGCTTGGGTACTATTTGCTTGCTTCCGTTTGCCGCTTTGCTGATTTGTACTTTTACAATAAGGTTTTCGGGAAGGAAAAGTACTTCGTTTGTTTTTGCCAATATAGTTTGTGTTTGTGCAAGGGCATTCATGGCTGTAAGCGGAGTAGTGATAACAGCCTGGTGAATACTGTTATCAGGAAGCATTACGCTGCATTGAGTGCCCACTTTCGCAAACTCAATAAATTCAAAAGGCACATTAACCTGAAATGCCAGATCATTACTTTCAGAAATAGTACATAGTTGGGTTCCTTCTAAAATGTAATCTCCTGTTTGTTGTTTATCAAATGTGCTTATGATACCGGAAGCAGGGGCATAAACTTTTATAATACCCAAATTAGCCAGGGATGTATCTTCTATACCGGCTTTTCCCAATGCCTTACGTTCCTTTGTTTCCAATTCATACAACACTGCCCCCTTACTTACTTTATCGCCAAGGCGGATATTAACTTTAGTAATAAAAGCGGGTATTTGCGCAGTTACAACATTACGTTTCAGATAAATAGTGGTAGCTGATAATACCAGATTATCATTTATAGAACCCACTCTTACATTTACTACCTGCACGGGCGATTTCGCTTTTATTCCCTGCTCCTCTTCATTTTTAGGATGATTGCAGGAAACAAAAACAAGAATGAATAAAATATAAATCAGGTTTTTTTTCATAGGTGTATAATTTACCAATTCCAGTAATTGTAGGTATTAATTAAAAGTTGTTTATTAGTTTGCATCAGCACATAATCGCGTTGTAAAGTAGCCAGGCCTTTAACCGTGGTAATATATAAAACAACCGATTGCTGCCCGGTCATTAATTCCTTTTTATAAAACTCCAGAAGCTGTTTGTAATCTTTTAACTGGGCCGAGGCTATTGCCATTCTTGCTTCAAGCGAAGAAATTTCAGTAAGTAGTTTACTTTTGCGTATAGTGTTTTGCGTAACAAAATTAGATTTATACGCCTGGGTCGATTTAATAAGTATATCTGTTTTTTTCTGGTTCAGGCTTTTTTGTTTTCCGTCAAAAATATATACCGTGAAATTCAAACCTGCGCTCATACCGAAGCGGTTAGGCAAAGTCGGTACATATACCCCATTCAAACCCGCATTACCAAAAGCACTTAATTGCGATTTATATTTTAATTCAAATATTTTTTGTGAGGCAACAAGGTTTAAACTGTCTAACCTGAATTTCTCCGTAAATTTTGAAAAAGTAATATTGGGGTTTACAGCCAGGTTAATATCTTTAATGGCAACATAACTTGTGTCATTTATTCCGCATAAAATATTCAAATCCATTAAATCCCTTTTATAAACAGCGTTGTAGTAGTTTAACATATTTAACTGGGTCTGATACTCAATATTTACCAATAACATATCCGATTGCTTTAACAAACCGTCTTCTGCCAGTTTTGTTACTGAAGTTTTTTGCTCTTTAATTAACTCAATTAAATTATTCAGATAATCAATTTGTTTCATGTCCTGAAAGCAAAGGATATATTGATCACCTACAATTTTTTCAATATCATGCCCGCTGATTTGAATATTGTTTTCATTTATGCGGGCTCCGATTAAAGCCTGCTCAGCTGCTGTTTTATACTTGGAATTATTAAACAAAGGTTGATTCACATTAATTAAACCCATATAAACACCTCCGTTACTGGCTGCAATATCGTATCCCACGTATTTTATAGCGTCGCTCGGACTAAATACAAGTTTTGTTTTACCACTATCCTGAGAAATGATAGGCGAAAAGGAAAGGCTGCCCATAAATGTAACCTGGGGTTTGGTATAAACCGCCTTTATTCTTTCCGCTTCAATTTTTGCAGCGGCACTTTGATTTTTATTATCCTGTATTAAAGGGCTGTTTACTTTTGCAGCGCTGATATAATAATTCAGGTCGTTTTGAGAAAATCCAAACTGGCAAAAAGAAAAGATAATTACGAAATATAACGCGACAAATCTCACTACTAATATTTTTCACAAGATACATATATAAATCTGTATCAATCCTGTAGACGGGATATTGTTTAAATACCAAGAATAAAGATTACTCTTAAAAATTGTTAAGTTTTAAAAAGGAAAGACGGAGGGCAGGAGTTTAAGTTAATTGTAACTGAGGGGCGATTTACTTCATATCACCTATAACATTAGTTGCTTCCTGCAGGTAAAAATCTTTTTTAAGGTTAAGTGCCCACTTTTTTTCGCGGTTTAGTTTATTGGTATCGGCCGATAAACGTTGTACATCCACCTGCATAAGCGTTGCGTCAAAACCTCTTAAATCTTTGTTCAGGTCGCCGTACTTTTTATTTTCCTCTTTAAATTTTTTTGCTTCGGCGGCATATTTTTCAAGATTCAGGCTATACTTAGTATCATCCTTTTTAGTTTTTACGGATTTAGCTTCCATTTCTATCAAACCGAATTCTTTGCTTTTTTTAATTCTTTCCTGACTGGCTTTTTTAATTTTCTCATAATTTATAATGTCATAAGCAACATATTGTGCTTTCTGAATTTCATCCCAGGGCATCGGGTTATCCAGTTCTTTCTCGCCACCGTCAATATAAAAATAAGGGTCAGGTAAAGTAATATCCGGCATTACGCCTCTTAATTGAGTGGCCCCACCATTAATACGATAAAATTTTTGCATAGTAACTTTTAAAGAACCCAAAGGCTTAAGTGTATCAAATTGAGGCAAAATATAGTTATCCAACTCTAAAAAAGATTGCACGGTGCCTTTACCGAAAGATTGCGTACCAATTATAACGGCACGTTTATAATCCTGCATTGCAGCCGCCATAATTTCGGAAGCAGATGCACTGTTACGGTTTATTAAAACCACAAAGGGCCCGTCATAAATCTGGTCAGGGTTTTTATCGTTAAGTTGGTCGATCTTGGTTTGCTTTGTTCCGTCCTTTTGCAATTCATGTTTACCCACCTGCACAATCGGGCCACTCTTAATAAATAAACCACCCATATCCACTACTTCCGACAAAGACCCCCCTCCATTATCGCGCAAATCAAGGACAATACCGGTTATGTTTTCATTTTTAAGTTTTTCTATTTCATTTCTTATGTCTTTTGCGCAATGGTGGGCTCCCGTACGCGTAAAATCACTGTAAAAAGTAGGAAGTTTTATATATCCGGTTTTATTTTTTCCGTTATCAATCACTGCTGAGTGCGCAAAAGTTTCGTCCATCTCAATAATATCCCTGATAATAGGAATAACTTTTGTACTTCCGTCTTCCTTCTTAACGGTTAACCTGACTTCCGTTCCTTTTTTCCCTTTAATTAATTCGATAGCATCATCAATGTCCATTCCAACAATATCTACGGCTTTATCATTGCCCTGGGCAACTTTAATAATAAAATCTCCCGCTTTAAGTTCTCCCTCTTTATAGGCAGGGCCGGCAACCATTACCTCGCTAACTTTAATATACTCATCTTTTTGCTGCAGGCGCGCTCCTATTCCTTCTAACTGCCCGCTCATGCTCTGATCAAATTTCTTTTTTTCCTTAGGCGCAAAAAATTCAGTATGCGGGTCGTACATGGCTGCAATTGTATTTACATAATCACCGTAGCGATCCTTCTTTGTTCTTTTTTTAAGGCGTTTAAAATAATTCGCCATTGTTTTAACCACTTTGCCACGCGCTTCCACTTCTAAAGAATCAAAAGGACGGGCTTTGGCAACCGTATCTTTTACAGATTTTATTTTTTCATTGGCATCAACCAATTCGTTTAAGCGGGCCACTGTATGGTATTGTAAATACTGCCTCCATTTGTTGCGTAATTCAGTTTCGTTTTTTGCGAATTCGGTTTTTTGCCCGTCAGTTTCATATTCTTCGTTCGTTTTATAATCAAAGGGTTTTGAAAGAATCTCCTTATACCAGGATTCTTTTTCTTCAATGCGGCGCGTAATTAATTCGTTTGAGAGTTCAAACAATTCAAACGTTTCGTTCTGAATCTGGTCATCCACTTTTGTTTTATACTTGCCCATGTTTTCCACATCGGGTTGCATTAAAAACATTTTTGTGTAATCAACTCTTTTTAAATATAAATCAAAAAAGCGGGCCGAGAAATTATCGTCAATTTTTTTTGGTTCATAATGCGCGTTGTATAACCCGTTCATTACAATATCCAGAATAATCTGGTTTTTATCAAAGAAATAATTTACGGTTGAAAAAGACAATAAAGCAAGGCTCACGGTAACCAACGACATCTTAATCCGGCTGTTCTTCATAACTATTGTTTTTAGGTTTTAAATTTAACGAAATTTTAAAAGGTATATTATAACCTTCGATAAAATCCCCCCTTTTGGTATTTGAGTGGTAAATTTAAAAGACACAAAAACCGAACCAATTTAGAATTTGGCCTTAGTTATACGGCGCCTTTTACGGCTATCAAGTACATAGCCTATTTTTATTTCCAGATTCATATAAGAATCCTTATCACGCTTATCTCCCCGTTGTGCACCAGTGCCATCTCCGTTAGGTTTTGTGGCGTTGGGAATTAAACCTAAACTTGGGTCGGCCAAAGCTACGGCAACAGGGCCTTTATATTGCAACAATAACTTAGGGTCGTAGTAAGTACCACTGCAATCATCAATGTAATCTGTAAATGTTTTACGGAAATTATACTCAATACCAATTGTCCATTTTGCATTTAATTTATATCTAGCACCAATTCCGATGGGTATACATATAGAAACACGTTTATATTTAGGCGGGCCGCCAGGTAAACCTTCGCCTTCCGTGCTTAATTTCTGAAGTTCGTACCAATTACCTCCATACTGCGCTTTAGGGTTAAAATAAAAAGCCCCGATACCCACAAACACATAATAATAACTACTGTATGCTTTATACCTGCGTACAAGTGTTTTTTTAATGTGGTAACGGTTACCATGGCGGTCAAAACTTAAAGAAATTTCTATGTTTGTGGAAAGTTCAAAAATATTTGATTTAAAACTAAGGTTGCGGTTATGCCTGAAAGGTTCAAGCGTTAATTTATCGTCTCCTTTAACAAGCAGGTAAGAAAAATCCGTGCGTGACGCGAAGCGTTTATTTATGCGGTAACGATATCCCAGCGAAGCGGTAGGACGTGTTAACTCCAACTCAAGGTCGGCATAACTGTAATGCGTGCCAACTTTATTTAACCCTCCCAAGTCACCCAAAAAGTTGGAAGCACCCCCTCCTACAATCCATTCTTTACGTTCTTTTTTCCAGGAATCGCGCTTGGCAAAATACTGGGCATTAACAGACAGGCAGAAAACTGTAATTAAAATAATACTATATAATATTCCCTTGTTCAAAAAAAGAATGGTTTGGAGCGCTAATATAGGGAAAAAAAGGGATAAAAATGGTCGGAATTCGGCTAACAAAACCGCCCATATTACCAACTGAAAAAACCGGGTTATTAATTGTTTCGGCTTTAGAATTCGTACAAGTTATTAAAAAATAATACATTACATCAGTTACATTTTACCGTTAGAGACATTTTTCTATACCGTGCTTATCTCAAACCATACCGTTCGTAGCAATAATCAAAAACAAGTCGTTTATGCTATAGTTGCAGGAGAAAAGATACCAGATATTACAATTATCAAAGGTTGGTCAGAGATTACAATAAAAAATAATCAACAGTTTATTAAATTATCGTTATCCTCCTGCTTTCTTAACTGAATAACCGGCTTTTTGCAGTATAGTAAGAATTTTATCACGGTGGTCGCCCTGTATAAGTATCTCGTCATTTTTTACGGTGCCGCCAACGCCGCACTTTTGTTTTAATTCTTTTCCCAGTTTTTCAAGTTCTTCTTCACTTCCCGAAAAACCTGCAACACGCGAAATAAATTTCCCTCCACCAAGGCGGTCTAAATGAATTCGAAGGTTTTGTTGCGCAGGTGATAAGCTTTCAGCACTTTCTTCTTTGTTATTTTCAAAAGAGAGGCTGCGGTTGGTAGAATATACCAAGCCATCTTCTTTGTTATTTTTATTTTTTTTGTTCATGCTTACATGGAAAAAATAATTTTAATTTGTCTGACTTCGCAAAGTTAAAGGTATTTTTATTTACTTTGTTTATCAACGCAAAACATATATGTTGCATTATAAGCTTTACGTAAAGAATCACGCCTCTCATTATTTGTACATCGATCTGACCATTACAGGGCTTACAGCAGAAAGTACCGAAGTAAACCTCCCCGCATGGAGGCCCGGAAGATATGAGCTGGGAAATTTCTCGAAGAACATAAAAAAATTCGAAGCCTTCGATTCAAATAATAATCCGCTGCCTTTTAAAAAAACCGATAAAGATACCTGGCTGGTTGAATCTGCCAATCACAAAGAAATAAAAATTACTTATAGTTATTACGCGGCAGATTTAAACGCAGGCTCTACTTACGTTGACGATAAACAGATTTATGTTAATCCCTGCAATTGCCTTATGTATGTTAGCGGAATGGAGAACAAGAAGCACAAAGTTACACTTGACATTCCCGATAATTATTTCATCGCTACTTCGTTGAAGAAAGAAGGCCAAACATTAATTGCGGATAATTATGATGAATTGGCTGACTCTCCTTTTTTTGCATCGGCTCACGTGCACACACAACTGTTTAAGGTAAACAATATAGATTTTTATTTGCATTTCAACGGTGAATGTAATCCCGGTAAAGAAATTTTAAAACGCGATTTCACCAAATTTATA